>CAYZPI010000186.1:0-1692 GCA_964480085.1 uncultured Bacteroides sp. | reverse complement strand
AGGCCAACGATTTCCAGATAGGCTCCATCACCGGAGGCGGCCGCTACGACAACCTTACCGGGGTGTTCGGTCTGCCCGGCGTGTCGGGTGTGGGAATCTCGTTCGGAGCCGACCGCATCTACGATGTGCTCAACGGGCTCGACCTCTATCCCGAGGATACCGTTACGGGTCCCAAGGTAATATTCCTGAATTTCGGACCGAAGGAGGCTCTCGCGTGCATGAAGTACATCAAGCGGCTGCGTGAGGCAGGCATCTCAGCGGTGCTTTATCCCGAGGCTGCCAAGATGAAGAAGCAGATGGGCTATGCCAACGACATGCGCTCGCCCTACGTGGCTATGGTGGGCGACAGCGAGCTGGAGCAAGGAAAGATAACACTCAAGAACATGGCTACGGGCGAGCAGCAGCTCCGCTCCGTGGAAGAAATAATCGAAAAGATATGAAACAGATAGCAAGATATGTCGCCATCCTGATCGTGTGCTTGTTCGCCGCAGGCACGGCTAAAGCCCAGTTCCGTTATGGTCCTGTGGCAGGTTTGTCTTACTCCAACCTCCATTTCAAGCAGAATGACATCGCCACGGTAAAGGCCATCCCCGCTTTTCAGGCAGGATTGCAGACCGAGATGATGTTTCCCGGTATCGGATTCGGTATCGATTTTGGCTTGTTCTACAACATGAGCGGTGCCAAGGTGAATCTTGGAGAGAGGCTTATGTGGCAGTCGCAGGGCTACGGCAACGAGACACTGATGATGCACGAGATCACCCTGCCGTTCCATCTTCGCTTCAAGTACACCAATCTCAACGGTCTGGAAGAGGTGTTCGCGCCGTTCGTCTACATAGGTCCGGATTTTCATATACAGGTCGCCCACAGCAAGTGCGATGCCATGCATTACTCCGGTGGCGATGTTGCACTGGTAGGCGGTATCGGTGCTGAGCTGATGCGCAACTGGCAGGTATCGGTGCAGTACACCTACGGCGGCACCTACGCTGTGAAGGCAAATCTGCTCACCGACTACAGTGCCCAGAGCCGCCAGTGGACCCTCCGCGTGGCTTATCTCTTCTGATACCCGACAAAGATTTTTCTTCGGGCAGCTTCCTCTACACAGTGCGGAGGAAGCTGCCCGAAGAATATGAATATCCCAGCCATGAAAGCCGGAAATCTCCAGCCATGCTATTTCCGGCCGTTTCGCCCTAACGACCGCCTACAAGCAGCTGGTATTCTCCCAGAACACGGCATGAAGTCGCTCAACAAATATCTCGACATGGATAATGCCGCACGCCTTAAAGAATTTGAAAAATTCTACAACGATAATGTGTCCGACTGATTTATCTCTTCTTTGAAACTCCAGATTTGGTGGTAGACTTACTTGTCACCTGCTTGAGTATCATAGCTTCCCTTCCTGCCGAATCAAATGCGATAAGCACTGCCTTGCAATCCATTCGGGGATAGGATACAGACACGCGGCGATTGAGCCGGCGATGCAGGCCATTGTATCGGCATCCCCGCCAAGAGATATGGCCAGACGCACTGCATCCTCGTAATCCTTAATCACCCGCTATAGCTCCTAACATAGTGAAAATTATTTCTATTACCCGTTGGTTGAATTAAATTTCTAAAACATTTATAATGAAAAAGTTGTACATATTGCAGATAATTAGTAAATTAGTGGTGACCAAACCATTGATTACTATCATC
>CAYZPI010000185.1:0-1767 GCA_964480085.1 uncultured Bacteroides sp. | reverse complement strand
TTTATGTTTTTCAGCAGCTTATAAAAAGAGGCTGCGCCTATTTTGACACAGCCTCATTCATTGGGATATATCCCGATATGGGATTCAGTCGGTCTCGTGGAAAAGGCGGTCGGGCGGGATTATGGCTGCCGCCGCCGGATTGAATCTGCTTCCTATCGAGATGTCGAAGCCATGGCGCAGCAGCTCGCCCGCAAGCTCCGGCCGTCCCCGGAATCCATGGATTATCCATCTCTGCCGCGGCTTGAGCTGCCGGCGCAGTTGTATCAGTTCAGGAAAGGCCTTCACCACATGCAGTATCAGCGGCTTACCCACGCTTTCGCTTATGGCGATGTGGCGCTCCAATACCTCGCGCTGTCTCTCAATGTGTCCTCCGCGCAGCTTGTCCAGCCCCGTCTCGCCTATGGCCATCACCCGGGGATGGGCCGCCATCCGTTCGATCTCCTCAATATCTGCTTCAGTGGCTGAGGCCGCATCCCATGGATGTATGCCCACGCTGTAGTATCCGCTCTCAGGCACCGGAGAGTGCAGGGGCAGGTTGATGATGCTGTCGCACCCCGCATCCAGGTTATGGGTGTGTATGTCGCGGAAATCGGTGATGTTCATGGCACCGGGTCATAGCCGCTGCCGCCCCACGGATGGCAACGGCAGATACGTTTCACTGCGAGCCACGTACCCTTCACCGCACCATGTTTGCGCAGGGCCTCCAGTGCGTACTGGCTGCACGTGGGGGTGAAGCGGCATGCCGGCGGGAACATCGGCGATATGCAGTATCTGTAAAAATGAATTGGCAGCGACAGGAGCGTGACGAGCGCTTTCCCAAAAATGCCGGGTGTGTTCATCTCATTGTCCGTTATCGGTGGGAATGCGGTTGGTCGCGTCGGCATCATCGGGCTGCTCAGCGAGAGCCGACGAGATGCTTTTGAGCAGGCGTAGCATGCTCCCCTCCACGCGCTGATACGAATGAAGCTTCGAATCCACGTATACGAATGCCACGTCGATCCTCACTCCCTCGGGCAGGGGATAGGCGTGATGGTGAAGCCTGAAGGCCTCGCGTATGCGCCTGCGCATCGTCACACGGTCCACGGCATGGCGCAGACGCTTCTTGGGCACGGAAATCAGGAATTGCAGCGGGGCGCCGGTGGTGCGTTCACTGTTCACTTTCCAGAACACACGGATGGGGAATGCGGCATGCGTAAAATTGGCAGCGTGACGGTCGAACAGGGTGTTGATCGCCGTCACGCTGCAAAGTTTCTCGCTCTTATACAGGCGGAGCCTCATGTCAGTCGCGGTTTTCCTTTAGGTAAAGGTCGAGGGCTGCTGTCATCGACGGAGCTTGCACCGTCGGAGCCTCAAGATCGAGCCTCAGCCCGGCATCCTTCACGGCCTTGGCTGTGGTGGCCCCGAATGTGGCGATGCGTATGTCGCCCTGTTTGAAATCGGGGAAATTCTTCAGCAGCGACTCGATACCCTGCGGACTGAAGAATACGAGCATGTCGTAGTCGAACGGTTCGTCGGGACCGAAATCATTGCTCACCGTGCGGTACATCACTGCGCGTGTATAGTTGATCTTGTTATTGTCGAGTACATTGGTGGTGGTGTTGTGTACATCGCTGATGGCGTAGAGATACTTGTCGTTCTTGTGTTTCAGCAGGTAGGGCAGGAGGTCGTCGAGCTTGCCGGTGGATGTGTGGAAAATCTTGCGCTTGCGGTAGACGATGTATTTCTGCAGGTAGAGGGCAATCGACTCTGTGGTGCAGAAATATTTCA
>CAYZPI010000184.1:0-1800 GCA_964480085.1 uncultured Bacteroides sp. | reverse complement strand
ACTCGCCCACGGAGTTGTCGCCCTTGAGGATGCAGCCGGGATATTTCCAGGTGATTGCCGAACCTGTCTCCACCTGTGTCCATGATAACTTGGAATGGTCGCCACGGCAGAGTCCGCGCTTCGTCACGAAATTGTACACGCCGCCACGGCCATCCTTGTCGCCGGCGTACCAGTTCTGCACCGTGGAATATTTCACCTCGGCGCGGTCCTCGACCACAATCTCCACGATGGCGGCGTGCAGCTGGTTCTCGTCGCGCATAGGGGCGGTGCAGCCTTCGAGATACGACACGTAGGCATCGTCATCGGCTACGATCAGCGTGCGTTCGAACTGACCCGTGCCTGCGGCGTTGATGCGGAAATATGTCGACAGCTCCATAGGGCATCTCACGCCCTTGGGGATGTAGACGAACGATCCGTCGGAGAACACCGCCGAGTTCAAGGCGGCGAAGAAATTGTCGGTGTACGGCACCACCTTGCCAAGGTATTTCCTGACGAGGTCGGGATAGTCCCTCACCGCCTCCGAGAACGAACAGAATATTATGCCCATCTCGGCGAGTTTCTCGCGGTGTGTGGTCTTCACCGACACCGAGTCCATCACGGCATCCACGGCCATGCCGGACAGCATCTTCTGCTCCTGCAGAGGGATGCCGAGCTTGTTGAATGTGTCGATTAGCTGCGGATCCACCTCGTCGAGGCTCTTAGGCCCCTCTTTCTTCACGGGAGCGGCGTAGTAGCTTATCGCCTGGTAGTCGATCTCCGGTATGTCGAGATGTGCCCAGCGGGGCATCTTCATGGTGAGCCACTTGCGGTAGGCCTTCAGGCGGAAATCGAGAAGCCATCCGGGTTCGCCCTTCTTATGGGAGATCATGCGTATCACGTCCTCCGACAAGCCTTTCGGGATGATGTCGGTGTCGATGTCGGTGACGAATCCGTATTTGTATTCGCCGGAGGTGGCGTCGTTGAGGATATCCTCGCTTTCGCTGAACTTGTCCTTGTCTTTTTCCTTATCCTTGTTGTTCTTGTCGTAGGTGTCTTTGTCCATATCCTTGGGGGTGTAAATTATGTCGCTCGCTGAAGTTCGCGGATTAAACAAAAAGATTTGCGCTTTTAGGAAATAACCTGTAGCTTATAAACGAATGAAGGAGGGAGGATGTTTTCATGCTCCTACGGCTGTAGAGACGGCTTTGCCAACAGCTCCTGCGGCATTGGTGCCAAGAAGGAAGGGACCGAACCAGAGCACACGGTCGAAAAGCGGGTCGGAAGCGAGTGAGGTGGAAGGCACCAGCGTCACCCACAGGTTGAGCGCCAGGCTGAGCATGAGCAGCCACTCCATGATATTGAACGCTGCCCCGGCCAGACGGTTGAGGACGCCTATGTGCACCGAGTCAAGCATCCGGCGAATCAGGTGGGCCAACAGCGTGGCCACCAGGTACACCACTATGAACAGCAAGACATAGCACAGCACCGTGCACAGCACCGTGTCTGACACGGAAGCCCCCGTGCCGCAGAAATAATCCACCAGTGCCGGAGCGTAGATGCGGCAGGCTGCGATACCGAGGATTATTCCGGCGAGTCGTCCCACTTGGCGGAGCAGGCCTGAGCGCCATCCCAGGATGCCGCTCACCACCACAAAAATAATGATGAAAATTGCAAATCCAGACATATTCTCTTCAAAAATTCTTATATGACCACAAAATTACTAAAATAATCTGAATAAAAAAGAGCCGCCTGAAAAGGCGGCTCTGCGGATATCAGCGCTTCAAGATGGACTCGAACCAACGACCCTCTGATTAACAGTCA
>CAYZPI010000183.1:0-1878 GCA_964480085.1 uncultured Bacteroides sp. | reverse complement strand
AAGCTGCACCTGTTTGTTGATCTCGCTCTCGAACACATCGTCGGAATTTACGACCCATCCGCCGGTATCCACTATCGAAAATTCGCGGCCGTTCCAATCCACCTTGCCATACTGACGGTCGCGTGTGGTGCCGCTTGTATCATCTACAATAGCCGTACGCGACTGTGTCAGGCGGTTGAAGAGCGTCGACTTGCCCACGTTGGGGCGCCCTACTATTGCTACTAATTGACTCATAATTTCTAATTAAAAATTAAAAATGAAGAATGAAAAATTAGCAGTGATGCATCCGGATAACAAATCTTATGCCTACACATGTCAATAAATTCATTATTCATTTTTCATTATTCATTTTTCATTGATTTTATCCTTCGTATCCGAATTCGCGGAGCTTGTTTTCGCGGTTACGCCAGTTCTCCTCCACCTTCACGAATAGCTCAAGATATACCTTCTTTCCGAAGAATTTCTCGATATCCTTTCGGGCCTCGATGCCCACGTGTTTCAGTTTCTGGCCTCCCTTGCCGATGATTATACCCTTCTGGGTGTCGCGCTCCACATATATCACTGCCATAATGTGTATTGAGGTCTCCTTCTCTTCGAATTTCTCCACGATCACCTCTACAGAGTAAGGTATCTCCTTCTCGTAGCTCAGGAGAATCTTCTCGCGGATGATCTCGGTGACGAAGAAACGCGCCGGTTTGTCGGTCAGGGCATCGGTGCCGAAGAAAGGCTGTCCTTCGGGCAGCAGTTCAAGAATACGGTTCATCAGGTTGTCGACGTTGAAGCGTTCGGTAGCTGAGGTGGGGAATATCTCAGCGTTGGGCAGCATGTCCTTCCAGCGGTTGACTATGGCCTCCAGCTCGCCCTGTCCCTTGAGCAGATCGATCTTGTTGATCACCAAAAGCACGGGTACCTTCTCCTTCGCTACCCGTTCCAGAAAGTCGGCGTTCTTGGTAGGATCCTCCACCACGTCGGTCACATAAAGCAGGACATCGGCATCGGTGAGGGCGCCTTCGCTGAAGCTCAGCATGCTCTCCTGCAGCTTATATTTAGGCTTAAGCACACCGGGGGTGTCGGAGAATACTATCTGATAGTTCGGACCATTCACAATGCCGTTGATACGGTGGCGGGTGGTCTGCGCCTTGGATGTGATTATGCTCAGACGCTCGCCCACAAGGTCGTTCATCAGAGTCGACTTACCCACGTTGGGATTACCTACTATGTTTACAAATCCTGATTTAAATCCGTTTTCCATAATTATCTTTTTTCAATGTTTATGTTAAAAACAAAAATAGCATCACTACGGATGCTATTTTTTGAGTTTTTAACAATTTCGGACCAATCAGAGATCCCAGATCAGATACATTGCTCCCCATGTGAAGCCGGCTCCGAAAGCTGTCAGGATAAGTTTATCACCTTTCTTCAGCTGGTCCTTCTTTTCGTCGAGACAGATGGGAATTGTCGCAGCCGAGGTGTTGCCACGGTACTCTATATTCACCAGCACCTTCTCCATAGGCAGGTCGGCATGCTTTGCCACAGCCTCAATGATGCGGAGGTTGGCCTGGTGGGGCACTAAGTAGGCGATGTCGGCGGCTGCGAGACTGTTGCGCTTCATCACGTCGAGCGATGACGAGAGCATATCGTTCACAGCGTTCTTGTACACAGCCCTTCCTTCCTGGTAGAGGTAGTGCTCGCGTGCATCCAGCGTCTCTTGGGTGGTAGGCTTCACACTGCCGCCGGCCTTCATTATCAGGTGGTGCAGTCCCGAACCGTCGACGTGGAACACTGCGTCGATCACACCTGTCTCTTCATCGGTTGGCTCTACAAGCACGGCTCCCGCTCCATCGCCAAAGAGAGGGCATGTGGCGCGGTCGGTGTAGT
>CAYZPI010000182.1:0-1982 GCA_964480085.1 uncultured Bacteroides sp. | reverse complement strand
TGACTTACATCTCAGCTCATATCGCAGCCAGACGCATCATTTCATGGCGCTTTTCTGGACGTGTCACAAAACAGAGTGCAAAATAAGTGATTTTTCCCGACATAGCCAAATTTGGAAGCAGATTTTTTACAAAAATTTGCTTTTTGGTTGAAATTTTCGGGATACATCGGGATGAATCGCGATGCATCTTGATGTATCGGGATATATCCCAATTATGATTGATGCGACAGGCTCAATCAGCTATCTGGCGTATGAGCATCATGATTGCCTCGGCCGAGGCTCGGGCTATCACCCGCTCGCGGTCGCCGGCGAAGCGGCGGCATTGCGTCACGGTGCCCTCCGGCGAGTGGACGGCCATCCACACGGTGCCGACGGGCTTTTCAGGCGATCCGCCTCCGGGTCCGGCTATCCCCGATGTGGCTATGGCGCAATGGGTGTGCATCAGTGATGCCGCTCCCCGTGCCATGGCTGTCACCACGGGTTCGCTCACGGCGCCATGATTGGCAATGTCGCCGGCAGGCACGCCGAGCACACGCTCCTTCACGTCGTTGCTGTAGCTCACCACGCTGCCCATGAAGCAGTCCGATGCACCGGGGATGGCGGTGATGAGATGAGCGATGTTGCCGCCGGTGCAGCTTTCGGCGGAGGCGACAGTGTAGCCTCTGGCACGGAGTTTTTCGAGAAGGATCTCGGCCGGTGTGGCGTCGCCGTCGTGGATTAGCCATCCGCTGGTCAGCGCCTTCAGCTGATCCACATATTGCCCGTATGCCTGGGTGTCGATATCCTTACCGTCGAGACGCAGACGTATGTATCCCGGTACGGGCAGGTAGGCAAGGTGGAGGCCGGCTGGGAGGGCTTCCTCCCAGCCGGCGAGATGTGAGGCGAGGTCGGATTCGGTGATTCCACTCACTATCAGGGTGTGGTGGAGCATTATGCTGTCAGGGGTAAAGTGGTGCCGGATAGCCTCTGCCACCGATATCCTGAGCATGCCTTCGGTCTCGAATGGTACCCCCGGCATGGATATGAGCACCTTTCCGTCCTTCTCGAACCACATTATCGGGGCAGTGCCAAGTTCGTTCTGTATCACCCTGCACGATGTAGGCACAAGAGCCTGGGCGCGGGTGAGGTCGTTGAGCGTTAGCCCACGTCTGGCAAAGACACGCTCGATATTCTCCGTCACCGATGGGTCGAGGCGCAGCTCGCCGCCGAAATATTCGGTGAGCACTGTCTTGGTGATGTCGTCCTTGGTGGGACCGAGCCCACCTGTGGTGATGACAAGGTCGTTTGCCTCCATGGCTTCGGCCACTGCGTGTCTTATGACGCCGGTGTCGTCGCCCACCACGCGGGTCTCCGTCACCTGCCATCCCATCGGACCGAGCTGACGCGCTATCTCGCCCGAATTGGTATCGGTGACCTGGCCTAAGAGCACCTCGTCGCCGATGATTATTATTGAAAGTTTCATACTGTGACTCTTGCGTAAGGGGTCTGGCTCATGTCGCAGAACTCCTTGTCGAGATATTTGAAATAGCCGGCTATAGCCACCATGGCGGCATTGTCGGTGGTGAACATTCTCTCGGGGATGAAGGCCTTGAGCCCTTTTTCTGCGCAGAAACGCGCCACCGCATCACGCACACCCGAATTGGCGGATACGCCACCTCCGATCGCCACTGTCTTCACTCCGGTGATATCCACAGCCTTGCGGAGCTTGTCGAGGAGGATGTCGATGATGGTCTTCTGGAGCGATGCGGCAAGGTCGGGCATATTATGCTCCACGAACAGAGGATCGGCCTTTTTCCGGTCGCGCAGGGTGTAGAGGAACGATGTCTTCAGGCCGCTGAAGCTATAGTCGAGTCCGGGGATATGTGGTTTGGCGAAATGGAAACGGTCGGGGTCGCCTTCGGCTGCCAGACGGTCGATGTGCGGGCCTCCGGGGTAGGGGAGCCCCATCACCTTGGCGCACTTGTCGAATGCCTCGCCGGCGG
>CAYZPI010000181.1:0-2105 GCA_964480085.1 uncultured Bacteroides sp. | reverse complement strand
AGGTCGGGGAACTTGGTGCGGAGGTCGACGAGGATGCAATGGTTGTCAGTGCCGCCCGACACCACCTTATATCCTTTGTCGATGAGGGCCTGAGCCATCACTGCGGCATTCTTCTTTATCTGCTCGGCATAGTCCTTCCACGAGGGCTGCAGTATCTCGCCGAAAGCCACAGCCTTGGCGGCTATCACATGTTCGAGCGGTCCGCCCTGCACTCCGGGGAACACTGCCGAGTCAAGCAGCTGCGACATCTTGCGGATCTGTCCCTTTGGATTGGTCTTGCCCCATGGGTTGTCGAAATCTTCGCCCATGAGGATGATGCCTCCACGCGGGCCGCGTAATGTCTTGTGGGTTGTGGAGGTGACGATATGTGCATACTTGAGGGGATTGTCGAGCAGGCCGGCGGCGATAAGTCCTGCCGGATGTGCCATGTCGATCATGAGGATGGCGCCCACCTCATCCGCGATCTTACGCATGCGGGCATAGTCCCATTCACGGCTGTAGGCGCTCGCGCCACCGATGATCAGGCGAGGACGCTCTCTCAGCGCCACCTCTTCCATCTGGTCGTAGTTCACACGTCCCGTCTCCTCATCCACATTGTATTCCAGAGCCTGGAACATAAGTCCTGAGAAATTCACCGGGCTCCCGTGCGACAGATGACCGCCATGCGAGAGATTCAGGCCGAGGAATTTGTCGCCGGGCTTCATCGTGGCCATGAACACAGCCATATTTGCCTGCGCACCGGAATGGGGCTGCACGTTGGCGTATTCGGCTCCGAAAATCTTCTTCACCCTGTCGATAGCGAGCTGCTCCACCTGGTCGACCACCTCGCAACCGCCGTAATAGCGGTGGCCGGGATACCCTTCGGCGTATTTGTTGGTGAGGCACGAGCCCATGGCACGCATCACGTCGTCGCTGACGAAATTCTCGGAGGCAATCAGCTCGATGCCTTTTTTCTGTCTCTGATGTTCTTTCTCGATCAGATCGAATATTTCTTTATCCATAAAATAAGATATAAGTGATGTTCTGTTTCTATAAATTGTCAGTTCCTTGCCGGATACCTTCACCTGCGGCGGTTGCGCCCTCTCTTGCCTGAGCGCCCTGAGCGTTCCACCGAGAAGCCGAATTTGCCCAGACACTCGCCAAGGCGGTAATAGTGGCCATGGCTGTAGGCCATCAGTCCGGAGGCGGCCAGGTCGAAACGTCCTGTGGCGGGATCGATGTAGCGGTCGTCGGCTATGACGTTCACCACATCTGCCATGAACATATCGTGGCTTCCGAGCGGCACCACCTCCTTCACCCGACATTCGATGCACAAGGGCGATTCGGCTATGTACGGACATCCCACCTTCTCACCGTGGACAGGCGTCAGACCTGTAGCTTCCCATTTGTCCACGTCCCTGCCGGATTTCACGCCGCACCAGTCAGTGGCCCGCGCCATGGCAGCAGTGGTGAGGCATACGGTGAATTCCCTCTGCTCCTTTATTATATTATATGAGTGGCGTTCGGGACGCACCGAAATATATAGCATCGGTGGATTGGTGCACACGGTGCCGGTCCATGCCACAGTGATCAGATTGCGGGTTTCGTCGGTGACGCCGCAGCTCACCAGCACTGCCGGAATCGGATACACCATTGTACCCGGTTTCCACGACACTTTCATAATATCTTGGCATCCTTGCCGCTGACGGTGTGGTTGCAGTAGTGGCAACGAATCTCCACCGGGTTGCGCGACACCACCGTGAAACGCGTGGCCATGGGCTCGTTGTTGGTGATGCACTTAGGATTGGCACATTTTACAATACCTGTTATTGTATCCGGCAGCTGCACCGGGCGCTTCTCCACCACATTGAAATCGCGTATGATGTTCACCACAGCGTTCGGGGCAATCAGGGCTATGCGGTTGAGGGCGGCCTCGTCGAATTCCACATCAGCCACCTTAATGATACCCTTTCTGCCGAGCTTCTTGCTGTCGAGGTTGAATCCTATCGTGACGGCATCCTTGAGCTTCTCAATGCCGAGTATCTTCACGGCCTTGAACACGGCCGAGGCTGGGATATGGTCGATGACGGTGCCGTTGCGCAATGCCGCTACGGCGAGTTCCTTCT
>CAYZPI010000180.1:0-2192 GCA_964480085.1 uncultured Bacteroides sp. | reverse complement strand
GGGAGAGTAGGTCAACGCCATCCTTAGCCCCCTTGCGAAAGCGAGGGGGCTTTTTTTTATTGAAAAATGAAAAATACCATCCGGATGGCAATTTTTCATTGATTATTGATTATTGTGGTAGCGTATTAGCCCCATAATTGGTGACTCTTCGATGCTGCGGAGTCTGGCGCCAAAATTCTTGGCTGCATCCTCAAAGATACTGCGGTAGATGGTGCACGCTGTTCCCACAGCCGACAGACTGACGTTACGGAAGTCATAGGATGAGATGTTGCGTTCGAAAAAACGTATGAATCCATCATAGACCATAGAATGGCAGTAGGGTATGGAGATATGTTCGGAGAGGAACACCGAATAATCGGCGAACGTACGGTTGGGCAGCGGCTGGATGTAGATGGAGTCCATCACCTTATCGGGTGTGGTGTCGAATCTTCTGTAGAATTCATTTATTATTTCATCGGGGGCCAATCCTTTGAGCACGTCGCCTACCAGTTTTTTCCCGAGATATGCTTCCGAACCTTCATCTCCCATGATGTAGCCGCAAGACCTTACGCTCTTGATGATTTTGGAGCCATCGTAGTGGCAGGAATTGGCTCCGGTGGATAGGATGCACACCAGGCCTTCCTCGTCGAGCAGGAGGCCTCTGGCTGCGCCCAAGAGGTCGCTCGCCACGGTGACTGGTGTCTTGAACTGTGCTATAACCGAGCATTCGATCGTGTTGTCTTTGTCAGGATTTGCGCATCCGGCACCGTAGAAATAGACATGGTCCCATTTGTGATGGAAAAAACATCGTGGTAGCTCAAGCCGTATCACATGGGAGATTTCCCTGCGACTCATGAAAAATGGATTCAGACCGGTGGTAACGGCCTTCTCGACTATCTTGTCACCATCGGCAATCACCCATTGAGTGTGTGTGCTGGTGCTGTAAGCGATGACATGCATGGATTTCAATATATAGTGAACGTGGTTTTCAGCTGCAAAAGTACGATTTTGTAGCCGAATATGCAAATTCAAGGATGGTATGGTGGAATTCTTCAGCGAATCCGGTAGTGATGCAAGCTTTGGACAGGTGTCAATGGTCCCTGGTGATGATGCTGTCGAGCACCACTAAAAGTGCGCGTCGTGACTCGTTGTCAGGCAGGGTGAGCAGTATCTTTGCAGCTTCATCGCGAAGCTCATGCATCTTGCTGTAGGTGTAGTCGATGCCGCCGTTGTCGATAGCATAATTTATCAACGTGCGTATCTCCTGCCCGGAGAGCTCGGGTTTTCTTGACAGCTCTTCCATCTCCTTGTGCCGCGGCAGGCTTTCATCGGCGAGGGCATGAATCAGGGGCAGGGTGATTTTGCCCTCCTTGAGGTCGTTGCCGGTGGGTTTCCCCACTTTCTCATCCGAGAAATAGTCGAACACGTCGTCGCGCAGCTGGAAACATAGTCCCAGGAGTCCGGCGAAGCGTGTCATGGCGTCGAGGCGGGAGCCTGTCACCCCTACAGAGTGGCATCCCATCTTCGCGCAGGTCACGAACAGCGAGGCAGTCTTGTTGTAGATGATATTGAAATATGACTCTTCGGAAATCTTATGGAAACGCGCGTTGTAGATCTGGTCGAGCTCGCCCACCGAGAGGGTGCGTCCGAGCATGCACAGCGAGTCGATAATCTCCACGTTGCCCGTGGAGATGGCCTGCTGCATAGCGGTGGACACGAAGAAATCGCCTATGAGCACGGCAATATGATTGTCCCATACGGCATTTATCGACGGCGAATTGCGCCGTATCATCGAGTTGTCCACCACATCATCGTGGATGAGCGATGCATTGTGCAGGATTTCCACAGCCGAGGCGGCGGCGATGGCTGAATCATTGATGTCGCCGAACATCTTGGCCGTGAGCAGCAGGATGACGGGCCGGAGCTGCTTGCCCTTGTTGCGTAGAAACGATGAGATCACCTGGTTCATCAGCGGATTGGATGTGGTGAGCTTCTCACGTATCCTGTCGTTGAGAAGGGTGAGTTCCGGCGATATAATATGTTGAATTGACTCCAATGATGCCATAATCGTAAATTATTTGCAAAATTACAAAATGTTGGGCAAAGTGATAGCACAAAAAATGGTTAATGTGTACTTTTCGTCGATGAAATCGGCGGGCCTACTCTCAACTGGCAACTGCAAAATTAGCGATTTGTTGGAAGAAAACCTCCTT
>CAYZPI010000179.1:0-2400 GCA_964480085.1 uncultured Bacteroides sp. | reverse complement strand
ATATATGCTCACAGGACCTGCAGCATCGGGCTTCACCTCCTCGCCTTCGGTATTTAAGGGTGCGGGCATGTCATCGACAAAAGGCACCACATTACCGAGGAATTCCATCATGCGGCGGACACCCATGTCCTTCTGTGCACTGACACAGAAGAGGGGGAACACCGAACGAGTGGCGATACCCTTGCGCAGGCCTTCACGCATCTCGTCCTCGGTGAGTTTCTCGTCCATGAAGAATTTCTCCATCAGGCTCTCGTCGTTTTCAGCTGCAGCCTCCACGAGGGTCTTGTGATATTCATTGGCTTTGTCGAGCTCGTCGGCGGGGATCTCCTCGATCTTGGGCACACCACCGTCGGGACCCCATGAATATTTCTTCATGAGCAGCACATCGATGAAAGCATTGAATCCGGCACCGCTCGCTGTAGGATATTGCACCGGCACCACCTTCGAGCCGAACACCTCGCGAGTCTGCTCAAGCACATTGTCATAGTCGGCCTTTTCACCGTCGAGCTGGTTGATGGCGAAGATCACGGGCTTGTTGAGGCTCTCGCAAGTACGGAAAATATTCTGAGTGCCCACTTCCACACCATACTGACCGTTGATGAGGATCACACCTGTATCTGTGACACCAAGTGCGGTGATGGCATTGCCTACGAAGTCGTCAGCTCCCGGGCAGTCGATCACGTTGAGCTTCTTGTTGTTGAATTCGGCAAAGAACACTGTTGAGAACACCGACGATCCATATTCTTTTTCTACGGGGAAATAGTCGCTGACCGTGTTGCCGGCATCCACTGTGCCGCGGCGTTTTATAACTCCACACTCGTAGAGCATGGCCTCAGCGAGTGTGGTTTTACCTGAGCCTTTGCTGCCAAGCAAGGCTATGTTCTTGATTTCGTTGGTTTTGTAAACTTTCATGATATTTTAATGATTCTATTGAAAGCGATGGATTTGAAAAACGTGTGCAATTTATGAATAAATTTTCAATAGTGAGCAATATATAATTATGTTCTATAACATAAAATTGATTTTTTATTTATTTTTTTCGGAAAATAGGGATATTTTTTGGAAAGAAATGCGACTACCATCTGTCAGGCTGACGCGCCATTGCGCATCCGCCTGACAGATGGTATCAATATATTACAAAATATTTGATAGCTGAACAGTTGCCAATTGTGCGAATCAAGTGTAAGAAATGTTAAACGAACGGTAATGGATGTGTATGACACAAATTTTTCGTAATTTTGCAGATTGAACTACTTATCCAGCATCTACAGTTGAAAAAACTACTATTATATATAGGTATATTTCTTTTGCTTCCTGTACTCGGCACCTCGATGGTGTCGTGCGGGATAATAGGTGGTTCGGGCAATTCAAAACACATCCACGCGACCCTTCCGGCATCGATGGCGGAGAGAATCGCAAGTGACAGCACTGCGGAGGGAGTGGCAAAAGATGTGCTGACTGCCACAGCCGACAGCATTCTCCCATTAGTTGGCGACAGCATCCTTTCCTCGGCAAACGACAGCGTCAGCCCCTCTCTCCCCGACTCCATTGCAATGCGCGACGCCGGTTCAATCATCAAGAATGCCATCGACTCAGCCAAGCAGGATACCAGCCGTAACGCTCCAGCCACTCCGCGCAAGAGGATCCGCAACGAGAAGGTGGATCTTGACGCTGCCGTACAGTTCTCGGCCAGCGACTCGATGATCATATTGCGACGCGATTCCGCCATGATGTACGGCGGCAGTTCGGTGAACTACGGCGACATCAAGCTGGATGCCCAGGAGATAGAGATGAACCTCAACGACAATACAGTGTACGCCCACGGTGTGACCGACTCTCTCGGAGAGGTGACGGGAAAACCCGTGTTCAACGACGGAGGCACCGACTATGAGGCCGGAACCATGCGCTACAATTTCAAGACCGGAAAGGGATTCATCACCGATGTAGTGACCCAACAGGGCGAAGGCTACCTCACCGGCGGCGAGACCAAGAGGAATCCCGACAACAGCTACAACATCAGGATGGGACGCTACACGACGTGCGACAACCACGACTGCCCTCATTTCTATTTCCAGGTCACAAAGGGAAAGATGCGCACAGGCAAGGACATCGTGGTAGGCCCCACATATATGGTGCTTGCCGGACTGCCCCTCCCACTGGCTGTGCCATTCGGATTTTTCCCGTTCACAGAGGACTATTCCTCCGGTGTGATCTTCCCCACATTCGGCGATGACTATCAGCGCGGCTTCTATCTGCGCGACGGCGGCTACTATTTCGCAATATCCGACAATATGGACCTGGCGCTCACCGGCGAGCTCTACACCAAAGGATCATGGGGCCTAAGAGCACAGTCGAGCTACACGAAGAGATACAAATTCAACGGCAACTTCAACATCAGCT
>CAYZPI010000178.1:0-2402 GCA_964480085.1 uncultured Bacteroides sp. | reverse complement strand
TATTGGGGCTGTTCAGAACGAGGATTTTGCACTTCGTTGTTGAATCTTCATTTATTGCAGAGGCAGATGGTTGACAGGATTTGCAAAAGCGGAGAAAGATGCTTATCTTTGTGGCGAAAGACAAGCAATTGAAATTTTTCAAGCTTGCGTTCTTAATCCTTATGTTGAGCTTGCGAAAACAAAATAAAGAATCATGGAGATCACGGGGACAAGATATCCCATAGGGGTGCAGTCGTTTGAGAAACTTCGCACTGACGGATATGTGTACGTTGACAAGACGGGATATATCCCGAGGCTTTTGAGGAACGAATATTATTTCCTGAGTCGTCCGCGACGGTTCGGCAAGAGCCTGCTGCTGTCCACGCTCGAAGCTTACTTCCGTGGGAGGAGGGAGCTTTTCGAGGGTCTCGAGGTGTCGAAATACGAGCACGACTGGGTGGAGCATCCCGTGGTGCACGTGGATTTCTCAAGCATGGGGGCCTCTGACATCGACGAGCTGAGGAGCGACCTGTACAGAACACTGAAGAGCATCGCCATGGGCTACGGACTGGATATAGACCCGGAGGGGCTGACGGTGCAAGGATACTTCGCCATGCTCACCGAGACCCTTCATGAGAAATACGGCAGGAAGGTTGTGATCCTCATCGACGAGTACGACAAAGGCATCATCGAGGTGCTTCACGATCAGAAACTGATTGATGAGGCGACGAGAATGCTGCGCCCGTTCTTCTCAGTGCTGAAGTCGCACGACCGCCATATACGCTTCGCCTTCATCACGGGTGTGTCACGCTTCCGCAACACCACGATATTCTCCGGATTCAATAATCCGAAGGACATAAGCATGAATCCGGATTATTCCGCCATCTGCGGCATCACCCGCGATGAGCTTGAGGAATATTGCCCTGAGGGTATCGCCAGGATAGCAGACAGGTACGGGTATCCCCGTGACAAGGCAGTGGAGGCGCTCCTGCAGAAATACGACGGCTACCGCTTCACGCCGGAGAAGGAATACGTTTGTAATCCGTTCAGCGTGCTCAACGCCATGGACGACTCAATGCTGAAGAACTACTGGGTTATGAGCGGATCGTCGAAGATACTTGTCGACTATGTCCGTCAAGGCCACGTGGATATCCGAGGCATGACCTCTGAATGGGTGAACGAGGAAAGACTCGGGGGCACCTACTCTGCAGACAACCCGGTATCGCTGTTCTTCCAGACAGGCTACCTCACGATAGCCGACTGGGACGGCGTGGAGAGCTACCGTCTGCGTATCCCCAACCAGGAGGTGCAATCAGCGCTCGCGCTGCTCTTCGTGCCGGAATACACAGGCCGTACCCCGGACAACATCACCCACGAACTTCAGGCCCTGCGAGCCGCCATCCACAGCGGCGATGTTGACAGCATGATGACCATCCTCCAGGCGATAGCCGCGGGCGTACCGTTCCATGAGATAGTGGGTAGACCTCTGGAGAAGCACCTACACCTGTGCATGTACGTTATCTTCATGATGCTGGGAGCAAGCACCCACTGCGAGATCTCCAGCTCCGGCGGGAGGTGCGACATGGTAGCCGACACGCCGTGGAGGGTGTATGTGTTCGAGTTCAAGCTCGACACACCCCCTGAGGATGCACTCCGTCAAATTGAGGAGAAGGGCTATGCCATTCACTGGGAGGCCCGAGGCCGCAAGGTGACGAAAATCGGCGTGAATTTCTCCTCAGAGAAACGCACCATCGTCGACTGGAAATACAAATAATACTGATATATAAAATTGTCATCAAACAAACCGCCCGGTATGGAAATTCCATATCGGGCGGCCTTTTTATGGGATGTCGAGATCTATCAGGCTTTCACCTTGAATACCTTTTCGCCTACTACCACAATGTAGATCTTATTGTTTTCCACAGGGATAGTGTGGTCATAACCATTGTAATAGAGTGTGCCTGCAGTATCGTAGAGAGATATCCGGACATCTTCTGAAGCCTTGATGTAGAGACTGCTGCCTTCAACTCGGATTGCAACGCCTTCGTCTACAATGTTCCATATTCCATCCAGAGGCTTAACCGCAACCTCGCAGGTGGCGCTGACATTGCCGCAAGTAGCGGTGATGGTGGCCGTGCCGGGTGCGATGGCAACGACTTTGCCTTCGGAGTCGACACTGGCAACCGATGCGTCTGAGCTTGTCCAGGTCACGGTCTTGTCGGTGGTGTCCTCTGGAGATACCGTGGCGGTAAGCCGGTAGCTGTCGCCTACAGCAAGATCTAATGTTTCGGTGTCTAATACGATGCCATCAGCGGCGATGATGCGCTTGGCAACAGTGACAGCGCAAGTGGCGCTGACATTGCCGCATGTAGCGGTGATGGTGGCCGTGCCGGGTGCGATGGCAACGACTTTGCCTTCGGAGT
>CAYZPI010000177.1:0-2567 GCA_964480085.1 uncultured Bacteroides sp. | reverse complement strand
TCGGTAGGGTTGTTTTCTATTCTGCGAAATTACTAAATCTCCGCGACACGCGCAAATGCACATTCGCTCTTCTGCCCATTCTCACCGCAATTATTATCATTCACAAGGAAAATGAATTTGAATCCTGAGAAAGTGTCGGAAGAAAAATAATCAGTTCTACCGTAAGGAATATGAAATATTATTTCGAATTCATGCCCGAATATAGAAAAAAGTATTATCTTTGCGCGACATATTTCTAAAAGAAGCGTTATGCTTTCTTGCCGTTTGAAAACGTAGGAAACTTTCACCGGTGCAAGAGACAGCATAGCGGATCTCACGCGTATACTGCGTGGGCTGCTACGGCTATATCTGCACCACGGTTTTTCCTACGACCTTCAAACGGGGTATAGCATAAGCGACCCACGTTTTCTTTATCTCTAATCCGTCCGCAGGGTCGCCGGCGCAAAATGACGCTATGAGGCATATCTTCATCACTGTTGTCGCGCTGCTCGCCGCCTATGGAATGGCTCGAGCAGACAAAACAATCTTCGACTTCCAGACCTCGGAAGCAAGGGCCATTGATGTGGCCCCCTCCACACACATTAAACCTCTTGTAGCTGAGGTAGTAGTGGACACTCGCACGGGACGCATAAGCGATACCTGGCAACTGTCAGCCGCCGAACTCTTCGCAAGAATGATTGAGAAGGACGATCCCGCCACCATTCGCAATCTTAAGGCTTACGCCCTGTTCAAATCGTCGCAAAAGCACAACTGCGACCTGATCGTGGCTCCAACATTCGATGTGCGTATAACTAACGAGGGCGCATGGATTAGTGTAGTAGGCTACCCCGCCAATTTCGCCAATTGGTCGTCAGTTAACACCACAGACTATGAATGGATTGGGAAAGAGGCACAACAAAAGGCCTCTTCAAACTCTGAAACCGATGAAAAATCTAAAAAATAAACTATCATGAAGAAATTCATCACAATTCTTGTGTCGGCCATTCTCGCCACGGCTGCAGGCTCGGCACAAATCTATACGTCTGACTCGCGTATGGTGACCCACGTAAAGAAAGAAAAGGCTCACTACGGCCACAACTGGTTTGTGAAAGCAGGCGGCGGCTGTAGCAAACCATTAACAAATTATGATGCAGACATTGACTTTGTTTACAATGCAGCTTTTGGCTACCAGAAGCAGATATCAGCCCCTGGTTTTTATTGGGGCGCACAAATTGGCATCACATCTGCTCACGAATATTACGATCATGTCACATATTCTTCCTCGTTTGCCTATTTGGGGCCGACATTCGGCATAAAGCGCAAAGTAGCGACCGGCATCGATTTAGATATTCATTTAGGCACAGCAGCAGGCATAAGGGTTATAAATGATAAAGGTGCCGATGCCGGATATGGTTACTTCTTAGGAGAACTTGGCGGCGGAGTATGGCTGAACCGTTGGTTTGTGGGACTGGATGTAAGATGGACTGACGACTCCCGTGGATACACCAACAATATCCAAGGCGTAGTTAATCTCGGCCTGAAATTCTGACCTTCACACACTTGAGGTTGCTCCGTGGGCCGACTGTATGGGCGGCATTTTCCCTAACGTGGAGCTCTAAAAGAATAGTTCCGCAAGGCGTCAAAACATCGACGCTCCTTGCGGAACTTATTCGATTGATTTCCGTCAAGGTGGGCTTTTCCATTTTTTTGCGATGAATAGTGGGCTATCCACTTGCCAACGAGGAAATTTTTCTTTAATTTCGCGGAAAACCTCTTGCCTATGACCACCCACCATATCTCCCCTGCCCCGCTCACCATCGCTGACATCGAACGCATCATCTCCACCGGCGCGCGTCTGGAGCTCAGCGACGAGGCCAAAGGCCGCATACAGCGTTGTCGCGACTATCTCGACGAGAAGGCCAAGCAGACCTCCCACCCCATCTACGGTGTCACCACCGGCTTCGGCTCGCTGTGCAACATCAACATCTCTGCCGACAAGCTCTCGGAGCTGCAGCGCAACCTGGTGATGTCGCACGCCTGCAGCGTGGGCCCGAAGGTGGAGCCGCAGGTGGTGCGCATCATGATGCTGGCCAAGGCGCACGCTCTTTCGCTGGGCTACTCGGGCGTGGATGTGGCCACGGTGCAGCGCATCCTGGACCTCTACAACCTGGGCATCATCCCCGTCGTCCACGAGCTGGGCTCGCTGGGCGCGAGCGGCGACCTGGCCCCGTTGGCCAACATGTGCCTGCCGCTAATCGGCATGGGGGAGGTGGACTATAAGGGACGCACCGTGCCGGCCTCCGTGGCTCTCGAGGCTGAGGGCTTGGAGCCCCTGCATCTTAAGTCGAAGGAGGGCCTGGCCCTGCTAAACGGCACTCAGTTCATGAGCGCCCATGCGGCCCGCGCCATCTTGCTGGCCCGCAAAGCTGCCCATTGGGCCGACAAGATAGCGGCGCTCTCGCTCGACGCCTTCGACGGCATCATCGACGCGTTCGACCCTGACATCCAGCGCGTCCGACCCCACGCAGGGCAGGCCATTGTGGCCGAGGCCGTGCGCGACTATCTCAAAGGCAGCCAGATTATCGCGC
>CAYZPI010000176.1:0-2578 GCA_964480085.1 uncultured Bacteroides sp. | reverse complement strand
CTCTACCAACTGAGCTAGGGAGTCATGTGCTTTGTTTCTCAATTGCGATGCAAAGGTACGACCTTTTTTTGAACTGACCAAATTTTTCAGCAACTTTTTTCAAAAAAAATATTCAAAAACTCACGCAGAGCAGCAGAGGACACGCAAAGAATCAAAATATGAGCTGATTTATGTAGGTTAGCAATGAAAATAATCCTGCGAGACCCTCTGCGTGATGCCTCATCACTCAAGTTTTATGACAGAAGTTTTGATGGGTTCGATTTTTCCGTAGTATGTGGAACGTCCTCTACCGAAAGTAGCATCTATATAGGCTGTGGCCTGTGTACCCCCGGAATAAAGAGTGAGAAAAACATCGCCGGTGCCTAACTTGCCGTTGAACTGGAAGCGGACGTTGACATCACCGTTTTTCGACTTACTGACGGTGTAGCCTGAGACAGTGCCCCGGGCATTGAATGCTCCGGCAGAACTACGTGGCGAAAGCTGCATCGCGCAGTTGTCGCCATCGATAAGGATAAAGTTGGAGTTTTCGAATACCTGGATGATGGGCGAGCTACCAATGGACACGCGGTTGGCAGTAAGGACAAACTCACGGTCGTCGATTAGCTTCTGCGCCACAATATTGGCAATAGAATCCTGGCGGATCTGCTCAGGTGTGCGGTTGTGAGTGGCGCTACAAGATGCCATTGTAGCGACAGCTGCCAAAAGGAAAGAGAAGATGAAGAGCTTTGATTTCATAATTATATCTGCTTTTATGGCACAAAATTAGAAAAATAATTCATAACAAATGTATTCATATAACAAAAAAATGCAAAGGAGGGTTTGGATATGTATGTTTGAAAAAGGGGCGGCTCTGTCCGAGTCGCCCCTTCTTGAATTAGATGAATTGATGATTATTTCTTGAGATAGTTGTAATACTCGTTATCCGATGCGCAGTCCCACCATACGGGGATGCCCCAGATGTAGGTCTCAAGTGCATTCTCGTTCATAGCAAGAGCATTCATGGAATTGTAGTTGAGCTCAAGAGCATTGGGCAGACGCCAACGGCGAATCCAATACTCGGGATCATCAGGATTTGTACCACGGAGAGCAGCCTGGCCTGTGAAGAGCTTCGTACGTCCATATCCGGGATATACCACACCGAAGTTACCGACATTGCCGGCAGAGAAATTGAAGCGGCGCATGTCAACCCAGTTCTCGATACTCCAGCCCATAGCGATATATTTCTGAAGCATGATATCGCTCATGGTGAGCTGACCGGCACTCTGGCATACAGCATCACTTGCCATATATGCAGATATAGCGGCTGGATCCATCGGAGTCATGCTGGGGTTGTCGGCATATCCCGCGCCATTCCACTGGGTGAGTTTGGACTGCATCTTGTCTATGCTTGCCTGGATTCCGTCTTTGTAAGCAGCGAGGGCACCGTTGGAATCGCCCTTACGCATCAATACCTCAGCCTTGATGAAGCACATCTCGGCGTAGGTGATGATATCGAAATCGGACATGGCATAAATCATGAAAGAGCCAGTACCGGAGACAGCTCCTGCTACTGCAGCAGCCTTGTCGTTGGAGTGGTAGAAAGCATCATTAGCGGGCATGCCCCAAGAGCCGTTGTTGGTGTTCTGCGAACCGCTGCAAAGGTTGATATAGGCTGTATCGCCGGCCTGAATATAGTTGGTGGAGTTCACATACCACGCACCCTTGGGATAGCATACTGACACAACATCACCATCAACCTTGAACTCACGACCTTTCAGATCAGAAGAATTTGTCTCGGTGTAACCGTTGGACTTAACTCCTTCAATGAACGGATCCTTTGCTGTGGCGTTCTTTCCGCTGAAAGTATATTTGATCACCTTATCAGCAGTGGCTAATGTCTGCACAACCAAAGATGCAGGGCCGCCTGCTACAAGACGTTCGGCATCACCATACAAATCCACACCCTTGGCACGACGCCATTCGTACGAAGCCACTTTGCCGGAAGCATCAAGCTGGATATTTGTCATCGACGAAGGCACAATCTTGTCGGTACGTGGATCCTCAACACCTGCGCCACGCATATTGGTGAGCAGATCGAGATAATATTTCGAGAACCATTGCTGTTTGCCATAAGCTGCAGTGTCCCAATTGCCATTAGTAGCAATTGGATCTCCAATAAGATAATCGGTCTGGTCGCCAAGGACATCGTAACAAGGGAGGAATGTATTGTCGTTATTGCTCTTGAGAGCCTTTTCAAGACATGAGAGAATCTCATCAGGACGGAAATAATCAGCGTTCTTTGAAACACGGAGGAGCCAACGAGCTTTCAGACCATAGCAAAGCTTAATCCATTTGTCCACATCGCCGTTGTTCCACATATCACCGAGAGCGAAAGAAGTTGCCGTCACAGGCTGAGTTTTGCTGAAAAGCTCGATAGCATGGTCGATCTTAGCGAGACAGCCTTCCCAGATCGTCTTGCCGTCAGAGTAAGCCGGAGCAGGATTTGCACTTAGAGCCTCGGTATAAGGCATCTCACCATAAAGATCAAGCATCTCCATGAAGCCAAGAGCATGTATCACCTCAGCTGCACCCATGTAAT
>CAYZPI010000175.1:1543-2656 GCA_964480085.1 uncultured Bacteroides sp. | reverse complement strand
TCTGCTCGGAAACCTGACGAAATCTTAATAAAAAAATAAGTCGAAACAACTTCATTGACTTGTTATATGGGAAGGTCGATACATTTGATGTGACGTGTCGACCTTCTTGCGAATAGATGGTGGGATTTTTGTGGAAATCGGTGCTGAAGAGTATTAAAAACAATGTGGAATGTATCAAAAATCGGGTGTTGCAACAATTGTCATATCTAATGCACGTTTTTTTATTGTTGATTTTCAGGAAATGTTGTAGTTTTGCATCGTCGAAATAAAAAAGCGACTCTCCCGCAATGCTTCGATGCTTAAAATATGATTACATTTACAAAGATTAGATAGGTTATTAAGTTTTTAGGTTTATTAGGTTCGAAAAAATACAAAGAAAAACACCAAGGTAAAAAGGTTTTTAGGTTTCAATGCATCCGGAAGGGAATATGGCAGAAAAACGCCACCCTCCGGATGCGAAATTAAAAATGAAATTAACAAAAAAAAGACAATATATATGACCAATATCAAACGATTTATCACAGCAATGACGGCAATGGGAATGATAGCCGCAGCTATTCCCGCCACGGCTGCCGACGGCCTTGAGATCAATCATCTCGGCGTCAACAACACTCTCGTCAGAGTGGCTGGCGGCGACCAATACTTGATGCTCCCGGTGCAGGAGAGTGTCGACGATGCAAAAATCAACGTTCTTGTCGACGGCAAGATAGCTGAGACCATCTATGTGCGCCTTGCCAAGTCGAAGACCGACTATATGGTCCCATTCGATCTTTCTCCCTATAAAGGTAAGAACGTAGTGTTTGACGTTGTCACCCCACAAGGGCGCAATTCAGTGCGCGAAGCTAAGGAAGATGCGTGCTGGAAGGGAATCACAGTGATTGAGAATCTTGACATACAGGATAAAGAGCAACAATACCGCCCCGCTTTCCACCATGCCCCGCTTTACGGCTGGATGAACGACCCTAACGGTATGTTCTACAAAGATGGAGTATGGCATCTCTACTATCAGTATAATCCCTACGGATCTAAGTGGCAGAACATGACATGGGCTCACTCCACATCCAAAGACCTTGTCAACTGGAACCATGAGCCAATCGCAATCCGTCCTGATGG
>CAYZPI010000175.1:0-1533 GCA_964480085.1 uncultured Bacteroides sp. | reverse complement strand
ACTTGGCGCAATCTTCAGTGGCAGCAGCGTCATCGACCATGAAGGCACTGCAGGTTTCGGAAAGGATTCAGTCATCGCACTCTTCACCTCAGCCGGCACAAGCCAGATGCAGAGTCTTGCTCACAGCTCAGACAATGGCATGACATTCGAAGTATATCCCGGCAATCCTATTATTACTCTCGAAAGCGAAGCGCGCGACCCGAATATGTTCTGGAACAAGGAGACCGGTGAGTGGAACCTCGTGCTTGCTCACGCTCTTGACCATGAGATGCTTTTCTTCACATCGCCAGACTTGAAGAACTGGACGCTCCAGAGTGGATTTGGCAAGGGTGAAGGATGCCAGGATGGCGTGTGGGAATGTCCTGATCTGTTTCAGCTTCCAGTAGAAGGCACAAATGAAAAGAAATGGGTGCTCATATGCAACATCAATCCCGGAGGACCATTCGGAGGCTCAGCTATCCAGTACTTCACCGGCGATTGGGACGGCAAGACCTTCACTGCCGACACCGATGCAGACGGAAAAGTGCCTACAAAATGGCTTGATTTTGGCAAAGACAACTACGCGCTCGTAAGCTGGAGCGATGCTCCTGACGGACGACGCACTGCAATAGGATGGATGAGCAACTGGCAGTATGCTGCCGACGTGCCTACCACGCAGTTCCGCAGCGCTAACACTCTGCCCCGCGAAATTGGTCTTTTCAAGGGTCCTGACGGCATGATCTACGCTTCAAGCGCTCCGTCGCCTGAATTGACTTCACTCCGCTCAAAGCTTGCTCTCAGCAAGGGGGCTGTGAAAGCAGGGAAGAATCCTGTTAACTTCGCTCTGCCGGCTGCCAACGGAGGAATTTGCGAAATTCTTCTCGATATTGAGGCTGCTGGCAAAGAAGCGGTGACATTGACTCTCTCAAATAAAGCCGGCAACAAGGTAGACATGGTGTATAATTCAGAAACTCATACCCTTTCATTCGATCGTCGCGAAAGTGGATTGGTTGACTTCAGCGAGAATTTCCCGGCTGTGACTGTATCCCCGACATTCGAAACTGCAGGTAAGGTTTCCCTCCGCATCTTTGTCGACAAGTCGAGCATCGAAGTGTTTGGCAATGGCGGACAGTTTGTCTTGACAAATCTTGTCTTCCCCGTTGAACCTTACAGCACTCTCTCTGTTTCCTCTTTAGGAGGAAAAGCGAAAGTAAGCAACCTCAAGGTTTACTCTCTCAAAAATTAATCAACAGCTAATTCATCTACGACAAAAATACGACCACAATATGGCACAATCAATTGCAACCGACCGCAAATCTTTCATGATGCAGATAATCCCGGTGATGCTCTGCTTCTTCTCAATGGGATTTGTCGACCTCGTAGGCTCCGCTACCAACTTCGTGAAGGCCGACCTTAACCTCTCGGGAGCTCAGGCTGGATTCATTCCCTCTCTCGTGTTCTTCTGGTTTCTTATCTTCTCCGTGCCTACCGGCATGCTCATGAACAAGATAGGACGTAAGAAAACCGTTATCCTCTCATTGCTTCTCACTCTGC
>CAYZPI010000174.1:0-2672 GCA_964480085.1 uncultured Bacteroides sp. | reverse complement strand
AGAAATGAAACAACTTAATTCGGCAGAATGGCGCAGACTGCTCCGGCTATTTGTTGCCGGCCCTGAAGAAATGCGCCCCGTAATGATGAATCCGTTTGAACGAGATGGGTTCGTATGTGCCTCTGACAGCCATGTTCTCCTTCGAGTAGATAAGAGTTACATCACCGATGATTATTCAACCGACAAAAAAACACCAAAGGTTGATAGTGTTATACCTCAGTACAATCCAAAATTCGCCATCACAAAGATTGAACTAATCAGAACATTCGATAAACTCAATCTTGACTACGATGATGTCAAAGCCTCATGTCCGTATTGTGATGAGGAATGTGAAGTTGAGTGGGAATATACCGACCATGATGGTGATAAGCATACAATGTGGGGTGAGTGCCCTTGTTGTAATGGCAGTGGCTCTATCCGAAATGGCATCAATCGTTTTTGTGAAATCAATGGTGCTAATCTTAATGCACACTATCTGATTCTACTCTACCATGTAATGAAAGACCTTGCCATAGATGAGGTTGCTGTTACTATCGGCAATAGAAGTCAATTGCGATTCAATATCGCACAAGGAGTTGATATTGTCATCATGTCTTGCATACTTGATAACAAGCGATCAAAATCAGTGGCGAGTATTAAACCTACCAAGTTATCAACGCACTTCCTTAATTGTAACCTCAGTTAGAACGAACAAAAATGAAATCATTAAAAGAGAAATCTCAGGAATATGCCGAAGAAGCATTTGCTAAGGCCTTGAAAGCTCCGTGGCCAGAAGCAAAGCAGGCTTTCGCTGACGCATATCTTGCCGGCGCTGCTGACGCACTATCGTGCCAATGGCGTCGCCCTGAGGATGAAAAGCCGAAAGACGGAGAACTTGTCATTGTACGAGAATACTATCGTTCGGCAAAGAATGGCAGATTTGTAACTCATTTCAAAGAGTTTTACTATTTTGAAGAATACGGGTTTGAATTGGAAGAAAAAATCAATAGAAGTTTGGGCTATCGTATCACTCATTGGTTGCCCATACCTCAATGCCCTAAACCTTAGAATAAATCTCAAAACAAGAACATGAAAGGTATAAAGAGATGAGAACAATAAAATTTCGTGGCAAAAGCCTTAGAAGCGGTGAGTGGTTTTATGGCAATCTTTTCGATAAAGATACTCAAGGGCGTACTCATATTACCACTACTCGCAAGGGATGCCTTTGCATTGACCCTGACACTGTAGGGCAGTTTATAGGACTCAAAGATATGTCTGGCAAAGAAATATATGAGGGCGACATCATTGTTGTTAAAGGCGAATATGAACGAGTTGTTCTTTGGGATGAAATGGGTTGGGCACTTATGCCATGCGAATACTACCACGATAAGATGTTTTGGGTAATGAATATTCAACACCCCGGAATGGATTGGTGGAAGTTGTTCGCAAACGAGATAGAGATTGTTGGAAATATCTACGATAACACCGAATTGCTGAAAGGAGAAAACAAATGATAATAAAAATTGAATCAAGTCGTGAGTTTTACCCGGCAATACTTGAGGAGTTCAAGAATAATCCTCTTGCAATAAGTGACATGAGCAAATATGTCGCTAAGAATGCAGAGTCCATAGCTAAAGAAGCTTTTGAAAGTGCAGTCGGTCCTTCCGAAAAGTATCTTAAAGAAAGTAATATAACACTTAAAGTAGCTGTAGAATTTGGCAATACAAATGACTTCACCAGTGATTTGTCTGAGCGGATGACATCTGAAGAGAAGAATAAGGTCAAAAAACTATATTCTGACTTGCGAGAAGCATTGAGCCTATGTCATGAGGAATGTATTTATGAGGCTCTTGAAGGCTTGGAGGAACTTATTGGTAAGGATTTTTTCAAAAATGAATAATATAGATGAAAAATGATTAACCTACTATACATTGACCTGTTCTGCGGAGCAGGCGGAACCTCTACCGGAGTGAATGAAGCTCGGCTCCATGGCGAGCAGTGTGCAAAGGTTATAGCGTGTGTCAATCACGACGCCAATGCGATAGCCTCCCACGCCGCCAATCACCCCGACGCCCTACACTTTACCGAGGACATAAGAACGCTGAACCTAACACCACTAATTGAACACATCAAGGCTTGCAGAGAAGAGAATCCGCAAGCCTTGATTGTTTTATGGGCATCTCTCGAGTGTACGAATTTCAGCAGGGCCAAAGGTGGTCAGCCAAGAGATGCCGACAGCCGCACCCTCGCAGAACACCTCCACCGTTACATTGAAGCCATCAATCCCGACTTTATCCAGATTGAAAACGTGGAAGAGTTTATGTCCTGGGGGCCACTTGATGAGAAAGGGCGCCCATTGTCAAAGGATAAAGGCCGTGATTATGTGCGCTGGGTTAATAGCGTCAAGAGGTACGGTTACAATTTCGACTACCGTATACTCAATGCGGCCGACTATGGTGCCAGAACCACACGAAAACGCTATTTCGGCATGTTCGCAAAAAAATATCTGCCAATCGTCTTTCCTGAACCGACGCACAGCAGGCGCCCCATTGGCAATCTTGAAAGATGGCGAGCTTGTAGACCAACCTTAAATCTCGAAGAGTATGGCCGCTCAATTTTCACAAGAAAAAAGCCATTATCAGAGAAAACGCTCATACGTATTTATGCCGGGCTTGTCAAATTTGTTGCAGGCG
>CAYZPI010000173.1:0-2912 GCA_964480085.1 uncultured Bacteroides sp. | reverse complement strand
TGTTAACCACAGCCTCGCGCTTGTTGAGCGAGATGATGGTACCTTCGATTACATCTTTGTCCTTAACGGTGTTGAGCGATTCGTCATAAGTGCGGGTAAGTTCTTCGCGAGATTTCTCACCTGCGGTCTCGCCTTTCTCATAGGCATCCCAATCGAAATCTTCGATTGCGGTGTTTTTTACTTCTTCAGTCATTAAAAAGTTAATAAAATAGGGTTAATTACTTGCCGGGCATGCCCGGTGCTGTTTTAGCACCGCAAAGGTACGAATAATTTTCTATCTGTCAAATATTTTCGTGCAAAATACGAAATATTTCTGACGCTACGGTGTCGGATGCAGCATTTTCCCCCAGAATAGAGCGCACACGGGCATACCCGTCGAGCATACGGCGACGTGCGTCGCGGTCAGGCAACAGTCTTCCGAGCTCGGCGGCTGCGGCATCAGGAGTGCAGAAATGCATCAGGAGCTCAGGGATCACCTGCTCGCCGGCTATCAGGTTGGGCAGCGTCACGTAGTCGATCTTCAGCACCCGTTTCATAATATTGTATAGCATCTTGGAGCCTCCCCCCTGATAGAGGGCCACCTGAGGCACTCCTATCAAAGCAGCCTCAAGTGTGGCTGTGCCGGAGGTGACCAGCGCGGCGCGGGAATTGGCGAGCAGATCGAAAGTGCAGCCATGCACCACAGGCAGCGATGTGAACTGCGCATAATATGCGGCATCCACCCCGGGAGCACCGGCCACCACCCCACGGTACTGCGGAAACTGCTTCATCGCCGCAGTCATTATCTTCAGATTCTCCCTTATCTCCCCCAGCCTGCTGCCGGGAAGCAAGGCAATCAGTGGCTTGTCGGGCAGATGATGCGTGGCAAGAAATTCTGCTCGCGGCATGGCGGCGGCAAGCGCCTTGTCCACCTCCTCCACCGAAGGATTACCACCGTAGGTCACCTCATAATCATGTCTGGCGTAGAAATCCACCTCGAAAGGAAAAATGGCGAACACGCGGTCAACCACCCTCTTTATCGTCTTCACCCTCCACTGCTTCCAAGCCCACACCTTCGGCGGTATGTAATAGAACACCTTTATCCCCTTCCTCCGGGCGAATTTTGCCATCTTGAGATTGAAACTCGGATAGTCGATGAGTATCAGGCAGTCGGGATGCATCTCAGTGATAGCCCTGCGGGCTACCTTGAAATTGCGGCGTACATCGCCAAGATGCTTCACCACCTCCACGAAACCCATATATGCCATGTCGCGGTAATGCACCACCGGGCGGCAGCCGGCAGCCCCAGCCATAAGGTCGCCGCCGAGGAAAGCGAATTGAGCGTGAGGGTCGTTGCGCCTGATGGCACTGATGAGAGAGGCCGCATGAAGATCGCCGGAGGCCTCGCCGGCTATAAGGAAATATTTCATCGTTTCTGTCGGAAAAATTCTTGCATAAGCCCACGGCATTCATCCTCCATCACTCCCGTCACCACCTGAGCCTTCGGATGGAAAGGCGGACGCGAGCCGCAGTACACCGAATATCCCCTCTTGGGATCAGGGCAACCTATCACTATACGCCCCACCTGGGCCCAGCCGATGGCACCGGCGCACATAACACAAGGCTCCACCGTGACATAGAGCGTACATCCCGTGAGATATTTGCCACCGAGAGTGCGAGCGGCCGCCGTGATGGCCTGCATCTCGGCATGTGCGGTGACGTCATCAAGACTCTCCGTGAGATTGTGTCCCCGTCCGATGACAAGCCCCCTGCACACCACTACAGCCCCGACGGGAATCTCTCCCTCGGCAAAGGCCGCACGCGCCTCGGCAAGAGCCACACGCATCATCCTCTCATCTTCTGTGGTGATCTGCCGTATCATTTCACATCGTTTATCGGTATCTTCATTCCCTCGTTTGCAGCCACGACATTGCCGAATTCCTCGCTTGCCTCTTTCACATGCATGGTCTCGTCGGGATACGACTTGGAATAGTGGCCGATGATGAGTTTGCCTGCTCCAGCCTCGCGGGCCACGATTGCCGCCTGACGCGCGGTGGAATGTCCGCGTTCCTTCGCCTGACGGATCTTGTCGTCGGCGTATGTCGCCTCATGATAGATGGTCGTTACTCCTCTCACCGCGTCAATCACCCCTTTATGGAACAATGTGTCGGAGCAATAGGCATAGCTGGCCGCCGGATCAGGATCTAAGGTCAGGCGTGCATTCTCGATTATGCGTCCGTCGGGGGTCACAAAATCGGCTCCTTCCTTAATGGCGGCGCGCTTATAGACGGGCACATTGTAAAATTCCACCATATCGCCGCGTATCTTTCTCGGCTTGGATTTCTCCCTGAAGATATATCCCACGCACGGCACACCATGATAGAGCGGAAAAGTCTCGACTGTGATACGGCTGTCCTCATACACCACGGCATGCTCCCTTTCGATGGCATGGTACACCACATTGAGGTCGGCATGATGGCGTGATATCCGCTCGTATTCACGCAGCCAGCTTATTCCCTCCTTGAAAAGATACACATGCACCTCGCCGCCAATCTCATGGAGAGCCAATGTGGAAAGCAACCCGGGCAACCCCAACAGATGGTCGCCATGGAGATGGGAGATGAATATGTGGCGGAGCTTTGAGAACCCGATCCTCATGCGACGGAGCTGAAGCTGCGAACCTTCGCCGCAGTCGATCATGAAAAGACGTCCGTCATGACTCACCACCTGCGACGAAGGCAGATGGCGCAGCGACGGAGTGGCCGAGCCGCATCCAAGGATATTTACCGAAAAATCTACCATAGGGCAATAGTTTGTGCAAATATAGCCAAAAACCTCCATATCCCCAAACAAAAAAGCCTATATGGATTTGTTTTAGCCACGGGTCTTTCATTTAAGATTAGATGGTCGTATCCGCGAGAGTCATATTTTAT
>CAYZPI010000172.1:0-2915 GCA_964480085.1 uncultured Bacteroides sp. | reverse complement strand
TAAACGCTTTCTTCGATGCCGATACTGCCGAATGTTTGGTGTAGTAGAATCCGATGAGCAGGTAGGATGAGGCTCCCACAAGCTCCCAGCCGATGTACATCTGGAAGATGTTGGTGGCTGTAACAAGCAGAAGCATGGAGAAGCTGAAGAGCGACAGGAAAGCATAGTAACGCTGGAAGCCCTTCTCGCCTTCCATGTAGCCAAGGCTGTAAAGATGCACAAGGAAGGAGATTGTGGTGATGACGATGAGCATCAGTGCCGAGATCGGATCGAGAAGGAAGCCCAGGTCGATGTGGAGATAGTCGGTGAACTGAAGCCACACGGTATTGAACAGCACTTCCTGAAGCCTTTCGCCTGCTGCGGATGTGAATTCAGGATTGAAATAGTAGGTGAGGGCTGTGATGTACGACAGCACCATGGTGGTGCCCATGCCTAAGCAGCCGAGCCAGCCGGCAAGCTTATGGCTCATTTTCACTCCCACGATTCCCAACAGCAGGAACATGAACAGCGGGAGGCACAGGATCAGAAGTCCGAGGGTGGATAATGTTGATGCCATAACTCTTAGAATTTCATCTTGTTAAGATCCTGCACGTCAACATTCTTGACCGAGCGGAAGATGTTAATGATTATCGCGATTGCAAGGGCTGTCTCCGCTGCCGCAATGGCTATGGCGAAAAGCGTGAAGAACATGCCTTCGGTGCTCTCCGGATAAAGGTAGCGGTTGAAAAGCACGAAATTGACGTCAACGGCGTTGAGCATCAGCTCAAGGGAGATGAGCATCGCGATCATGTTCTTGTGGGTGATGAATCCATACACTCCGCAGCAGAACATGATGAGGGTGGGGATTAACCAGTAAATCAATGTGATTTCCATAATTCGAATCAACGTTTACGGGCGATTACCACGCCGCCGATTATACATGCCAATAACAATACACTCACTGCTTCGAACGGCAGAAGATGTCCGCCTTGACCGGTGCCCATCATCGTCTCGCCAATCTGCTTCATGGTCTGCGGTGCCATGTCGGGCAGCTTGGTGTAGTTGATTACACGGGCAATCAGTGCGTAGCCTGCTATGACGAGCATGGCGAGCGCTGCAATCATTCCCGACACGCGGGATTTCGAAGTTAGTTTCTCGGCGTTATCACCGGGCTTGCTCGTAAGCATGATTGCGAATACGAACAGCACCACGATACCTCCGGCATACACCGCTATCTGCACCGCGCCCAAGAACTCATAGCCAAGCATGAAATACAGGGCTGCAGCTGAGAATAGGGTGAAGAGCAGATATGTGGCCGAACGCAGGATCTTGCGTGAGGTGATAGTGAGTACCGAGCAGACAACCATCGCCAGTGCGATGATCACATACATGATGATACTTCCTACTGATTCCATATCTTGATTGATTTATTATTTTTCTTATTTACCTGTCTTGGCTTTACGGATGGCTACGAGTTTCTGGAGCTTCTCCTTGGCTTTTGCCTTTTCCTCGTCGGTGGTGGCGGCCTTGAATTCCGCTGTGGCATCGGCTATGGCTTTGGCAAGCTTGTCCTCAGCAGTGGCGGGGGCCGGGGCGTCGGACGCTGCACCGGCTGCTGCTGCATCGCGGGCTGCCTTTGCTTTCATGGCTGCCTCTATCTTTGCTTGCTTTTCAGCCTGTGCCTTCGCTATCTGCTCAGGGGTAGGGGCGGGCTCGGGCTTCTCAGGAAGATAGTTGAGCTTCTTCACCAGGTAGTCGCGTGTGAAGGCGGCTTGCTCGAAATCGTTGGAGAATGCAAGTGCGTCGGTCGGGCAATTGGTCACGCACAGATTGCAGAATGTGCATGATCCAAGATCGTAGATGTACTTGTCGAGTTTCTTTTTCTTTTTTCCGTCCCATGTGTCCACCATCTTGGTCTCAAGTGTGATGGTTCCATTGGGGCATACTCGCTCACATGTGCCGCAGGCTATGCATTTGTGATTGCCTTCAGCATCGTAGACCAGCTCAAGTATCGCGCGAAACCTTTCGGGCCATTTGTATGTCTTGCGGTCCTCAGGGTAATATTCCGTGATCTTGGGTGTCACGAATTCTTTTCCGGTCACCGAAAGTCCCTGCACGAGACTTTTCAGGCCGGAGCCAAAATTTGAAAGATATTCTTTTACGCTACCCATATTGATTGTTGGTAAATTTCGTATGATTAGTTCTTATTTAGTCTCTCGCCTGGCCGCCCACAATGTCGAGCAGCTCGTTGGTGATGCTTTGTTGTCTGAGTTTGTTGTATTCGAGTTGCAGCTGTTCGAGCAGTTTCTTGGCGTTATCGTTGGCGCTTTGCATCGCCATCACGCGGGCTGCCTGTTCAGATGCACGGTTCTCGCCGAACACCTCTTCCATCATCGACAGAAGGTACATGGGCAGAACGGTCTGGAATATTACCGCTGCATTGGGCTCGAAAATGTAGGGGCGTGAGGTCGCTTTTGATTCCTTTGCGAACGTGTCGGCAGCTATGGGAAGCATCTTGTCGGCTCTCGGACGCTGGCGGCTCACTGAAATATAGTTCATGTACACCAAATCCACCCGGTTCAATTCCCCGGCGATGAATTTTTCCTGCAGGGCGGCGTTGAAGTCTTTCACCGGCTCGCCGCTGCTCTTGGAGTTCACGTTCAGGTCGGGATGGATGGTGATGTTGTCTCCGGCAAGTTTGGCAACTGTCTTGATCATCTTTTTGCCTACGGGATAAAGCTCAATCTTCACTCCCGTGCCGTACTGGTCGCGTAGAGCGGAGATATGTGTCAGCAAATGCTTGTAGATATTCACATTGTAGGCTCCACAGAGACCGTCGTCGCTTCCTAATACGACAATTGCCATTTTTTCAACCGGTGATATCTGTGTCAATGGCGACGAGAACTCAGCGTCGGCACTTAACAGATTGCCAATAA
>CAYZPI010000171.1:0-2933 GCA_964480085.1 uncultured Bacteroides sp. | reverse complement strand
GGTTCCAGTACTGCGAGTTGACGTCCGGATCGGTTGCGGCGCCGAGGTCGCCCATCGAGGAGCCGCGGGCGTCGGGAGCTATGTTCAGGGAGTTGACGCCCGTCACGATAGGGTTGAAATCATTCTTTCCTTGTGCCATGGCGCAAAGGCCGCACGTCAGTGCCGCGCAGGCGGCGAGGGTATATCTCAATGGGAGTGTCATCGTCGGTGATAATGAATTGGTCATATAAGATATATAACTGAAAAAATGACGATTTATTGCCGGGCGGAGCCGGGCTTCATTTGATTTTCAGTGAGAGGCACTGAAAATCATCGATTGTGGCAACGATATGAGTGTCGGGACGCAGGGGAATGTCGATGCCGGTGAAGTCGATGATGAGGATGTCGCCGGTGCGCAGGGTGGCGGTGCGGCTCACGGTGCTGACATGCGTGGCGATGTCGAGGTCGGGGGCGGCGAAGGTGCGGCTTATGTCGATTGTTTTTTCCCCGTCTTCAGCCGGGGAACCGTTAAGGAGGGCGGCGTGGATGTCGACGGAGGTGAGGGCCGCAAGGTCGGTCGCGTGCCATTGTCCGGTGGTGACGGCGCTGTCGAGTATGGCCAGGACGCCGCTCCGGTCCCATGCCTGCGCGTCGGTGTCGGGCAGAAGCAGGGCGGTGAGCGACAGGGCATCGACATAGCGAAGGGCGAACTTTGGGGAGATGTTCTTGCCCAGTCGGTGGACGCGCACCGACAGGCACACCCTCGCGTGCCAGCCGCCGGGGATGTCGGGGATGAACAGAGGCATCACGTCGCGCCCTATCGCCGAGTCGGCGTAGAGCCTAAGCCGGGGCAGCTGCAGAGAGTCGGCGGAGGCTGTGTCTTCAAATATCCTGATTGCCTTCATTTTTCATTGCGAAGCTCCGCTTCGATTCGGTTGTACATCACGGCAAGGTTGGAGTAGATGGAGGTGTTCTGGATCACCACGCCCTCGCGCACACGGATGCGGCGCGGGGTGAAGTTCCATATTCCGCAGATTCCTGCATCCATGCAGGCGTCGGCGGCGGACTGGGCGTAGTCGAATGGCACGGTGATTATGGCCACTTTCACATCCATCCGGCTATGGATGTCGGGCAGGTGGTCGAGGCTGAACACCGGGGTGCCTGCTATGCGTGTGCCCACTTTCGCCGGGTCGGTGTCGAAACCCGCCACGATGTTGAGGCCGTAACGTCCCAGACCCGAGTCGCTCATCAGCGCCGAACCTAAGCTTCCGGCGCCCACCACCACGGCATTATGCTGCTTTTGGAAGCCGAGGAACATCACGAGCTGTTCCTCCAGTCCCTTCACCTCATAGCCGATGCGCGTCTTCCCCTTGATGTCGAGGAACGACAGATCCTTGGCAATCTGCGACGAGTCCACATCGAGATTCTCGGCTATTCGGGTCGACGACACATATTCCACACCCTGGCTGCGGAGCATCGTCACGTAGGCCAGGTACCAGGGCAGGCGGCGTAGGGTAGGTTCGGGTATGAATTCATAACTCATAATTCATAATTCATAATTCACTGTTCGTAACTCAAAACCTTATAACCTTATAAGCTCATAACCTTATAACCTCCTAATAGGCGGTTATGGCCAGGCGTCGGGTGGCGGAGTCGTAGGATTCGCCGTTGTCGGAGGTGATCACGACGCGGTAGAGATAGATGCCGCGAGGCAGACGGCGTCCGGAGGCATCGGTGAGGTCCCATGTTACGGGAGCGGTGATGAACATATCCGACGGACCCTTGGATGTGGTCTGCCACAGCGGATGCCCCAGCAGGTCGTGGACGGTGATGGTGGCTGAGATCAGGGCGTCGGGGCGGTTGTGGCGTATGAAGAACTTCACCTCGGTGGAGGCCGGATTCACGTCGGTGTACACATCAAATATGGTGGGAGCCACGGACGAGTCGACCATGAAACCGATATCGCGTGTGGCGGAGTTCGACGCCGTGTCCCACACACGCAGTTTCAGCGTGTGGTATCCGTCGGTCAGTTCCGACAGGGGATAGCGGATTGTGCCGGAAGCCGTGCCGTCGGAGGCCGGGGTGTAGTAGAGCGACACATCGTTGAGTGTGCGCTTGCCGTCGAGGAGGATGGTCATCTGGTGGCCGATGCCGGCGGCTGAGAGGTTGATGCCCACATTGTCGGACACTTCGGCGATAAGCATTGGCGATGGGTTGACCTTGTCGCCGTCGGCGAAGGTCTCATGGTTGAGCACCAGTGATTCTATCACCGGAGCCTCGGTGTCGGGCGCCGCGCTCTCGTCGAGGCCATATACATAGAATTCGCTGTTCACGCCCACGGCCTGGGTGTCGCCTGTGTCGGTCATTGCGAACATATTGATGGTGGCGGGACGGAAATTGTCGGCCACCTCGCCCGGCATGGCCACTTTCAGGGCGAACCTTCCGCCCGTCACCTTTGCCGTGCCGGCGAATAACTTGTCGCCGTGTTGCTCGAAGGTGTACTTGATGTTCTCTTCGCGCTCGCCCTTGGTGGTGGTGCTACGCTCGGCGTCGTAGATGGTCACCTGCATGGTGCCGTTGAAATCCTCCATCAGCGAGCCGTCGGGGCGCACCACGCAGCCTGTGAGCTCAGCCTGCTGCAGAGCCTTCAGGGTGACCTGGGTATCCGGACCGACAGGCTTGCCGTCGACAGCCTCCAGACGCACCACATTGCTCGGTGTGGGCAGCGGCATGGCGGGGTCGCCCATCAGCACGTAGCGCAGGCGGTTGGTGTTGGAGCGGCGTTCGCCGGCATCGTTGGTGATGTCGTTCTTTGCGTTGCGGTAGATGTCGCCTAAGCGTTGCATCTGTCCCTTGCCGTCGCGCTTCTGTATGGCGCGGCCCACGGCGCGGGTGAACATGGCGTTGTCCGAGATGTACACCGGGCGGGTGGCGCTGATCATGGCTATGGCGCC
>CAYZPI010000170.1:0-2944 GCA_964480085.1 uncultured Bacteroides sp. | reverse complement strand
AAAGACGTGATTATAACAATCAACTCCAGATACAGCTGCTCCAAGCTAAATCTCGAAGACAATCTCTAATAAGTATCGGATTAGGGGTGATCTTATGTCTGATCATAGGATTCGGAATTTATGTATGGTATTCTAAGAGAAAATTCCTGAACTTGAAGCGTCAGCTCGACAATGTAAAGGTTGAGCAAATCGTTGTTGAAGCCAATGAAGGAGAATCGGAATCATCACTTGATCTGGTACGCCGTAGAATGAATTTATGTATCGATCAATTCCGCGAGTCAAAGCTACAAGCTAATTTCGATAAGATGACAATGGAGTTTCGAAACACAGGGAAATATCCATCAGTTAAGGATCGCGAGACACTACAGAAAAAGCTGATTGGATGTTTCGCGGATTTCATTGTCGATTTGAAGATGACAGGCGTGAAATTGAATATGGACGATATAGTGACCTGTATCCTGGCTTGTCTCAGGGAGTCGAATGCCACCATTGCGGCTTGTCTTGGAACCACCGACACTGCTATAAGAACGCGAAAATCTCGCCTGCGGGCAAAGTTGCCAGCTGATATGCTTGACTTGCTTGATCTATAAGCTAATTTAATGAATAATTGGCAGTTGCATTATTAAATGCAACGTTTCTCAAACGCAATTCGGAATGTGAAACGATATTGAAACGCCATTTTCTTGGTTGCCGGATCGATCATTCATACCTTTGCACCAAAAATTGACAAAAGGTATGAAACATCTAATTTTTACACTAATGCTTGCGTCTGCAATTATTGTTCAGGCGCAGATTCAGACCACTGACGGTAATGCTGAGAATGACTCAACATTCTCAGTTGAACTCGGAGATGTTGTGGTCACTGCCTCTCGAAGTATGCAGCGTCTAAGCAAGGGAGGATTGATAACTGCCATCAAAGGGACATCTTTGAGCGAACTGGGCACATGCGCGGATGTGATCTCCCAACTTCCCGGTGTCATCTCAAATGAAGGAAATCTTGAAGTGTTAGGACGTGGCACGCCCCAGATTTATATAAACGGGCGCAAACTCGTTGATAAATCTGAACTTGACCGACTTTCTTCAAAAGAAATACAGAATGTTGAGGTCGTCTTTAATCCTGGAGCTAAGTATGGAGCTGAAACAAAAGCCGTCATTCTTATCAAGACAATAAAGAAACAAGGGGATGGACTGAGTGGGTCTTTATCAGTGACTGCACGCCAGGGGCATTATTTTTCTCAATCTGACAATCTGTTTCTTAATTATAGGACTGGAGGGTTGGATTTTTTCGGCACTTTCAATTATGATTTTGCCCATCGTTATCAGAAACAGCACAATCGAACGACTATCAATACACCTTTTGACCGCTATCTTATAGATTCCGATATACATATTTATCCCAAGTCTAACACCTATCTTGCTAATATCGGAGCGAATTGGCAGATAAATAGTAGCCATTATATCGGTGTCAAATACGAGTACACAGCTGTGCCGGATTCAAAGTCAAAATGGGTCACAAATGAAACCATAATGAAAAATGATTCTGAGGAAGACTTGATACATTATAAGACGGATTGGAGACGGATGTCCGTTCCAGTACATCTTGTCAATCTATATTATCAAGGTAAAGTGAAGTCGTTCAACATTACAATCAATAATGATTACTATTCCCGAGATAACAATAACCGACAATCGATTGTAGAAAACAGTTTGCTTGATGGCGAAAAGATTATTGGAAGCGACAACCGCATTGAAAGTTCAATGTTAGCGTCCAAGGGCGTTGCGGAATACGCATTCAATGGAAATACGCTTGAGTTTGGATATGAGCTGACGGCTACAGACCGTAAAGATTTTTTCATCAATGAAAGTGATGATCTGCCTGATGCCAATGACAGGATAAAGGAAACAACTGGTGCCGGTTTTCTTGGAGTTAATATTCCAATCAAAAATGTCGAACTTTATGCCGGATTGAGATATGAGCATACTACTTCAGATTATTATCAGAACGGAATGCTTATCAAGGGACAAAGTCGCAAATATGGCAGACTTTTCCCAAATGTTGATTTTACGTTTCCAATAGGGAAAGCAAAATTCACCCTCTCATACGAGGCGAAGACCAAACGACCATTGTATAGCCAGTTGAGCAGCAGTGTTCAATATGATGACCGCTTTACATACGAGACCGGTAATCCGTTGCTTACATCGGAACAGATACACAATGTTTCACTTGCCGGAATCTTCAAGTGGATATTCTTCAGTGCAACTTATACCTATGACAAAGATGCTATCATAAGTGTGATACGTCCGTTTAAGCAGGGTGAACCACAAAATATTATGACTTATCAAAACTTCAACCATCTGTCAAAATACGATATTGTCCTATCCTTGTCTCCAAGGATTTCACACTGGTCTCCTCGGCTTAGGTTGAATTTGTCCGGACAGCACTTCTTAGTGGAAACTACGAATGGCATAAAGAAACTGAATACACCGATATTGTTCTTCAACTTCTTCAACAACGTTTCATTAGGAAAAGGATTCAACATAACAGGTGAGATTTCCGGACGCACACGTGGAGATATGGATGTTGTCACACTCAAGCCATCGTGGCAGGTAAATATCGGTGCCTCAAAAAGTTTGAAAAACTGGTTCTTCCAACTCCAAGCCACCGACATATTCAAGACTGCAAGAAGTTCGATGATAACGTATGGCACCCAAATGACTCTTGACAAATGGAATTACAGCGACACGCAAGCTCTGCGTCTAATCGTCAGATATTCGTTCAACACAGCAATGAGCAAATACAAAGGCAAAGGTGCCGGAGCCAGTGAACGTAATCGTTTAATGTAAAATTTAGTAGTTTAAAGAAAAATATTGGCAATTCCCCTAAAAAATCTATTCCCAAGAATAGATTTTCACTTCAAAAGCAAGATTTTCACAATTTCCAACT
>CAYZPI010000169.1:0-2984 GCA_964480085.1 uncultured Bacteroides sp. | reverse complement strand
CTTCAGGCATTTCCGACCTCAGATCATGGCTCAAAGTTTTGTAGAATCCCGAGCCATAGGTGTTGGCATATTGTTTGTTGGCTATGTCGCGTCCTAAGCTCCAGTAATACTCAAGCAATGTGCGGTTGGCGTCAATGGAGGCTTTCAGACGAGCGGAAAGGTATCGCTGTTTAAGTTCCTTAACCCAACTGCGATAGTCATTGTTTTTTGAGAGGTCTGTTATTGGTTTTATTTTGCATATTTTCAAGGAGTGGTCACGACTTTGTTGCGGTGAATCATAAGGCCCGGGGAGTCGGTGGCTTCAATCAGCGAGTCGACGGAGATACTTGCGGAGCCGGGAGGCATGTCGAACACATTGTCGGTTACGGCTGCATTTTCGGTACCCCTCAGACTGATGGCCGCGGCCGCGTCGTTCATGACGAACCGGTTGGCCTCGATGCGGATGTTGCGATGCACGGGCCGGTCGAAGCGGTCGTATTCAGGCCACACCGCTATTGCCGGGGATCCACATTCGATGAATAGGTTGCGGCGGATGGTGAGGTCGCGCACCGGACCCGATTCATACCAGCTTCGGGCATCGTCCGACACGAGGATGGCCGGCATCGGGATGCGGAAAAACGTATTGTCCTCGATCACGGATTTGCCGCGAGTGGTGATGAGAATGCCGCGAGTGGGTACACGTGAGAAATAATTGTGGCGAATCTCCACTTCGGGTGTCCACGTCACATTCTCCACCACCATATCGCCGGTCATCGCCGGCAACGGTCGGTCGAGAGATAGTTCGAAAGTGTAATCATCGAGCTGCCGTACTGTCTCCACGTGTGCCGACATAAGGCAGCACAGGGTATGGCAGTCGACTATCTCCACCTCGTCGCCTTCGAAGAAAGGCTGGAAACCGTAGGTCTGGCCATGCATGAAACGCACGGTAAGACGGTCGCCTTGCGTTCCGACCACCTTAAGATGGGTCCCGTGGATGTTGATGGGATCATCGTGGGCTCCTTCGAAATGAGAGTTGAGGATGCTGATTTTTCCCTTACAGCCCGACATCTGCACGAAATCGGCGAACCCGGCGTCGGTGCGTCCCGAACCCAGACGCGGACGGCAACGGAGGTTGTCGTAGGTGAGGTTCTCCGACATTTGCCCCACAAGTCCGAAATTGCCTAAGAAATTGAATTCAATGTTGGATAGACTGACGTTCTTGCTCCGGCATATCAGTGCACACACCTCGTTGCGTATGCCGTGGCGCATCTGGTAGATTTCGCCGGGATGCACGTCGGGCACCCGGTCGAATACGAATCGCACGGTATCGCCAGAAATCCTGCAGGCATATTTGCGTCCTTTCAGGGGCGAGGGACGGCGAAGAGTGACGTTGGATTCTGGAAAGAACACCTGCGCATGCTCCGGGAGGGTGGCACGAGCGGGGCCCTCGCCGAAATGCCACCCTTCGCCCTTCCAGCAGAATTCACCATCGACGATGTCGAATCGCGAGGGTGGGGTGACCGCCGCCGTCACCGATTCAGCATTAACGGCGATGATTTTCATCTCCGGCACCGAAGGGTCGGCAGCCGTCAGGGTAAGGTTTTCAAGACGTATGTCGGAACAACTGTCGATAACGAACGATGTCATCTCGCCGTGGGTGATCAGCCATGCACCGTTGCCGTCGAAGGTCAGATTCTTCAGCCGGCGCATCCATAGCCCGATATGTTTCGTCTGGTCGGGATTCTCCTGATCCGAGGCGGTGTTGGATATATGGTAGAGATGTCGGGAGGCTTCCTTCCGGCTGATATGGTAGTCGCCGGGCTCCAGACGTATCGTCACCGGTTCATCTACGTAAGAGGCGGCCTTGTCGATGGCCTCCTGCAGGGAGCGGGTGGCGTCGCCATCGCACACAGGCACGTTGATCACAACATCGCCAGCAGCATTGATAGCAACGGCGGCTAAAATCAATGTTGTAATAAAATATTTCAGTCCCTTGATCCGGCTGCGATATACGGTAATCCGGGAGAAGATTATGTCATGTGTCATTTGAAGGTGGTTTTGGGGAGATTCTTGAGAAAAGTCCGGCTTAATTGTCTGCACAAAGTTAATGATAAATTTCGATAATTTTCCAATAGGGTATAAACTATAGTCGGCTCTTATTCCTGATTTGCCGCAACGAATATAGCACGGCTACATATATAATCTGAGCAAATGAACAATTACCTGATACGTCAATTACAGATGCCCTGAAATGTTGCAACTTTTTTTGTGGTAAATAATCGTTTTCCATTGAAATATTATAATTCTTTAGGATGTATGAGTTTTTTGTAGTAAATTTGTATCAAAACAAAGAAACATTATAAAAACGATACAACAATGGCAATCAATCTACAGAAAGGACAGCGCATCGGGATCGGGCTCCAGAAGGTGGGGGTAGGTCTTGGATGGGATCCCAACACAAGCACAGGTTATGATTTCGACCTCGACGCATCAGCTTTCATGCTTGCGGACAACAAAAAACTTCCGGCTGATGAATTTTTCGTGTTCTACAACAACCTGGAGTCGCCCGACAAGGCGGTGAAATCGTCCGGCGACGACCTCACCGGCGGCAACAGCGATGGCGACGACGAGACCATCACTGTGGACCTCACCAAAGTGGATCCGCGCGTGCAGGAGATCATCTTCACCGTCACCATCCACGAGGCCGAACAGCGCAGACAGAATTTCGGCCAGGTGCACAACTCGTTCATCCGCATCTACAATGCACTCACCAACGAAGAGATAGCCAAATACGACCTCGACGAGGATTTCTCGATAGAGACAGCCGTGGAGTTCGGACGCCTCTACCGCCGCAACGGCGAATGGAAATTCGAGGCGATGGGCAACGGCTACAAGGGTGGCCTGCAGTTCTTCGTTGACAAATACGCATATTAAGTAATAGGTGATAGTGAATTAGTAGTGGTGCGATAAAAAGCTAACCACTATGATTAAAATATTAGTATTTA
>CAYZPI010000168.1:0-3090 GCA_964480085.1 uncultured Bacteroides sp. | reverse complement strand
ACAGTTGGTAGAACAACTGCTTGGACTCTCTACTCGTCTAAAAGTCCTTGGACTCTCTACTCGTCTAAAAGTCCTTGGACTCCTCAGGATCCATCTCCCCAAGGATGGGTGCTACCGCCGGATGAAAAGCAACGTGAAACCCCTCCGGGATCATGGACCATGATTTCCTCCTGGGAAGGCTTGGGTGTACCACCTAAGGGAGGATTACGGGCTGACCCATACAGATATACCACATTATTTGACTTGTATCGTGGCGAGAATGCTTTCCTTTGGGTTACAGGTCCCAATACCGTGCTTCCTACTTCTGCCACAAATACAGAAACTTATACAGCCCCTTATTACTCTGAAGGCTTAAAAAGCATGGTTGATGCCCTCCCCGTCCGCTGCACGAAAAGATAGCGCCTCCACCTGCCCGTCCGCAGTTATTTCAGTTTTGGTTTGAGCTCGTCGGGTGATTCGCGGGTGAACATATCCACCGGATCGGCCTCCCTGGTGAACAGGTCGGCTATCACCTGCTCATCCACGGAAATTTCGGGCGCGAAAGCCTCGCTGTCCATGTAATCGAAGATAGCCTTGCGCATCTGACGCGCCACTATGCGGCTGTCCAGGTCCGAGGAAATATCCATCGTGGTCATCAACAGCTTCCCGCCAAGCACATTCGCCTCAACGAGCATACCAAGCTTACGGCTCACATGCCAGGTGTCGATGGGCTGCACCGGCGACTGATATTCCGCCGGGAAATGCTCCAGGTTGATCACTTGGGCATGGTTGAGCAACTCCCACCAGTTGAGGTTCGCCCAGTCGTCGGTAGGAAATCCCGCGAACAGCGGATGCTCCGCGTCGATCGACGCGCCTGTGGTGTGCGGAGGCCGCATCTTGAACCAGCTCGTGTTCCAGAACACCGGAAGATACGTCTGCTTCACATCGCTGCCGAACCTCACCTTGCCTGCGGCCGTGAGGAGCACCTTTCCTCCGCGGGCAAGCACGCTCCGCGCCTCGGCATCGAGGGAGTCGGCCACATGGATGCCGGCGGGAGTCTCGGCCACAGATATCGGCGGGTACACCCACATTTCCCAGCTGTTGAGGGCCCGGGGCGCGTTCGCCGCATCTACCGCCACACGCAGCCGCACCTTCACCGGAACATCCGACACCACCGACGAAGGGCTGAATCCGAAGCCGGGCAGCATGTTGTTCTTGCCCACCGGAATATCACCGCAAGCATGCTCCACGCTGCACATCACGCTGTCGCCTACGGCAAGGACATACCGCGCAGTGGCATCGCGCAGCGTGTCGCTGAAAGCATTGTACACCTCCACCGGAATCTCCACCGGCGCCTCCTCGCTTCCATAGACGAATTTCGGAATCCTCGCCAGAGGCACCACCGGGGCACAGAACTCCGTCCAGCCATCGGCATCGCAATAACCCTTCTCCTGCCAGAACACATTCAGCACACCCACCAGGGCCGTGCCCTGGCCGCTGTAGTCGTTGAGCGACAGCAGCTGGAATCCGGCATAATCCGGTGTGCGCAGGTTGCGCTCTATCTCGTATTTATATGCGAGGGTCTGAAGCTTGCCGCTCGCCATCAAGAAATCCCCGGCGCGGGAGGCCATGCCATTGTCGGCAAGCAGGTCGCGGAATATCTCGAAATTTCCGGCTTTGTATGCACCGGTGTATTGGTCGATTTCCTTGAAATCGGGGAAGGCGCACCACTGTCCCTGCTCATGGCTCAGATATGGCTCATTGATGTCGAAAGTCACGGGCTTCGAGCCCTTCTGTGTGAACTGTGTCACGGCCGCACTGTAATCATCCGAAGCCTGCGGGGCGCGTCTGTTCCAGTCGATGCCACGGGCGCCTCCCTTTACATGGTACTGGCTCTTGGGATCCCATGCCCAGCCGCCGCCTACCGAAGCGCCGCAATAAACACGGCGCGCATCGCCCGTGGCCTTCCAGTGGTCCACGAAATCGCCTACCCACCTCACCCAGTCGCCGGCGGGCTCATTGCCGGCGGCCAGCATGCAGAACGACGGATGGTTGCCGTACTCCCTGACCATACGCTCCGTCTCTTCGAGCAGATAATGGTCGATGCTCATTCCCTTGCCGAGCTTCACTCCGTGGTTGGGCCACGACGGTCCTTCGGGCTGCAGATAGAATCCCACCTTGTCGGCGGCGGTGAAGGCAGCCTCCGGTGGGCAGTAGGAGTGGAATCGCATCATGTTCAGGCCATATTCCTTGCATTTATTGAAGATGGCGAGCCAAGCTTCCTCATCGGTGGGCGGATAGCCCGTGAGCGGGAAGCAGCAGTTGCCCACGGTGCCGCGTATCAGGGCGGGACGGCCGTTGATGGTGAACATCTTGCCATCGATGGCGAAATCGCGCACACCGAACGTCTCTGTCAGCTCATCCTTGCCGTCGAGCCTCACATCGAGGGTATAAAGGTTTGGCGAGAACTCATCCCAAAGCTTCACATCATCGCCCAAAGGAAGAGTTATGGATGCCTCATCACCCCTGAACTTCAGCGTCTTCGTGGCAGCCACTCCGTCGGCATCGCGGCATACCAGTTCGAGAGTATGCTTTTTCCCGTGCTCGCCGGCAAGCTTCACATCAATTCTGACACTCTTGTCTGCCGCAGAGGGAAAGACAGCCACATCTTCAATATAAGTCGAAGGGCGGTGCTCAAGAGCTATGCGGCCAACGATGCCGTTCCAGTCGCCCTGCGTCTGGTCGGTGACGCTGTGCGAATCCTGGCCGACACACACGTTCTCGATGCCGTTGTATATGCGGATGGCAATCTCATTCTCCGTTCCCGACTTGATATAAGGGGTTACGTCGAAGCGGTGTGGGACACTCAGTGTCGAGTCCTTTCCCGCCAACTGGCCATTGACCCATACCTCGGCCTCGATATGGGGGCGTTCGAGATGCAGGATCACCCTACCCTTTTTCCAATCGGAGGGCACATCGACCGTGCGGCGATACCAGGCGTTGCCCACGTAGTGCTTGGCGGGGGTGAGGAAGAACGGGAACTTCATGTTGCCCGGCTGGCGGTACCTCTCCATCTTGGGATTGAAATAATACGACGAGTCGTAGAGACTG
>CAYZPI010000167.1:0-3098 GCA_964480085.1 uncultured Bacteroides sp. | reverse complement strand
CGGATGCCCTGACACCGATGGCGAAAGGCATGTCGAGCGAATACTGCAACCAGAATGCCTACGACTGTATCCAGGTGCATGGAGGATCGGGATTCATGAAAGAATATGCCTGCGAGCGCCTCTACCGTGATGCCCGCATCACATCGATATACGAGGGCACCACACAGCTTCAAGTCGTAGCTGCTATCCGCCACGTCGTAACCGGCACCTACAAGCAGCTTATCGACCAGTACGCTTCTCAGGAAGTGAAGGCCGAACTGCAAGGAGTGAAGGACCTGCTTGCAGCTCTCACAGAAAAGTATATAGCAGCCGTAGCATCCGTGACAGCATTAGACAATCAGGAATTCACGGATTTCATGGCACGCCGGCTTGTAGAGATGGCAGGCAATCTTGTGATGTCGTATCTCCTGCTGTCTGATGCCAACCGCAACGACTCCTTCACCAAGACCCTCAATGTGTATGCAAAGATGGCAGAGGCTGAGATCACCAAACACGCAGATTTCATAGCCAATTTCAAGCCCGAACAGCTTGAGTGGTACAAAATGTAATCTCGTTACAAGAGCAGACGCTTAAAGCAAAAACATAATATATTTTTGCCAAAGCACAAAAAAACGCCGGATCCCGTGGTTCTGGCGTTTTTCATATATAAATAATCTTCTCCAATCCAAAAGTGAAATCACGGTTAATTATTGTGAATTTTAGGGGAATATGAAAAATCTTATACAATCGAATACCATGAAATTCAGAAAAAATCACTAACTTTGCAGACTGAAAGAATCCGAATTAAAAACACAAAAAAAGCCTGTAAAACGGCAAAACCGAACAAAAACGAATGGAACTCAATAAAGCTTTGTACATCTCGCAAGAGATTCAACCATACCTGAATCCCAGCATCATGGCCGATATGTGCCGCTACATACCACAGGGAATGCAGGAAAGGGGTGTTGAAGTGCGAACATTTATGCCCAAATACGGATGCATCAACGAACGCCGCAACCAGCTGCATGAAGTAATCCGTCTTTCGGGCCTAAACATCGTAATCGATGATACCGACCATCCTCTCATAATCAAAGTTGCAACCCTGCAGCCCACACGCATGCAGGTGTATTTTATCGACAATGAGGATTTTTTCGAGTCCCATGCCACATGCGCCCAGGAGACATTGTCGAAGATGGAAGACAACGACGAAAGGATAATTTTTTTCGCTCTTGGAGTGGTAGAGACAGTCAGGAAACTAAGATGGTATCCGGGGATAATCCATTGCTCCGGATGGATTACAGCACTGAATCCCCTTTACATCAAAGTGAAATATCCTGATGACCCTGCTTTCAAGAATGCCAAGATAGTCTATTCACTTTTTGAAGATTCATTTGAAGGTAATCTTGACCCCCGCATGGTTGAGAAACTTGAGATAGACGGCATAACCAAGGATCAGATAAAGGCCCTTACCACGGGTGATATAGATGCTTATGCCATCAACTGTCTTGCCATTGATCACGCCGATGCAATAGTCCAGGCTACCGAAAATGTCGATCCTCGACTTATCGAATATGCCAAATCAACCGGCAAACCCTTCCTTCCCTTCCCAGGCATAGACAATGTAGATGCCTACCATGAATTCTACGCTTCGTTATGAAAAAGACCTCACTGATAATAGCCGGTCTGGTGCCCCTGGCATCATGGCTCTACAGCTGCGATAATGTGTCCCGGATCGGATCTTCGATAGTGGAGGATCAGATCACAGTGACCGTAGACACGTCGTTTCAGGTAACAGGACACTCTGTTCCAATTGAAAGAGTGCAATCACGCACAATCAGCCAGCTATTCGGACGTATCGAAGCCAGTGGCTACGGCCGACTGAGCAGTGATGTTGTGACACAGTTCATGCCCGCGACACCTCTTGACACAAGCCGGATTAAGATGGAGAACATCGACTCGATGCTTTTGGTGATGAGTGTCGCAAAAGGAGAATTCATGGGAGATTCAATCGTACCGTTAGGACTCAACATATATCCCCTCTCCCGACAGCTCCCCTCGCCTATTTACAGCGATTTTGATCCGGAAGATTATTATAACAAGGAGGATCTCATGGCATCGGTGATGTACAACATCTCGAGCAATTCGAATGGCAAGGTTAATGAGGATGGTCACACTGAGATCAAGGTAAAGCTTCCGATAGATTTTGCAAGGAACATCTATCAGCACTATCTTGCAAATCCGTCATCATTTTCATCACCGTCGACCTTCGCACAGATTTTCCCCGGTTTCTACATCAAGAATTCCTTTGGATCGGGACGTCTGACCCGTGTGACCAACACGCAGATGAAGATGCACTACCATTACGACTATACTGATCCTGATACTGGCAAAGACTCAGTGATGGTGAGCGTAGGTAATTATTTTGCAGTGACTCCCGAGATCATCAGCAACAACAATGTGTCGTTCAACATTTCACCGGAGCTTGAGGAACAGATAAACAAAGGAGAGAATATTGTAATGGGACCTGTGGGGCTTGAAGTTGATATGCGTTTCCCCGCACCGGAAATCATTGCCAAATACAATTCCAGCAATAATCCGGTGAAAGTATTCAACTCCCTTACGTTCTCGATTCCGGCGGAATCCATAGAGAATGATTTTGGTATTTCATTACCGACTTACCTTCTGATGATTATATCAAAAGAGAAAGATTCTTTCTTCGCCAATAACAAACTTCCTGACAACGTCACGTCATTCTACGCTGAATATGATTCCTCCACCAAAAGCTACTCCTTCGGAGAGATGCGCAGGTTCATACTGGATCTGATGAGTAAGGAGACTATAACAGAGGAAGACTATACATTCAAGATAGTACCTGTATCCGCAATGTTCGAAGAAGAACAGTCGGGATATTATTCCACCACATACGTACTGTCGATGATGACCCCCTATATGTCTGCTCCTGTGATGGGCAAGCTGAATCTTGACAAAGCCTTTATCCGTCTGTCATTCTCCACTCAAACACTTGCAGATTAAAAACATCTCCAGTCACCTATTCGAACCAGCAACACGGCTCTTTCATTTAAGATAAAAGCAAAAATATAGTTCCCTTACCCGATTCG
>CAYZPI010000166.1:0-3108 GCA_964480085.1 uncultured Bacteroides sp. | reverse complement strand
GAGGTGCCCGACGCCTGGCGCCGCCTCATCGCCGCTTACGAATCCCACCCCCTGTAGGCTCCCCATAAACATATACACCCGAATAAGTAAGGATCATACGCAATAGTACCAAGGTGAAGTGCCTAACATCCGCAATGCCAACACCTTAGGATGTAGGGACGCACGGTCTGTGCGTCCGCGGTACCATCCATGACAACGATAGCAGTTTCCCCAGATTGTAGGGCCGCTCGGTCGGAGCGGCCGCGGTAACACCTGCAATGCGGTGCAAATAGTAGGGCCGCAAATATGATGCGGCCGAAAAAACGACAACGACCATGTTCGGCCACGAAAACAACATTTTTCGGAATCGTTGGCGTCATCACGGCCGCACCGAACGTGCGGCCCTACAATTGACTGGATTCCATTGTGTTAACATCATCGCTGCCCACGGAGTGGGGAATATTGCACATTGCTAATAGATGCCGAGAATGGGCATTTAGGATATTTCAAACTTTTTTATTCGGGTCTATAGATTTACAAATTTATTTGTAACTTTGCATAGTTATTACTCTTACTCCCGACAATGTCCGTGCGAACTTCATATACTCCTGAAAATAAAGAACTTGCAGATTTTGTTGTTTCAGATGTCATCCCAGGCTATCAACATCTTCCAGGGATGTTTGATGAACATTCTGTGCCGGGCAAGAAGCGTCTTTTATCGTTGTTCTCCGGATGCGGAGGAATGGATATTGGTTTTGAAGGCGGTTTCATTTGCCACAGAAAGTCCATTAATCCTGATTCGGGATGGATTCAAGCAGCTATAAATGATAACTGGGTCCAAGTCAGGGAGACCCCATTTCGTACCATTTTCGCTAACGACATACTTGAGGAAGCGCGGCTGAGTTGGATTTCTTATATGAGCCTGCGAGGGCACGATTCCTGTACGTATCGATTTGGAAGCATCGTCGATTATGTTAAGGCTCATAATGCAGGACAGCAAGTCTTCCCTGAAAACATAGATATAGTCACTGGCGGCTTCCCATGCCAAGATTTTAGTGTTGCGGGTAAACGCAGAGGGTTCGAATCTTACAAGGATCACAACGGAAAGATAGCGGATTCTATCCCGTCAGAAGAGACTCGCGGCAAACTTTACTTTTGGATGAAACAGGTGATCGATATTACAAAGCCGAAAGTATTTATAGCCGAAAATGTTAAAGGGCTAATGAACCTTGGCGATGTAAAAGATATAATACAATCTGATTTTGCGCAAGCGGATGATAACGGATATATTGTACTGCCGCCGCAAGTGCTTCACGCAGCAGATTATGGTGTTCCAGAGTCGAGAGAGCGCGTTATTTTCATAGGTATTCGTAAGGATGCGTTGCGGCCTGAAGCCCTTGAGGCATTGTCTCAGCAGAATCCGCCTGCAGAGTTCTCACCTTATCCGCAACCTACACATGGATTTCACAATCCCGACGCCGGATTATTGGAACCTGTTGTGGTTGGTGATGTTTTTGATGGACTTTTGGAGCCTGAAGAAACGGAAGACCTTTCGCAAAAATTTTATTCAAAAGCGAAGTATATGGGTGTGCATTGCCAGGGTCAAAAAGAGATCTCATTGTCAAAGATAGGCCCGACAATTCGCTCTGAACACCATGGCAACATTGAGTACCGCCGTCTTTCCGCCGAACATGGTGGCACAATACAAGAAGAGTTGTCTGTAGGTCTTCCCGAACGCAGGCTTACCCCTCGAGAGTGCGCTTTAATTCAAACATTTCCGCCCGATTATGCCTTTGTAAGAAAAGGAGAATACCCATCAAAAAAGCACTTCGTAGTTAGCCCGTCAGGAGCTTATAAGGTTATCGGAAATGCTGTTCCGCCTGTGCTTGCATACAATATCGCTATGCGATTGCAAGAAATTTGGGATAAACTGTTCAAATGATGTCAACAGATAATATTATTACTATCAGAAAGCGCAACCCAGAACTTGCGCTTTCTGCTTTTACGGATTTCATGGCGAAGACCGTGGCGCAACTCAATGCTATAGCTGAGAAATCAACTGCCAGTGTCAGGTCGCTTTCGCCGGGAGGCGTGGAGCAATTGTGTGTGGAGACAATGAAGTCGTTGTGCGATGAATCTCCTTTTTCCCCCGAAGACATTGTCCTGGTTTCAGGGCAGTCTTTCCCGGATATAATCGCCACGCCCTTCTACGGAGTTGAGGTCAAAACAACACAAGCAGACCACTGGAAAAGTACAGGGAGCAGCATCATAGAAAGCACGCGTCGGCCCGATGTTGAAAGAATTTTCATGCTTTTCGGTAAGCTTGGCGGTAAACCGGAATTCAGGTGTCGTCCCTATGAAGAGTGTTTATATGACATCACAGTTACACACTCTCCGAGATACCTCATTGATATGGACACGCCATATACAGAAACCATATTTTATAAGATGGGAATAGAGTATGATACACTTAGGACATCAAAGCACTCCATTGCTGACGTGAGAAAGTATTATCGAGCAAAGGCATTAAGGGAGAATCGTAAGGAGATGCCTTGGTGGCTTGACGAGAATCCTGAAAAGGATTCAGGGATGATGGTAAAACTATGGGAATCCATCCCTACGCCGCAGAAAAATCATATTAAGCATCAGATGTTGGTGCTGTTTCCTGAAGATATAATTAAAAGCAACTACCCAGTGTTAGCATTATGGCTGGTGGCTTATTATAAAATAGTGTGTCCGAACGTGAGGGATCAATTTAGTGCTGGCGGCCAAGCAAAATTATTGAATGATGAACCGCTTCCTATTCCAGTTCCCGCAATGGCGAAGCGGTTTTTGGATGCCGTCCCATATGTTCGCGGTATTATATCTAAAGATCTGTCGTTGATTGAGTTGTACAATCCAAAGATCGTAAATCACGGAAACTCAATTTATGAAGCATGGATTGATCAGGTGGACACCGCTTTAAAAGCCATTTATGGGAATCATGTCAAATTTAAAGAATGGGTTAGTCGAGGTGACATCCTAAAGGTTTAATTTTTCTTTTGTTTGAGATACGCCTGAAATGTGTCCAAGCGGGCGGATTGTCAAATATTTTTCGTAATTTCGCGGTAAATTTTTGTATTAGCATTA
>CAYZPI010000165.1:0-3291 GCA_964480085.1 uncultured Bacteroides sp. | reverse complement strand
AGAAGATAGCGGTGTTCTCGCCGTTGAGGTCGGTGTTGGCCGAGCAGTGCATCGAAGCGATGCCGCGCAGAGGCAGGTAGTAGTTCATCATCGAGAACATACCTTTCTTCATTTCGCCGCCGTACCATGTGTTGATGATCACCTGCTCACGCGAAGTGAGGTTGAACACCACGGCTGTCTCGCTGTTGAGACCGAGTTCCTTGTAGTTCTCAAGTTTAGCCTTCGAAGCGTTGTACACTATGAAATCGGGGGTGAAATTCTCAAGGTCCTCAGCTGTGGGGCGGATGAACATGTTGGTCACGAAATGTGCCTGCCATGCCACCTCCACGATAAAGCGCACTGCCATGCGGGTGTCCTTATGAGTACCGCAGTAGCCATCCACCACGTAGAGCTTCTTGTTGGAGAGCTCGTTGAGGGCGAGGTCCTTGCAAGCCTTCCAAGCCTCTTCAGAAGCGGGTTTGTTGTCGTTCTTGTATTCTTCGGAAGTCCACCATACGGTGTTCTTTGAAGTCTCATCCATAACGATGAATTTGTCCTTGGGCGAACGGCCTGTATACACACCGGTCATCACATTGACAGCACCGAGTTCGGTGAGCTGGCCTTTTTCGAAGCCTTCGAGTGTAGCCTGGGTCTCGTCGTTGAAGAGCTCCTCATAAGTGGGGTTGTACACCACTTCTGCAACGTCCTTGATACCGTACTTGGCGAGGTCAGCCTTGACCTCAGCTATACGGCTTTTCTTGATTTCTTCAATTTTGCTCATGTTGGAAAATCGTTATAAATATGTTAGTTAGTATGATTTATCTCTTTTGAGTTCGAACCTTGTTATTCAACTGCAAAGTTACTAACTTTGTTCAAAATATTAAGAATCCTTATGATTAAAAATTACGGAAATTTTTCCTCATTAATAATTTTTAATGATTACGCTTCCACAAGGCAACAACAACGGCATCCTTTGACCACATAAAGCATTGATTTGTAGGGACGCGGCATGCCGCGTCCGCTTGGCGCTTCCATAAAATTCGCTCCTACCGTCTTTCAGGCGGACGCGGCATGCCGCGTCCCCACATTGATTATCAACATATTATAAATTTCTTAATAACTAAGCTATTTTATTATAGCCAACGGACGGAGACTATTGGAGAAAGACACGGAAATCAGTTTTTTGTAATTTTTTTGAATAAAAATGAATGAATTGTCGGTCAGAATGGCTAATTTTGTGAAAACATTGACAATTCAGAATATGCAACATCCTGAAAACGATTCACAATACACAGGTCTCACCGTCAACAGCGGAGTGGCTCAGCCACCTTCGGTGAACCCTTACCTGCATAAACGCCCGCGCCGCAAGCCGCTGCCACCGGCATCGGAACTGGTGGAGGGCATCCTCAAAGGCGACACCACCACGCTCGCCAGGGCGGTTACATTAGTGGAGAGCCTTCAGCCTGCCCACCAGGCTGTGGCTCAGGAGGTGATTGAGAAATGCCTCCCCCACTCCGGAAAATCACGCCGCATAGGTTTCACCGGCGTACCGGGTGCGGGGAAGAGTACATCGATTGACACCTTCGGCATGCATGTGATAAAGAATGGCGGACGTCTGGCTGTGCTTGCCATCGACCCTTCGAGCGAACGCACCCTGGGCAGCATCCTCGGTGACAAGACAAGGATGGAGAAGCTGTCGGTGCAGAAAGAAGCATTCATACGGCCAAGCCCGTCGGCCGGATCGCTTGGCGGTGTGGCACGCAAGACTCGCGAGACAATAGTGCTGTGCGAGGCTGCCGGATATGACACCATATTCGTCGAGACCGTGGGCGTGGGACAGAGCGAGACTGCCGTTCACTCCATGGTGGATTTCTTCCTGCTGATACAAATTGCCGGCGCAGGGGATGAACTGCAGGGCATAAAGCGCGGCATCATGGAGATGGCCGACGGAATAGCCATCAACAAGGCCGACGGAGACAACATCGACAAGGCCCGGCTCGCCCAGGCCCAGTACCGCAACGCCCTGCATCTGTTTCCGCCCACGGCATCGGGATGGACACCCGAGGTGCTCTGCTACTCAGGCTACTACGAAACGGGCATCGACGAGGTTTGGGCTATGATCGACCGTTATTTCGAGTTCGTCAAGGGGAACGGTTATTTCGATATCCGCCGCCGCGAACAGGCCCGCTACTGGATGTTCGAGACTATCAACGAGCAGCTACGCAACAATTTCTACAACAATCCCGAGATAGAGCGACGTCTATTCGATGCCGAAGGCCGGGTGCTCCACAACGAGGTAAGCTCGTTCGTGGCAGCCAAGGACGTGATCGATTTCTATTTCAACAACATGCAAAAACCACAATGATTATGAAACGCACAGCTATGCTCGTACTCATGGCGCTGTGTCTTGCGATTGGCACACCCGTATGCTCCGTGGTGAACGCCGCATCCACAGAAGCTTCAGCCAAAGAGAAAGAAGCCGCCATAAAATTCAAGAAAAAAACCCACGATTTCGGCACAATCAAGGAGGCCGACGGAAAGGTGACATGCAAATTCGAGTTCACCAACACCGGTTCCGCACCATTGGTGATCGTATCTGCCACAGCATCGTGCGGATGCACAAAACCCATCTTCGAGGAGCAGCCTATCCAGCCGGGGAAGTCATCGGAAATACGCGTCAGCTATAATCCGTCGGGACGGTCCGGGGAGTTCAATAAAAACATCACAGTGAAGACCAATGCACCCGGTGCAAAGAAAGTCGTGCTGAAGATTTCAGGAGTAGTGATTCCAGAAGATTAAACACCAAACGTGGAGATGCCGTCACGGAATCTCCACGTTAGATAATAAACCAATCATTATCACATTTCTTGCAATGGAAAAAGTATTTTTGCTATTTTGAAATTAAAACGCCCTCGGGCGGCTGATTGTTCAGAGAATTTCAAGCATTAACTTTTATTATTACGATAGTGCAGCGATTTTGCACACCCATCTTCGTAACTTTGCACCATCAACAAGAAACAATATCAAAAACTATATAGAAAAATGGAAAAACCCGAAAAAGCAAAGAAGGCCGCCCCGAAGAAAGGTGCTAAAGCCGATGTCGATCCCAAGGCAGCCCGCCTTGAGGCCATCAACCAGGCATTGAGCAAAATTGAGAAGAGCTATGGCAAAGGTGCCGTGATGAAGCTTGGCGACGACATGGTGGAACAGGTTGAGGTGGTGCCCACAGGCTCGATCGGTCTCAACTACGCGTTGGGTGTCGGCGGATACCCGAAAGGCCGCATTATAGAAATTTACGGCCCGGAATCGTCG
>CAYZPI010000164.1:0-3339 GCA_964480085.1 uncultured Bacteroides sp. | reverse complement strand
GGTTTTGCAGACCGGTGCCTCACCACTCGGCCAAGGTACCATTTAAAAACCATCCGTTTTACGGGATGGTTTTGTCATTCTTTGTAGCGATACAGGGAATCGAACCCTGGTCTCCACCGTGAGAGGGTGGCGTGCTAGGCCACTACACTATATCGCCATTTTCTTCTGACGTTGCCGTCATTTCGTTTTGACGATGCAAAGTTAGGCACAATTATTTAATCCACCAAATTTTTCGACAACTTTTTTTCAAAAAAAGCGATATTTTTTTCGCCATTGAAAAAGCGCACTACATATTGGTTTGGATAGTTGTTTGAAAAAAAGCATTTTGTATGTAATCGAGCACAGGCTGCCTGTGCTCGATTACATACAGAAACTCATGTGTTATTCGTAGGCGGTGTTCACCTGGATGTAGGTGTCCACTGTGGGGTTGCCGAAATCGATGGTGCCCATGTCCTCATTGGAGTTGATCACCACGTTATATGTATAGTGGCATCCGGGATCCCATTCTGTGAACGCGCTTGTGTTCAACGCGAATTTCAACAGACCTTCATCGTTCACGATATCAGCTGATGGCGTGTTGGCGTTCGGCCACAGCTTCGTGCCGGATTTTGCGTCATATACCGAACATTCCACCGTTAGATAGTTGTCAGTGCCAGAACCGCTGTTGTGAAATGCAAGTGTCTGCGGTATCATGTATTTCGCACCACCCAGACCTGTGCCGGTGTCTCCTATGTCGATGGGAGTCGATGTAAGCTGAAGCTGCTTGCCCTCGGATGCCGAGGAGTACAGCAGATAGTTTTCAGGTGTGTTTTGCCCTGTCCAGTGACACATTGTGGTTGAGGTAGGAGTGCCTAAAGTGGATTCACCCGGGAAATGGAAATTACCCTTGGTCATGATGTTGACGAGTGCCACATTCGACACTTTTACCACTAAGTTGGTATTCGTTGAACTCATCCTTACCGAAACTTTCGACAGCGCATGGCGGAAATTCAGGATAACCTGGGCGTTGGGTGCGCCGTTCGATCCCTTGAGATTTTCGCTTGTGGCATAAATCAGGTCATCGGCTTTGCCGTATGCGTTGTAGGGAACGGGGCTGAGAGGTGAAAGCGTTCCCACCCAGTCGGCAGGCGCGAAAGCGTAGAAATCCAACGATTGATTGGCCGGCCAGTACTGCACGGGTGAATATGTCCAGGTGTTTGTCCCTGATTTTGTCACGACAACATTCTGCATGAACGTCACCGGAGAGGTCGCCGATCCGGTGAATGCCCACACATTGAACTGTGTCAATGTATTGGTCGTGATATCCCCGGCACGGGAATATTCCGTACGTGCGGCAAACTGTATTGCATTGCTTGCTGATCTGTCAGTAGGGTCGGGGCTGTCGTAATTCGAACAGGCTGCGAGGCCTGCGGCCATCGCCAGAATTCCCGAGGAGATAAGGATGCTTTTCATACCAATAGTGTTTATATTATTAATGACAATTTAACATTGACAAATGTTTGACACTGAAATGAGTTTTCTCACAATCCCGTGATGAGATCAATGGATATATGGCTCCACCCATCTATTGCCACATCCATCCCCACATCCTCGCCGTCATCCGGCGTGTCCGGCTCTTCTCCGTGGAAATCGATACCTTGAAGTATGATGAACACGTTTCTGGGATATTTCGCACCTACCACCTGGTCGGTAATGTCGAATGTGAGTGATTTGGCAATTCTTCTTTTGTCGGTGAGTGTGGCGTAAAGAGTCAGCTCGAAATGCGGGGAGCCTGAAGGAGTGCCCAGCCCGGTGACTGAACCTGACATTGTCCCCGACACCATATCAATCGGAATATTGATGCATGCTGATTCCATGCTTGTGTGTCTGCCCGATATGGTCAGCGAAACCGCCACACCTGACAGGCAGGCGTAAATACTCTCGATATCCTCCTGCTGCCGGATATCCTTAAGGAGGATATTGTACACGGTCGCTAATGAATCAGGAGTCACGGAGATGGTCTGACATGGGTCTGACGTGACTTGTGCATTATCGATTATCGAGCCGTAAATCATCCCGGATGGCCGGAGAGAGCCGTCATTGTTGTATCTCGCATTCACGGTTGCTGATGATGCCGTCAGGTCAGCTGATAAATCTACTCCGGGGAGATCATTGTTTACTGCCACCAATGAATAATCGCCGGGGAAGAGGGCCACCGGTCCGCCATGCATCCCGGCTATCTCAAAGCTCCAGATCTTTCCTCCTTGCGAAAGCGGGAAAAAATATGTTGACATACCCTCGACCATTGCATTTTCTGCCTTAGTCCATAGAAATTCTATTTCGACAATGGTGTTTTCTACCTCAGGATGAATCTCCTCAGGAAGATAAAGTTCCTTTTGCCTGCATCCGCTCTCGCTGAAAGCCACAACAAGTGCCAAGGCTGTGAAAAAGGTCGGGAATATTCGGGAGGAGCCTCTCATCTACTGATTTTTTATGTCTCGAATCACCGGATTTTATGTCAACATCGGTCAGTATATCCCTTCAGATTCCTACCATTGGATGGCACATCCGATAAGCTCCGGAAGCGAGTCGATGATGAATGTGGCTCCGGCTGCTTCAAGGGCGCTTCGCGATGAATTGCCGTAGGTGACGCCTACCGTTCGGCAGCCGGCTCCGCTGCCCATGGCGATGTCGACAGGCATGTCGCCGACCACAAATGTGCGTACGGCGTCCTTCCCCAGACGTTTCAGGGTGATCAGCACAGGTTCAGGATCCGGCTTTGCATGCGCGACGTCATCGGCTCCAAGAATCAACGAGAAATATTTAGAGATGCCGTTGTCGTTGCAGAACTCCAGGAGGGATTCGCGTGAGCGCGAAGATGCCACCGACATCTGAATATCCAGTCTCGACAGCTCTTCGAGGGTTTCCTTCACTCCAAGATATAGCTTCGGCACCAGGTCAGCCTTGTTGGCGTTGAAGATGCGCCGGTATGTTTCAACGCATCGGTCCAGTTCGGCTTCGGAAAATTCCGGGTAGAGTTGCCGGAATCCATCCCGCAGGGGTATGCCAATTGTTGCCTTGCACTCCTTATCCGTACGTCTGGCGATGCCCAGTTCGTTTATGGTGTTTTTGTAAGTACTCAGGATGGTGGCGGTTGTGTCCGCCAGAGTTCCGTCAAAATCGAATATTATAAGGTCGGGTTGTGTCATGATTTCAAAAGTTTTGTTTTATCTCAATCATTTATATAACTTTTGAGTCCATGACAATGTTCATTTCTTTCGTGGTTGAAAGAATTTTTTGCAGAATAACCTGTTGGTTGAATTAAATTAATGCATATTTCACTTGACCTAATTGACGATG
>CAYZPI010000163.1:0-3372 GCA_964480085.1 uncultured Bacteroides sp. | reverse complement strand
AGAGTCTGTTTTTCCTCTCGGTATCGTCAGTCCTGGCAATACTTCTGTCGTTCTCTTTTTCCGACCTGTGCGACCAGTCACTTGGCCACACTACCAAAGATTTGCTTTCTATTGGCGGAGTATGGGTTTTAGAGATTGGAGTCTGCATGTTGCTTTTGGTAATCACCGGTGTCCTGCCTTCCATAATCTATAGTCGTACTCCTGTGGTCAATGCATTCCGTCCTGTGGCAAATATCAGGAAAATATGGAAACTAACCCTTCTTGCAGTCCAATTCTTCGCCATTGGAATGATATTCTGTCTGCTGGTGTTGGTCGGGAGGCAATATTCCATGGTAGGCAATTTGGATTTGGGATTGGAATATGAGAATATCGGAGTGTTCTACCATTATCCACTGTCCGACGAAAAGACCGCCACGATTATCCGGGAATTAGAAAAGCTTCCGTTTGTGGAGGGAGCCTCAACGGCCGACCGCGATCCATCATCACCGGGATCCGGCAATAACATGTGGACAGAAGGCCAGGAGGAGAATCAGATCAATATTGCTGAAATGGAATTCTTCAATCCGGATTTCTTTGACATCATGGGAATCAAGTTCGTTCAAGGACATTCTTTCAGTGAAAATGCCGATTCTACCGTCAATGAGGTAGTGGTGGATGAAAGAATGATTGGAGTGCTCCGGAAATATTTCGGTGAGACTGATGAAGATATCATAGGAAAGCAAATATATATTACAGGACATTCTGTTGATGGCATCAATACTCCGTTGTTCACTATCGTGGGTGTGACTGGCGATGTACGTCGTGGAGGCTTTGAGAATGACAGGGTCGATACCCGTGCGGCAGCCTACTTTCCATCAAGGTCGGTAAGAGGAAATGTTTTTGTACGCTTTACTGAACTTACACCCGAAAACATCAATGAGGCTCAAGAAATCATAGATTCCATCAACGACTCCGAAGAAATATATATTACTCCCTATAGATTGAGAATAGATGCAAAAAGAAGCGATATCAGGAAATTCGGTACATCCGTCATGATCGTAGGATTCACCATAATCCTTATAGCGCTTGTCGGACTGATAGGTTACGTCGCTGACGAGGTCAACCGCAGGGCGAAGGAAATAGCAATCCGGAAGGTGAACGGGACCTCATCGAAAAAGATTGTACGCCTTTTCTGCATCGATGTTCTGAAAGTGGCCCTTCCATCCCTCCTTTTGGGCGGAGCAGCGGCAATGACAGTAGGTCAGCATTGGCTCTCACAGTTCACGGACAGGGTGTCCCTCTCGCCCCTGAGCATGATAGGCTGCCTGATTCTACTCCTCATCATTATAATGGGTGTCGTAATCGCCAACACTCTCCGCGTAGCACGCAGCAACCCCATCGGGCACCTGCGCTCCGAATAGCCAACAATGGCAAAGTCATACATAACAAAGGGCGGCTTCCACCGCTCAGTATCGGCTCGCGTTCGCTCGCGGTATCGGAGCCTGCGGCTCAGTATGTTATCATAACACTGCGAGCGAACACAAGCCTCTTTTCTCTCGCATGAGACATGGCTCCGCAGATTGTTTCTCCATCTTGGTACAAACATTGCCCTACTTCATATCCTGCCCATTATGTTCACAATCATAAATTATGTCTGATGGAATATTCAGAGTCACAATGGTTGTGTCTAATATGTGAATCGGTATTGAACGGTTAATGTCAATACTTAATTATAAAAAAAGATATGTAAACTCAAAATTATTATTAACTTTGCACTGAATTCATTCTCCTTAAAGTTGTCCCGAGAGTTATATCCGTAATAAAGAATAAATAATCCTAATTTGGGTGTCTATGTTTACATTAGTAGTTATGTATTTGAGAAATGCAAACAAGAAAGGTTTTACGTTCAATATTAAATAGCATCCCATTTAAATAATCATAGAAGTTGCGCACGACACGGACAAGTGCTTTAACAAATGAAATTGAAAATTAAGTTTTTAATTCTCTTTGCAGTAATATCCCTTATAGGGATGATGATCAGCTTGAGTGCTTGTAATGAAGAAGACAAAAAAGTAGTTATTGATGCCAATATATGTTGCTCCTCTGACCTGTTGGAATTCGTTACCCCTGTTGTTACAATCCAAGGGGATAATGGAGAAAAGGAACCCTTCAAGCTAAGTAAGGAGCACTTTAAGAAGGGACCTACTCTCAATCTCACGGTGAATACTACAGTAACTATTAATGGGGTGCCTTCTAATACAGTTACAACTCTTACTTATTGTGAGTGTGTTGCCACTTCAGAGAAGAAATTTGAAGATGTTAAAGCAATGAAAGGTAATATAACCGTTAAATACGAACGGAATAGTTATGCCGATACAAGCAAAGATAAGTATGTTTTCTCTAAGGGTAATGAGTTAGGATATACCTCTAAGGTCATAATTGATGGTGTAGAACACGAAGGACCAAAAGCATCTTATAGTATCACATCGGAAGTCGTTGATAAAGATGAAGTAGAAAAGTATATCACTGATCTTTGCGCCACTGAAAGAACTATATCTTTTGATGTCAAATAAGCAAGAAAAAACACTTCTTCCAACATTCGAAACGTGGGCCTTGTCGTAGTCTCCTAAGCCTACTGCACCTAATTAAGTTAGAATAGACATTTTCCGGATATGCGAAATGTCTATTCTTCTTTTGGTAGGTAAGCTTAACCTATATTAAATAAAAATTCGCCCTTTGTGCCTCCTATACATTTTGGCTTATTAACCACAGAAAAAACAACTTTTTATCGGCACAATTTTCCGTATAATCAAAATCCGTAGACGAAACCTGTATAACTCAGCCAAGAGCATTATTATCCAGCAGTGACCGCATCATTGAACTCAGTGAGGCCGGTATTGTTTCAGAAAGTATTTCTGATATGGAGCAGTTCTTCAAACCGGGAAAGAAAATGAGGCCCGACACTGAGGATTAGTTCAGTATTGAATGCCGGATTCCGCGGGGAGTGATGGTGAGAATGTCGGGGCGTACCCCGCCGGCAAAGGTCTTGTTCAATCTCAATGACAATCTCCGCTATTGGCTATGGTCGAAGCCTACGGACAAGTGCAAGAGTTTCCATACCTTGTCAGGAATCGTGCACATTCACTTGTCACCTGTCCTTTACCTTTTTTTGACAGCCATCCAAATCTTTTGGCAAAGGATTTGGGTATCTGCAAAGTCGATGAAAACAATTAAATAAGAAATGGCGTTTAAGTTTCTACTAAACAAGAAGTGTTAGAGTGGACAATTGACCTCATTTTTATGTTCCCTTAAATGATTTTCTCGACTGAATATTTGGATGTTTAAAAATTTAGTAGTAGATTTGTGCTGGGTTAAGTATCTCTTGTTAAGAGA
>CAYZPI010000162.1:0-3636 GCA_964480085.1 uncultured Bacteroides sp. | reverse complement strand
CGCCATCGGTGACGCTCATTCTGAAAATCTTCGAGAATGCCTTCACCATCGGGTTGGTGATGTCGTTGGCGAATCCCCACAGCGCGAAACACGATGTGATGAGGATGAAAGGCACAAGATACGTAATGCTCTTATTTTTCATGATTTAAATTTTGATATATTAATTTTTCATTCTTCATTTTTCATTTTTCATTTTTCATTTATAATTACTCCGGGCACACTTCCAGCATGTAGATTGCGTCGAGACACCAGGTGGCCGTGCCGTTGGTGGTCACGCCGGGATATTCCAGCAGCCGGGCCGGCGCGTCGGGGGCGGTCACCTCCACCATCTCCATCGGCGGCAGGCGGTCCGGATAACCTTTGCCGAGCAGCTCCTTCCACGCCTGTGCCTTGAGCGCTTCATCATGCGTGTGATAGTAGGCGTATGCCGGCAGGCGCGGTATCAGGAACTTGTTCTGCGCCTTTCCCCGGTATTCGGCGGCATGGCGCAGCCATGTGTCGAGCCATTCGGGTTCAGGCAGCATCTCGTTCATCTCGTTCACGATCTCGAATCCTCCCATTATCGGCAGCAGATGGTTGGTGTTGATCATCTCCGGGTCTCCCTCGTAGGATATCACGCCCGTGGCCGGGTCGAAGCCCAAGGCCTTAGGCCCGGTGAATATCCCGTTGGGCAGCGCGGCTATGCTGCGCATCCCGGCGAGGATCTTGTCGCGGTAGACGGTGTTGCCCGTGCGCTCCCATTCGGTGAGCCAGTTGCCGGCGTATGCCAGCCAGTCCGGTCCGATGCGCAGGCGTGCCGGAGCCGTGCAGGGATATAGCTCGCGCGGCTGGGCCAGACGCATGGGGTCGAGGGTGTAAAGCTTCTGTTCTGCATCGCGCACCTCTGTCATCAGCTCGCCCGTGCGCTCGTCGCCGGTGAGGTAATGATAGAATCTGTTCCACGCCGCCTGGCTTATGCGCGCCTCCTTGGCCCCGCATCCCCAGTGGCTCACATTGTGACGGCTGCCCAGTCCGGCGTTTTCGCCGAAATGATACACGTCCACCTCCCCGGTGTGCCGTCCCATGGCCTTCGCCAGGGTCCAGGCATCCTCACGGCCTGTGCGCAGGAAATAGTACCATAGCCACATATTCGAGGCCAGCTCGGTGTTGTCCCAGGCATAACCCCCCACATCATAGAGCCAGGTGTGTCGCACGGGGTCGTAGGTGTGCATGAAGTCGCCGTAGTTCCAGAATCCGTACCATTTGTGCTCTTCTACGCAGTGCTTGTACAGGTCGAGGTAGTCTTCGAGCCGTTTTTCTATGTCCGATCGCAGGGTGGTGGAGCTGTCGGGCAGGCTCCACACTCCGAATGCGCGCTGCGCGTGCAGATATTCGGGAGAGCAGCACATCTGCGGAGAGGCCGTGAGATTGTCGGCTAAAGCCGACAGCTGTAACCTGCCGTTGAAAGCCCGCGTGCCGTCGTTGCGGATAGGTATTATCGTCAGTTCGCTCGTGCGGGCTATTCCGTAGGGGGTGCTCATGCCCTCCTGCACATCCTCGTAGCTGGCGTCGAGATCGTGTGCCACGGTGTCGTAGTGGCGCAGATCCATCGGTTCGGCCTCCGGGCTCCAAAGCCACATGGTGAGCGTGGCCTCGTCCGAGCGTGCGCCGTCCACCTGGAGCGTCGAGGGATACGACTGCCAGAAATCGTGGAGCGCCACGGCCAGGGCAGCCTCAGGATCGCCCACATAGCAGAAGCCCGAACCCCGCTGTCCCGAGTGTGTGCCTATCCAGGGTGAGCCAGAGGTTGCGCGTTTGCGTATGGTGTAGGAGTCGGGCGAGAGTTGCGACAGGCGGAAGCCGTCCCATTCAGCCCAATGGCCTATCAGCGAGCGTCCTTTCTCATCGAATGCCTCCGGCTCGGCGATGCGCTGGCCGTCGTATTGCGCCGGCTGTACGTTTTCTCCATCCAGCTTCAGCGGGCGCCGTCCCACCAACGGCTGCACAGCCTCCTCCCATACACCGCCGTCGGCGGTGGTGAAGGCCACATGGCGGTTGTAGGGCTGATTCCGCATCGGCACACGCATCCTTATGCCCAGGCCGCTGATGAAGTCTCGGTCCTGGTCGCCGTCGTACATCATCGTGTGCACGGCCTTGATCTTGTCGCTGCCGGCGTAGAAGTACAGGCGCACGCTGAAGGGCAGCCACCGCCGGCTTCCGTCGGTGCATCTTCCGTCGATGCGCACCACGGTGTGGGCCTGTCCGGGCGTCTCTATCGTTAGGCTGTCGATGCTGCTTGCGAACGAGTTGAAGCTGTATCCTGCCTGATTAGGCGTATGTGTTGAGGCTATGATGTCGGTCATGCCCGCAACTTTCAGTCCGTCGATGGTGATGGAGTCCAGCAGGGCGCTGCCACCCTTATGCCCCAGATAAGCCTTCATGCTGCCGGTGTCGATGATGTATCCGCCATCGGCATCGCCTGCGGTCTTTATTCCGGCTCCACGTGCCGGCGGATTCGCCGACGGCTCTATTGTCACGCTCTCCGCTCCGGCGGGAATCACCGCGCTGTAGGCTCCCCATTTCACACTTCCGTCGGGCCAGTAGGCCAGAGGGCGGAAATCATGGTCGGGGATTGGCTGTCCATCGGCAGCAAGGGCGAATGTCTGTCCGGGTTGCACCTCTCCGCGTCCGAAAGGCACTCCCCATGTGTTGGGGGTAGGGGAGGCGGGAGTGTCGCCGATCCATCCTACGGTCACCGGGAAACCGCCATCGTTGTGCTTCGTCACCTTGAAATTGGCGAATCTCGTGCGGCTAAGCGTGGTGCGGAATCCGAACCAGCCCGACTTGTAAGGCTGCGGGTCGCGGAAATCCACGATGCGTTCGCCGTCGATGGTGTAGGTCACACGGTTGCCACGGTTGGAAATCTCCACGTGGTACCACTTGTTGGGTTTTAGCAGATGCTCCGCGTCGGTGTATTCCGTTAGGATGGCCGGGCGCAGGGCGGCGGAGTCCACCGCCAGCGGGTTGCCGTCGTAGCGGCGGAAGCGCGTGGTGGAGTTATGGTTTCCCCCGTAGCCCAGATAGTACATCTGCAGGGTATAGCAGCGGTTGAATATGCCCGACCGCCATGCCTTGCGCTTCATCAGGTCGCCGGGATGTTGGGGATCGGAAGCCATCCAGAAGCAGTTGAGGTCGCTCAGCCGGTCGCCGGGCAGCCCCTCGTCCATCACGCAGGCGTCAAACTCGATGGTCACGTCCCCCTCAAGTTTTTCATTATTCCAAAGAGTGAGTCCCTTAGGCGCGAGAATCTCCACGGTATCCCCGATATGGGTAATGCGATAGTCAGGCGATTCTGACTCCACAGTCCAGTTACGCCCGAAGTCCTTTTTCGCCAGACTCTCAAATGCTGCCGGAGCAGCATTTGAGGCATATGACATCAATGCCGCCACTGCCAAGGCAAGCATACGGCTATTGGCAAATATATATTTATGAAAGCAATTCATGGATAGATTTTTTGCAAAATTAGCAAAAATGCTGAATAATACATAAAAAAATACGTAAATTTGTGATGGCAAATCATTGCATCCCCACGGGGATGCAATGATTTATAAGATTTATAAGATTTATAAGATTTATAAGATTTATAAGATTTATAAG
>CAYZPI010000161.1:0-3657 GCA_964480085.1 uncultured Bacteroides sp. | reverse complement strand
CACATGAGTTGGTCGTGCCTAAATCGATACCAATAATTTTTCCCATAATAGTTGATTTTTTATTTTTTTTGTTATTAATTATTATTCTGTTTTTTTTTCGGTTATGGAATCTCGGATGTGTTATCCTTTCCGATTCATTTATTAAACAAATCCTGTGCCAAAAAAGTTGGTTGCCATTTTTATTAATTTAAGCAAACGATGTTAAAAATGGCTTTAAATGGAGATGTGTTGAATTGTAAAATGTTGATACATATAGATATAATGAGAATGTCCTTGCAGGTTTTCCTACAAGGACATCAGGATATTCCTTTGAATCATATATCACGATGGAGTGGCTGTCATCTACTGCCATTATGTCAGTATGGTCAGGATGGGGCAGTCAGATTGGCTTTACGCGAAGCGTCGATGCGCAGCAATATGAAGAGCAGGATGGTGAATCCAAGCATCGACGACCCTCCGTAGCTGAAGAATGGAAGCGGGATGCCGATCACCGGACAAAGCCCGATCACCATACCTATGTTCACGCAGAAATGGAATATGAAATAGCTTGCAACACAGTAGGCGTAAACCCGTCCGAACACTTTCGGCTGGCGTTCGGCTATGTGCACCACCCGGCAGATCAATAATATGAACAGCGCCTCTACACCTATAGTGCCCCAGAAACCTTCTTCCTCACCTATGGTGCAGAAGATGAAGTCGGTGTGCTGCTCAGGTACGTATTTTAGTTTTGTCTGTGTGCCGTTGAGGAATCCTTTCCCCCACATGCCACCGGATCCGATGGCTATTTTCGACTGGTTGACATTGTAGCCTGCCCCACGAAGGTCCTCTTCAATTCCGAGCACCACCTTGATGCGTTTCTGCTGGTGACGTGCCAGATGCTGGAATGCAAAATCTACCGTGAACATGAAAGACACGGCTACCACTGCGCCAGCCACCGGTATCAGGAGCTTCACGATATGCAGGCGAAGCTCTTCTATAAGTATATATGCCACTGCCACTCCTAAAATGGCGATGAACACTATGGTGCCGGGTATTTGCCATGATGTGAAATTGGCAATAAGGGCTATGATGATTCCAGTGCCGGCGAACCAGAAGAGCACTCTGCGTGCTACCTCAAGACGCCGCTTGCCATATACGCAGAGCATGATCACCACCATGAGCATCACTCCGCAGTAGATCCACAGTTGTCCCTGAGTGATTCCTAAAGCCGCCACATCATCAGTGAATTTCACAGCCACCACAAATATCACCACCGCCAGAAGGGCGCTCAGAAGGATCAGTCCGTTCATGCCCTCGCGGTAGAGCACGAAGAAGAGCGAGAGGAACACAAGCGCGGTGCCAGTCTCTTGCTGCAGCAGGATGAACACCACAGGCAGAAGGATGATCGTGCACGCCTTCACATAATTCATCAGACTCGCGTTGAGCACGAAATTGTATCCGCTGAAAAGGCGCGCAAGTGCCAGTGCCGTCGCGAACTTTGCGAATTCTGCCGGTTGGATGCTCATTGCACCAACACCTATCCACGATTTCGAACCTTTGATATCGTGAGCCAAGAACGGGGTGATGATAAGCACCACCATCAGCACTGCGTAGATCACGTAGGCGTAGGTCTCATACACACGCGTCTCGACAAGCAGTAGCAGTGAGCCTAACAGAAGGCTCGCTCCGATCCAGCGTATCTGCTTACCGGAAAATTCGTTGAACGACCAAAGGCTTGCCTCGTCGAAATCATAGCTTGCGGCATAGATGCTGACGGCTCCGGCAGCTACCATAAGCAGGTAGATGACCACCGTGAACCAGTCGAGCGACCGGAATATCGAGGGCTTTTCATTTTTTCTTGGGGGGAGCATAATATACAGAGGTATTCATCATCGATTCTTCAAGATCCTTCCGGCTTACTTCGCCTTTGAGGTATTTCTCCATCACCAGTGATCCGATAGGTACTCCGAATGTGGCGCCGAAACCAGCGTTCTCCACATAGACGGCCACAGCTATTTTGGGGTCATCGTATGGCGCGAAGCCCATGAATGCCGAGTGGTCCTTGCCGTGGGGATTCTGGGCTGTGCCCGTCTTGCCGGCAACTGCCACATCGCCGAAGGCCGCCCTGCGGCAGGTGCCACCCGTGACGGCCATGCGCATTCCTTCGGCTATAACGTCGTAGTGCTTGCGGTCGATAGTCGGGTATCTTTTTGTGGTGTATTGTTCATCAAGCAAGGTGTCCTGGATTTCTTTCACCACGTGGGGTGTGATAAACCATCCACGGTTGGCTATCGTGGCACTCAGATTGGCTATCTGTAACGGGCTGGCAAGTATCTCGCCCTGTCCGATGGCTATGGATATGATAGTGTTGGCGCTCCAGCGGTCCTTGTAGAATTTTCCGTAGAACGCCGCATTCGGAATGAATCCCGGACGCTCACCGGGCAGGTCAACGCCCGTGCGGTATCCATAGCCCATGGACACCATGTGGTTCTTCCATATCTCGAAAGCGTTCTCTACCTTCCCATATTTGCTGCGCTTGTCGATCATGTTGCGGAAGCCGTGGCAGAAATATGCGTTGCAGGATGTCTGCAGGGCCGGCTTCAGGGGTAGGGGAGATCCGTGTCCGTGGCAACCTACTCTTAGTCCACCCTGTATGTAGCCGTGATAGCAGGGATATGCTGTCTCAGGGGTGATGATGCCCTCCTGAAGGAATATGAGGCCCTGGGTTGGCTTAAAAGTCGAGCCGGGGGGATAACCTGCCATTATGGACCGGTCGAATAGGGGACGTGTTGGGTCGTTGCTCAGTATGCGGTAGTTCTCCCCTCGTTGCTGTCCTACCATCAGTGACGGGTCGTAGTTCGGGGCTGTCACCAGGCATAGTATCTCGCCGGTCTTTGGCTCGATTGCCACAACTGCACCGCGCTTTCCTGCCATCAGCTGCTCGGCGTATTCCTGAAGCTTGATGTCGAGTCCGAGCTTGATGTTCCTGCCGTCGGTTGGCTGGATGTCCTGCGCTCCGTTCTCATAGTGGCCCTGTATTCTTCCGCGGGCGTCGCGTATCAGTATCTCATAGCCTTTGATTCCTCGCAGATGCTTCTCGTAGCTTTTCTCCACACCTAAGTCGCCGGTATAGTCGCCCGGTGAATAGTAGGAGTCATTCTCGATATCCTTGGCATTGGCTTCGCGGATATTGCCCAGCACGTTGGCTGCAGTGTGGTGCGCATAGTCGCGCACGGTGCGTTTCTGTATGTAGAAGCCGGGATACCTATAGAGCTTTTCCTGAAGTCTGCCGTAGTCTTGTGCCGACAGGTGACTGATGAGTCGCTGAGGAGTGTAGGAAGAATATCCCGCGCTCTTCTTCATGTCTTCCACTCTCTTATGGTATTGCTCCACGGTGATGTTGAGTGTGTTGCAGAAATCCACGGTATCGAACGGTGCCACATCCTTAGGTATGAGCATCACATCGTATGCAGCCTGATTGTACACGACTAATTCGCCGTTGCGGTCGTACACGAGCCCACGGGCCGGGTATATTGTCTTTCGGAGAAAGGCATTTGTATCGGCGGATTTCTTATATTTTGTCTCTGAGATCTGCAGACTGAAAAGTCGAACGGAAAATATCGCGGCTATTATCAGCAAAAATCCGCATATCACGTATTTGCGTTTTTCGAGATTATA
>CAYZPI010000160.1:0-3663 GCA_964480085.1 uncultured Bacteroides sp. | reverse complement strand
GAGGCGAAAACAATCATCATCTCATTGAGGGTGTCTTCAAAGCCTTTGCCAGGGCCCTTAAAATGGCAGTGCGCAGGGATGTTTTCTCCAGTCAATTACCATCAAGCAAAGGAATCCTATGATAGCCATCATTGACTATAAGATGGGCAATCTCCGCTCGGTGAAGAATGCCCTTTCTCGTCTTGGAGCGGAATTCAGGCTTACTGCAGATCCCGATGAGATCCGGAGTGCATCGCATGTGATTCTTCCGGGTGTAGGCAATGCTGCCGAAGCTATGTCGAATCTCCGGGATAGTGGACTTATCCCTACAATTCTCCGGCTGCGTAAACCGGTTCTTGGCATTTGTGTAGGTATGCAGATAATGTGTCGCCATTCCGAAGAAGGAGACGTGGAGTGCATGGGTATATTCGATGCGTTTGTAAAGAAATTTATCCCTGCTCATGATTTGAAAGTGCCGCATACGGGTTGGAACAATATCTCAAACCTTGAGAGTAAACTGTTCAAGGGAATTGAATCCGGGGCTTTTGTCTATTTTGTGCATTCATATTATGCCGGACTTTGCCCGGACACTATTGCCACAGCCCGGCAAGGCGATATGTTCAGTGCTGCACTGAAATATGAAAACTTCTATGGCGTTCAGTTCCATCCTGAGAAGAGCGGTGAGGTAGGAGAGCACATTATCAAAAATTTCATTGAATTATGAGCAAAATAGAGATTATTCCAGCAATAGATATCATCGACGGCAAGTGCGTGCGTCTATCGCAAGGAGACTATAACCGAAAGACTACCTACAATGCATCTCCTCTCGACATGGCTCGACGCTATGCCGACATTGGTGTCCGCCGTCTCCATGTGGTCGACCTTGACGGCGCAAAGGCATCAAGCCCAGTCAATCTTTCGGTGCTTGAAAAGTTGGCGCGAGTCGATGGGCTTGAGATAGAGTGGGGTGGAGGTATAAAATCAGACCGTGCTTTGGCTGATATTTTCTCAGCTGGAGCCGAATATGCGGTGGTCGGAAGCGTTGCAGCCTGTCAACCGGAACTGTTTGCAGAGTGGCTTGAGGAATTTGGTCCTGATAGAATGGTGCTTGGTGCTGATATTTCAAATGGTAAGATTGCTACGCATGGGTGGCTCGCGACCGACGACAAGAGTGTCGACAATCTTGTCGATCTATTTCTTCCTAAAGGTCTGTCACAAGCAATAGTTACGGAAATCTCTCGTGACGGTATGCTTTCCGGACCGGAGACATCCCTCTATGTCAGGCTGCAGAAGAAATATCCTGATGTTGTCTTTACAGTCTCAGGCGGCATTGGAAGCCAGCAGGATATTTTAGATCTTGACCATGCAGGACTGCAGCGTGTCATAGTAGGAAAAGCAATATATGAAAATAAAATTCCACTGAAATTTATTGAAGAATGGTTGCAAAACGCATAATCCCCTGCCTTGACGTTAAGGATGGGCGCACAGTGAAAGGTATAAATTTCGAACAGCTCCGCGATGTGGGTTCTCCAGTGGAATTGGGCAAGTTCTATGCCCGTGAAGGCGCCGATGAGTTGGTCTATCTCGACATCAGTGCCTCGGCTGAAGGAAGGCAGACATTCACGTCGTTGGTGGAGCAGATTTCCCAAGAGATCAACATCCCATTCACAGTCGGTGGGGGCATTTCTTCTCTTGATGACGCTTCCCGTCTGCTCAATGCCGGCGCCGATAAAATCACGCTCAATACCGCTGCAGTGGCCGATCCTACTCTTATCGACAGCATCGCCGCCCGCTATGGACGTCAATTTGTGGTAGTGGCAATTGATGCCCGTCTTGAAGATGATGGTATCTGGCACGTGACAACGCATGGAGGGCGTCGCTCGACAGATAGGGAACTCTTTTCATGGGCTCGCGAAGCAGAGGAGCGGGGTGCAGGAGAGATTCTTTTCACATCAATGAATCATGATGGCACACGCCAAGGGTATCCTTGTGATGTATTCGCACATCTCAGCGAAGAGGTCAGCGTACCCATCATTGCTTCCGGAGGGGCCGGAAGTGTCGAGGATATAGCCCACGTCCTTACCGAGGGACGAGCAGACGCCGCCCTCGCAGCCTCTATCTTCCATTATGGAGAAATCTCAATCCGCGACCTAAAACGCCAACTCTCAGCTCAACATATAAAGGTAGCTTTATAACCCAACCACCTCACAACTCCCAATATGAATTTTGACGATTTCAATTTTTCAAAACTCGCAGACTCTCTTCTCCCAGTCATAGTGCAAGATGCTGTCACTCTTAAAGTGCTGATGCTCGGATATATGAACCGTGAAGCTTTCAACCGTACGGTCGAGACCGGGCATGTCACTTTCTGGTCTCGTACACGCGGTCAGTTATGGACTAAAGGAGAAACTTCCGGTCATTATCTCGAACTTGTAGAAATGTATCCGGATTGTGATTCTGACGCCCTCTTGGTGAAGGCAAATCCAATTGGTCCCACATGCCATCGAGGCACGACATCATGCTTTGACACCCCTGATTCAGAAGGTTTCATCCGTCGTCTTGAGCAGATAGTGGCAAAACGCAAAGAAGAGATGCCCGAAAACTCCTACACTACGCGCCTCTTCATAAAGGGAGTAAAAGCCATATCCAAGAAAGTAGGCGAAGAAGCAGCCGAGACCATCATAGAAGCCGTCGACGGCAACCGCACCCGCTTCATCTACGAAGCAGGTGACCTCCTCTTCCACCTCCTCGTCCTCTGTCGCCAGCTTGGCGTCACCCTAACCGACCTCGAATCCGAACTCTCCCTCCGCCACTAACTCCATTCCCCATGGAGAGGGAATGGAGTTGTAAACCTTTATCTGTAGTAGGGAAGGGAAGTTTATTGGCGGATATGTTTTTTCCCGTTTTGGATGTAAATACCGTGTGAAGGCTCTTTCAAGAGGCGATGGCCGTTAAGGTCAAAGATTATACTCTGAGAAGGAGCTGTGGATATTATGTCGACTCCGGTCCAGGATTTCATGTCTTCAAGTGTTATGATGCGCTCATCATTCATGGTCTTGCGCCACTGTTCTGGACTTGTCTGATCTACAAATTTGCTATCCCAAGTCTGATACCAGGGCATCCACCAAGACCACATCGCCTCTTCTTCAGCTTGCTTTTCAATGTCAGGAATAGGTCCATTCTCCGACAATGCTATGATCTTTTTGCCTTTGGTCAAAGTCTTGAGTTTGTCAAATGTGGAGGCATTGCTGGAATAGTCAAATGCCGGGTTATAGATATCTGCAGAAACAAAATCGTAGTATTCATCGCCGGGATTCCAGTCGGCATCATCAGCACCGGCATTCCAGACCCACAATACATTGTGGACTCCTTTTACCTCTGTCATTTCGTCGAATACCAATTGGTAGAGCTTTACGAAATCAGCAGCCTTCTTGTCTCTGCCCCACCAGAACCAGCCACCGCTGGCCTCATGAAGCGGGCGGAAGATACATGCCACCCCGGCTTCCTGCAACTCAAGGAAATAATCAGCAATAAGGTCAATATCGTGGATGAGATACTGATAAAGCTCAGAAGAAGTATTCCATGACCCATCACTGTTGAGAGCCTGCGATATGCGTACACTCGTCTTGTCGCAATAAAAATCATCGGTCTTGCGGCTTGGATCGTGCCAGTGCCATGAGAATG
>CAYZPI010000159.1:0-3838 GCA_964480085.1 uncultured Bacteroides sp. | reverse complement strand
GCAATGGCTACACCGCTGTCATCTCTCACCGCTCCGGTGAAACTGAGGATGCCACTATCGCTGACATCGCTGTTGCTACCAACGCCGGTCAGATCAAGACAGGTTCTGCTTCGCGTTCCGACCGTATGGCCAAGTACAACCAGCTCCTCCGCATCGAGGAAGAGCTCGGCAAGGATGCCGCTTACGGCTGGGGCAAAAAGACCAAACGTCCCGAATAATTCATTCCGGAATAATCCATATTGCCGCATCGCCCGAAAGCGATGCGGCTTTTTTTACTAAGATTTGGCAAGTATCGTTAAATGTAGTAAATTTGTGGGATTCTTATTTAGTTAATTGACCTATGTCCATAATAAACCGTTTTACATCTTCTTTGTGTTTGTCTTTTTTGGGCGTTCTGACATTGTCTGCTCAGACTGTTTTTCATAGCGAAGGAGCCGACACCACTCGTCTAAATGACATGCTTATCGAGGTGCTTGCTTCCAGGCCTGCCTCGGGTGACGCTGTGGTGATGTTCGCCGACAAGTTTATCGGTACACCTTATGTCGGTGGGACGCTCGAAGGCGAAACAGAAGCCCTGCGTGTCAATCTCGACCAACTCGACTGCACTACTTTTGCTGAAATGATGATGGCGCTTGCCATTACAGTAGACGAAAAACGCAGCTCATGGCGTGACTTTATATATAATCTCCGCAACATCCGTTATCGCGATGGTAAAATCAATGGTTATCCTTCGCGCTTGCACTACATAGCCGACTGGGCTGTCGACAATATCCACCGGGGAAATTTCAGCGATGTCACCACTCAGTTCCCAAGCTATAGCTATGTGGTGAAGACGATTGATTTTATGTCTGCCAACGCTTCGAAATATCCGGCTCTTGCCGATAGTGCCAATCTTGCCCAGATCAAGAGGGTGGAGATGCCTTACCGCAGACATAGGTTCCCTTACATCAAGACACGCGATCTTGCCATGAAGGATGTGAGGCAGGCTTTCCGCAACGGCGACATCCTGGCTTTCACATCCACTGTCGGAAACCTCGATGTATCCCACATGGGCATTGTCGTAGTGCGCGATGGCGAGCCTTACGTGATACATGCATCCTCTTCTGCAGGGAAAGTGGTGGTGTCTGATGTTCCTGTCGACAAGTTTGTGAAGAGAAACCGGAATTTTACTGGTGTGCGTGTTTTCCGGCTTAATGCTCATTAATAATTATTAATCATATCCAATGAAAACGTTTCTTACTATTGCAATGGGGGCGGTGGCTGTGGCGGCAGGTGCCCAGGCTATTCCGTCTGACCCTTTGATCGAAAGACAGGTGTCCGAATGGCTTGATCGTCTTTCTCTTGAGGAGAAAATCGGACAGATGACACAGATTACTCTTGACGTGATGGGCGATAATCATACCCGTGACTTCAAGCTTAGCACTGAGGCTCTCGACAATGTGATTTGTAAAAATAAGGTCGGTTCCATTCTGAATGTGCCGGGAAAGGCGCAGACACCCCAGTGGTGGTATTCTACAATCTCGCAGATTCAGGATAAGTCGTTGGAATGTATTAATGTGCCGTGTATCTATGGCCTTGACCAGAACCACGGTGCCACATACACCGTAGGTGCTACTTTCTTTCCTCAGAACTTGTCGGTAGCGGCTTCATTCAACCGCGAAATAGCTTTCCGTGCTGCAGAGATTACTGCATACGAGACCCGTGCTTCTGATTGTCCCTGGACTTTCTCTCCGACTCTCGACCTTGGCCGTGATCCACGTTGGCCTCGTATGTATGAGAATTATGGTGAGGATGCATACGTCAATGCGGAGATGGGGCGGGCTGCCGTACGTGGCTTCCAAGGCTCTGATCCGAATCATGTGGATGCCAATCATATAGCTGTCTGCCTGAAGCATTTCATGGGCTACGGTGTGCCTTTCTCTGGTAAGGACCGTACACCGGCTTACATTTCTCCGCAGGATATCCGTGAAAAGCATTTCGCACCATATCTTGCGTCGATCCGTGATGGTGCGCTTTCAATAATGGTGAATTCGGCATCAGTCAACGGTCTGCCTTTGCATGCCAATGCTGAATATCTGACTCAATGGGTCAAGACCGACCTCGCTTGGGATGGCATGATAGTCACCGACTGGGCTGACATTGACAATCTTTGGAAGCGCGAGAAGGTGGCAAAGGATAAGAAGGATGCTATCCGTATAGCTATCAATGCCGGTATAGACATGACGATGGATCCCTACGATGTTGGTTTCTGCAAGTTGCTCAAGGAGTTGGTCGATGAGGGTAAGGTGCCGGTGGAGCGTATCAACGATGCGTGTGCACGAGTGTTGCGGCTAAAGCTACGCCTCGGTCTGTTCGATACTCCCAACACCAATCCTGCCGATTACCCGGATTTTGCCTGTAAGGAGTTCAGCGACTTTGCTCTACACGGTGCTGAGGAGTGCATCGTGCTGTTGAAGAACAATTCGAATATCCTTCCGCTTGGTAAGAATACGAAAATTCTCGTCACCGGTCCTAACGCAGATTCGATGCGTGCTCTCAATGGAGGATGGTCCTACACATGGCAGGGTCATCTCACCAACGATTTTGCAAAAGACTATAACACTATCTACGAGGCATTGTCAAATAAGTTCGGTAAGGACAATGTTATATTGAATCCCGGTGTGTCTTACAAAGAGGATGGAGCATATTATGAGGAACTTGCTCCTGATATCGAAGGTGCGGTTGCTGCAGCTGCCGGGGTAGATGTGATTGTTGCGTGTATCGGCGAGAATTCGTATTGCGAGACCCCGGGAAATCTTTCCGATCTGAATATTTCCCGTAATCAGTCCGATCTTGTCAAAGCTCTCGCCGCTACGGGAAAACCCGTGATCATTGTCCTAAACGAAGGTCGTCCGCGTCTGATTGCCGACATCGAGCCTCTTGCTTCTGCTGTCATTGAGGGTATTCTCCCCGGCAACTATGGAGGTGATGCCCTGGCTAATCTTATGGCCGGCGATGCCAATTTCTCAGCGCGTCTGCCTTTTACGTATCCAAAGGAGATCAATTCTCTTGTCACTTATGATTACAAGGTGAGCGAAGAGGTGGAGACTATGGAAGGTGCTTATGATTATAATGCTGTCGTGGCTTCCCAATGGCCTTTTGGCTTCGGCTTGAGCTATACCACATACTCTTATTCTAATCTGCGTGTCAATAAATCTGATTTTACAGTTGATGATGAGCTGTTATTCTCGGTGGATGTCACAAATACGGGCAATCGGGCAGGAAAAGAGGCCGTATTACTATTCTCTTCCGACCTCGTCGCTTCCCAGGTCCCCGATAGCCGTCGTCTGCGCGCTTTCGATAAAATTGGCCTCAATCCCGGAGAAACAAAGACTGTGACTCTCAAAGTGCCCGCATCTGAATTGGCCTTTGTTGGAGCTGACGGCCACTGGATTCTTGAAGAGGGAGATTTTCGCATCCAGGTAGGTGACAAGGTACTCCCGATCCGTTGCACCTCCACATACAAGTGGACTACCCCCAACAAATAAAAATCCACATAATATAAATTATGAAAAAAACGATGCGCTAAAAATAAATGGCGCATCGTTTTTTTATTACACCATTATTTATTTTGCCTTAATTGTGAATGTTTTTAGCAGAATACTCCCCGTCATTCATAAGCGCACCAATTATTACCGACCGTGATATTCTCGTTATGTCCGCGGATTTTAAAAAAAACAGCGGTGAAATCAGCCCGTAAATCATGATATTTCAGACATGAAACGAAATTTAACACAAAAATGAGTCAGGAATATTTGGTGGATTGGGAAAAAGTGCCTAACTTTGCACTCGCTTTTCG
>CAYZPI010000158.1:0-3963 GCA_964480085.1 uncultured Bacteroides sp. | reverse complement strand
ATCCTAAATATGGTCTTCAATTGATGAGCGATGGGTATATCTTAGAGGATATTATAGCTGAACTGAGAGAGACAGCGTAGAAAAAAGTTACCTTACACGGCGCAAACGCACCAGGACGGTGCTTACTATAGAGACGTTAGCAAATAATTGGGAGAGAACTGTAAAAAATCTTGCTAAGCTTGAAAAAAAACTGTAATTTTGCAAGATAAACCAATCATAGACGTATGGACATGATCAACTACCCAATCGGAATACAGACATTCAAAGATATCATCGAAGGAGAGTATCTCTACATAGATAAGACTTCCATGGTCTATGACATAGCAAGTAAATACAGATATGTATTTCTCAGCCGTCCAAGACGATTTGGAAAGAGTCTGCTTACTTCGACCTTCGAAGCCTACTTCAAAGGGGAAAAAGATCTTTTCATGGGCTTGTCGTTGTGGGAGCTTGAAAAGAACTGGAAATCATATCCAGTCTTGAGGTTTGATTTCAGCGGCAATAATTTCAACGAACTTGGACGCATAATCGGACATATCGAAAGTTATCTGGATGAATTCGAAGAACACTTTTCCGTCGTCACCCAAGGAGATATCTCTGTGCGATTTAGAGAACTTATACGGAAGATAGCTCAAAAATACGACAGTAAGGTTGTGATTCTCATAGATGAATACGACAAGCCTTTGCTTGATACTCTTCATGTCTCTGGATTGCATGAAAAGCTGAAAGACGAGCTTAGAGGTTTTTATTCTGTCATCAAGGCATCCGATCAATATATCAGGTTTGCATTGCTGACTGGAATTACGAAATTCGGCAAGTTGTCAATATTCAGCGGTATGAATAATCTAAAGGATATCTCGCTTATTCCTCGTTACAATACACTCTGCGGGATATCCGAAACAGAATTCCACCGCGATTTTTCTTCTTCCGTCGCTTCGTATGCTGAAGAACATGCTATCACGGAGGAGGCAACTTGGCATGAGTTCCGTAAAATGTATGATGGGTATCACTTCGCTTCTCGGGGAGAAGGAGTCTACAATCCATACAGTGTCATGAATGCTTTCGATGAAAATGAACTTAAGAACTTTTGGTTTGACACTGGAACATCATCCTTTTTAGTACGTTTGATAGAAAACAACAGCTACCGACTCGACAGTCTGGAGAATCAAAGGAGGAAAGAGGCGCAACTAAACGACATCACAGATACGAGTGATTCGGTAATACCTCTTCTTTTCCAATCGGGCTACCTGACTATCAAGGGATATGATAAGTCGACGTTTGAATACACACTTGGGTTACCTAACAATGAGGTATATCGATCATTTTGGGAGGCCCTTGCTTATCACTTCTTCAAGGGTATCGACTGTAATCCGGCTTTTAACCTCAAGAAATGTACTAAGAAAATCTATGAAGGGCGTCCTGAAGATTTCATGTTGAGCTTGAAAAGCCTCTTCGCCGATACAAACTCCGAGACTGAAAAGAACAAGGAAATACATTTCCAGAATATGATGGCTATTGCCGCGAAGATGATGGGATTCTCTGTCCGAACAGAAGTACACTCTGCCAAGGGTCGTTGCGACATGCAGATCCAAACACCTGACTATGTCTATATCTTTGAGTTCAAGATTGATGGCACGTCTGAAGAAGCTATGGATCAGATCCTGGATAATGGCTATGCAGTGCCATTTGAGGCTGACCCAAGAACCATCTACCTTATTGGGGCCAATTTCTCCACAGAGATTCGTACGCTTACTGACTGGATAATCAAATCTTAGGGGATATCGCGCAGGGACGTATGCGGAGCATCCTATCTACATTTTAATATACCGGAATTTTTTATAGCAGGATGTCGGGGTCTTTGCGCTTGGAGAACATTGCTTTGAATAGAAATACAAAAAGATGAGCGGGGACACGTACGGAAGGAGATAACTACATAGGTTGTGTATGTGGGGGATTTTTTGTAATTTTGTGGAGAATACTACTGTTGAATAATATAATTGATGATGAAACGAGTGAAGATAATTGGTGCTTTGATTATGTGCTTTTGCTTGCTTTCTCTAATCGGGGCGTGTAATAGTGACACCGAACCGACAGCTGAAACTGAGGTGGTGTATGTGCCGGTGGCTCCAGATTATACGAATCCTATGATGTGGCATGTTATCAAGAATGATTCGGATAGAACAGGAGCCGACGTTTTTTATATTCCGTCTACTTGGGAGTTTGATTGGACTACGCCGGATGGTGCCATATGCCATTACGCGGATCCATCACGTGCTGATCATCGTGCTGACATGAGCATTGAAATTGAGGGCGTTGCGGACTATATGGCTGATGGCAATGACTTCTACTCCCCTTTCTACCGCCATATTACTCTCAACTCTTGGGCAACCCTCAATGAGGATACCATTTCGCGTCGCTATCATGATGTGGCATTTCAAGATGTGAAGGCAGCCTTTGACCTCTATATGCGCCAACACAATGAAGGGCGACCTTTCATACTTGCAGGATTCAGTCAAGGAGGAAAGTCGGTGGTGGAATTGCTCAAAACTCTTGATGAAAATACACGCAACAGAATGGTGGCAGCCTACGTAATGGGATATAAGATAACTCCTGATGATGTCGCTTCCTACCCTTATATCAAAGCTGCTTCTGACTCTATTGACACAGGGACTGTAATCTGCTACAATTCAGTGTCAGACGTAAAATACACAAAGCCGGTGGTCGCTGCTCCAAATACGATGTGCATCAATCCTGTAAATTGGAAGACGGATGCTACGCCGGGTGTGCTTGATGATACAATTACAGTAACTCTGGATCCTCGCGCCAAAGTGCTTGTGGTAGAGGGATATGATGGAAGTTCCTTGCCTAATATCCTTGATATACTCAATACAGGCGACTATCATGGGGCAGAACCTTGGCTCTATAGCGAATGTCTGCGGAAGAATTTTCGGCAGCGAATACAGTCTTGGAGACGCAAATAAAGGATGCACTTTTATGCGCATCCTTTACAAAAAATTTCTATAAATCATCTATTCGGCGCTACACGCGTTACGCACTACGCACACCATTAGAAGGTGACAGCAAACTGGCATTGGAGGCGGTTGGCGTGGAGGCCGTTGCCGTTGAAGTCTTTGCGGTGACCGTAATCGTATTCTATGCCGGCTGAGACAAACTTATTGATGTTGTAGATAACGTTAGCTGCAACATAGTCACCATAGCGATACTGGCTGTCGGATACCACTGCATCCTCAGGAAGCCAGTTTACGAGGTGACTATATGTCAAGTTGGTAGATACTTTAGGGGAGAAAGCATAGTTAAGACCACCTGTCACGCCTAATGTCTTCACGGTCTCCATCTTGCCGGGTTTTGAAGTGGCAACTACGTCAAGGCCAAGGCCGTTATCGTCCTGCAGGTAAGTTCCAATGCCACGGCCATAGGCGGCATTGAAATTAACACCAAGATCACCCACAACTTTAGTCATACCAGACAGCTGAACACCTCCACCTACGGCTGTCTTGTTGACAGCTTCTGTAAGATTGCGGTATTGCATAGGACGAACGAGTCCTGAAAGACGCACATGAGATGCTCCACCATCCCAAGCATACTGCAAATAGAGAGGGATGGCAGGAATACGCTGATTAACTTTTTCAGTAGTGCTGCTTGTAGTCATTGATGCTGTCGGAGCATCAATACCGATTGCTCCAGAGAAATTCTTCGTGAAATTCTGTTCCCAATAAGCTGTGAAGAGGCCTAAGAAGGGATATCCGTTAGGACCTTCATAGTCAATAGTCATTGGTTCAGCTGCACCATCAGTAAACAAACTGGTAGTGTGACCGACAGTCAAACCACGATATTTTGCATAGAAGTGCTTCAATTTGAATCCATCATGATCTCCCATGAAAGTACCCTTGAAGAAGATACCAATCTGATTGTCAGAGCCCGGCATCGCCACAAAGTTCATAT
>CAYZPI010000157.1:0-4020 GCA_964480085.1 uncultured Bacteroides sp. | reverse complement strand
TGCATCTGTCGCGCATGATGTGTCCGGCCCATATCAAGAATAATATCAGTGAGATCAAAGCGGCTTTAGCCCAGCCGGATGATTCTCCGCTGAGGGTTGTGGCGACACAGTTGATAGAGGCCGGAGTGGATATTGATTTCCCCGTGGTGTTCCGTCAGGAGGCTGGTCTGGATTCAGTGCTTCAGGCCGCCGGCAGATGCAACCGTGAGGGACGCCTGAATGCAGCCACAACATATATGTTCAAATTCGAGAAGAAGCCTTTCGGGGATATCGGACGCGCTTGCGATGCGTTGTATGCCACATTCGGTTATTTTGAGTCGGATGATTACGATTTCCACAGCCCGGACAGCATGCGCGAATACTTCATCGAACGCTATCGCCTTTGCCACACCTTCGACAAATCAGATATCAAGACAAAGTTGGAAAAGATCAACGAACTCATGTTCGAGACTGCCGCCAATGATTTCAAAATGATTGATGATGACACCGTCACTGTGATTGTGAACTACAAGGATAGTGAAGACCTGATGAACGACTGGCGCAAAGCCCCTTCATACGGTCTGAAGAAGAAATTGCTGCAATATGGTGTGAACCTGCGCCAACGGGATTTCAACACCCTGCTGAAATTCAGAGCCCTTGAGGATGTCAATGGGCTTTACTATATACCGCTCAATAAGTTCTATTCAGAGGAATGTGGACTGGTTATTGAGAACAAATGGTTGGAAGAATCTTTAATACTGTAAGATATGGAATATACTGACAAGGAATTTTGCCTGGAGGTGTGGGGCGACCGCGCTTGCTTCACCCGGCCTGAGCTTAAGGTTGAGAGGGTGAGCTATGATGTCATCACCCCATCGGCCGCAAGGGCTATCTTCGAGGCCGTGTTCTGGAAACCTGCCTTCAGGTGGGAAGTGACAAAAATCGAGGTGCTGAATCCCATCAAGTGGGATGAGGTGCGCAGAAATGAGGTGGGTGCGTTGGCTACAAAGCCCTATACCCCGATTTTCATTGAAGATAGAAGACAGCAGCGCAATGCCCACATCCTTAGGGATGTGAGGTACAGAATATATGCAAAACTTGTATTTATTCCTGTTGAGAAGCGGGATAAACGTTTTTTTTAACATGAAACTGGCAAGGACGAAAATCCTATGAAATATTATGAGATGTTTCGTCGAAGAGCAGAGAAAGGACAGTGGTTCACCCAACCATATTTTGGAACACGAGAATTTTCAGCATTCTTCTGCCTTGTAGATCCGGAGACTCCTAGGATGTCGAAGCCGATAGATGAGAGTCGTGATTTAGGCATCATGCTTTACGATATGGATTACCAACATCCCGCCAAGGACAAGAGCTTCCCAGCAATGTATTTCGAGGCCAAGATGGAGCATGGCGTAGTGAATGTACCGCAGTCGAACAGCGAAAAGATCCTAAAATGATACTAAAGGCTTTATACGATTATTATTTTCGACTACTTGCCATTGGTGAGTCCCTTCCTCCACTTGGGTTCAAGGAGCAAGAAATACATTTTGTTTTCGTAATTGACGAAGACGGTCGTCTCCTAAATATAGAAGACATGCGGGATGGAAACGGCGAAGGGAAGACATTCTATGTAGTTGATGATTCCCGCTCGTCGAACATCAAGCCCTATATGATGTATGACAATGGTGTGTATGTCTTAAACCTCCCTAAGGATGATTCCAATAAGGAAATAAAGGATGCGGAGGAGAGACATAATGCGTTTGTGGAAGCATGCCGACAGAAAGGTAAAACATACCCTGCCAACAAGGAATTTGCTGCAATTGTGAAATTCTATGAGAATGGCGGTGTGGATGCTGTAAAGGCACATCAAAAGTGGCCTGAAATCACAAAAAAAGGTACTGCAATTTTTAGTTTCAGATTAAAAGGTCGCAGGGATATTGCCGCATGGTCAGAGGATTTACGAAAAGAAGTGACAGATGAAATAATGAGGAATGCACCGTTGGATACACCCGTATGCATTGTGACAGGCGAAAGGAGAGCACTTCAGGAATCATTTAGTCCAACTCCTATCTTTGGAGGACGTTCTAATGGCGTATTGGTATCATTTCAGGAAAACTCAGGGTACGATTCTTATGGGCATAAGAAAGGGTTCAACGCACCTATTTCCAAACTCGCTGGTTCTGCAATTGCTATATCGTTACGCCGGCTGACATCGAAAAAATCACTCAATAATTTTACCTTAGGTAATCGAACCTTCGTGTTTTGGACTTCTGCTTCAAAAGAGACTCAGAACTCAGTGATAAATAGCCTGAATGGCATAATGAATTTAGACATTCAGGAAATAGACGATCCAGATAAAAATGCAGAAAAGGTAAGAGCCGATTTAATGACTATTTACAATGGCCTAAAGTCTACGGAATCTACGGATATGTTCTATTTCCTCGGTCTTGTACCGAATGAGGCAAGAATATATGTGGTGTACTGGATGGAGTGTCCGCTTGTCGATTTTATCTTCAACATCCTGAAACACTTCGATGATATGAAGATTATCAACACACGCAGTTACAAGAAACCTTACGCTGGGTTAATGTCAATATTTTCAAGCGTAAAAGTTAAAGCAAAAGACACTGATGAGCAACAAAAAAAACGTAAGGATGATAAAGAGGATTGCCGACTGCGAAATACCTATGAAGCGGTGATGAAGAGTATCCTGCAGAACCTTCCATATCCTGCATCCCTTTTCAATTTAGTGATAAGGCGTATCCGTTCTGAATTGAAGCCCCCAATAAATACAGAGATAACGCGTATTGCAATCATTAAGGCATATCTTAACAGACTGCCAAACAATAACAAACAAAAAATAACAGTAATGCTTAACGAGAAAGAGACAAACATCGGCTATCTGTTAGGTCGGCTCTTTGCAGTATTTGAATACGTTCAAATACGAGCTAACCGCAAGCCAAAAGGTGACAAGGACAACGACAATGATAGTGAAGAAGACAATGACGAAGACAAGAGAGACAAAGTCAATACAATCCGCACACGCTACATTAACTCAGCTTCCTCCACTCCTGCTATAGTGTTTCCTACACTGTTCAGTCTTAGCAGTCATCACTTGGACAAATTAGACGACCGCTATCAAACATACTTCGAGAAAATCAAGCAGGGCATTGTGGATATGCTTCCTTCGTCCGGCATCCCATCTCATCTTGCACTCAACGATCAAGGAAGATTCTTCGTGGGATACTATCACCAGAAGCAGGAACTTTACACAAGTGCGAATCAAAAGAAAAAGGATAACAACAAATAAATGAAAGATATTTATGGAACCTATCAAGAACCGCTATGATTTCGTGTACATCTTCGATGTGCTTGACGGAAACCCCAACGGCGATCCCGATGCCGGTAACCTCCCCCGTATCGATGCAGAGACAGGTATGGGACTCGTGACTGATGTGTGCCTTAAGCGCAAAATACGCAACTATGTGCAACTGGCAAAGAAGCAGGTACCAGGATTCAACATTTTTATCCAAGAAAAGGCAATACTCAACAATTTGATAGACGAGGCGCATGCGGACAAATTCGTCGCATCAAAGAAAAAGGAAGAAAAAGAAGGAGCTGCACGTCAATGGATGATTGACCATTACTACGACGTGCGCACATTTGGTGCTGTGATGTCAACAGGCAAGAAAGCTGGTCAAGTTCGTGGACCAATCCAACTTACATTCGCTCGTTCCGTGGATCCAATTGTAAGCCAGGAGCATACCATAACCCGAGTGGCTGTCACAAAGTCTGCGGATTCAAAGAAGCAGGATGGCGCAAACCAAGCAATGGGCACCAAAGCCACAGTACCCTACGGACTGTACGTGGCCCACGGGTTCATCTCAGCCAATCTGGCCGGACAGACGGGCTTCACACAGGAGGATCTCGATCTTTTCTGGGAAGCGCTGAAGAATATGTTCGACAACGACCGTTCGGCTGCCCGGGGACTTATGAGTCCGCAGAGGCTTATCGTGTTCAAGCACGATAGCGAACTCGGCA
>CAYZPI010000156.1:0-4026 GCA_964480085.1 uncultured Bacteroides sp. | reverse complement strand
TCATGAAGCCATGCTTGCGGAGCACTGCCTTGTCATCGGGGTTGATCTTCACCAGAGCGCGGGCGATGGCCAGACGCAGGGCTTCTGCCTGTCCTTTGTAGCCACCTCCGTCGAGGTTCACGTGGATGTCGTATTTCTCTGCCACATCGAGGGTGGTGAGGGGCTGCTTAACGATGTACTGAAGAATCGAAGAGGGGAAGTACACGCTAAGATCGCGCTTGTTGATGGTGATGGTGCCGTTGCCTTCTTTGAGGATCACGCGGGCTACTGCGGCCTTACGGCGGCCTACTGCATTAACTGTTTCCATGCTTCAATTATTTCAGTGTGTTGATATCTATGGCCTTGGGCTCCTGTGCGGTGTGGGGGTGCTCCGGACCGTTGTAAACATACATATTGTTGATGAGCTTGCGTCCGAGACGGTTCTTGGGGAGCATGCCTTTCATCACATGGAGGAACAAGGGGTGCTTGCCGGGCTTGATGTGCTTGTTGAACGACTTCTGCATCAGGCGCTCGGGAGTGGTCTCACGCTGTCCGCCGGGATAGCCGGTGTACGACAGATAAATACGGTCGGTCCACTTGTTGCCGGTGAGCTTCACTTTGTCGGCGTTGATGATGATCACGTTGTCGCCGCACTCCACATTGGGAGAATAGCAGGGCTTGTATTTGCCGCGCAGGATTTTAGCGACTTTAGCGCAGAGACGGCCAAGAATCTGGTCGGTGGCATCGACTACCACCCACTGGCGGTCGCACTCCTGCGCATTAGGAGTAAGGGTCTTGTAACTTAAAGTATCCACTTCTAAATGATTGATTAATAAAATTCTACAATAGGCTTTGACACACCGCGCGTTCGGCCAAAAACGCGGCGATGGCTTCTACCTGAGCATTATTTGGACATAATCGGACTGCAAAGGTACGAATTTATCGGCTAATTTCCAAATCTATTTCGCTTTCGCAAGCCAATGTGATGAAAAATGGATTCTTCACTTTTCATTCTTTACCTTTCATCCTTACATCATTGTTTTGCTTTCCCGACGGGGGCTTCGGAAAGGGTTATCCTCACCACTGCCGTGCGGTGGATACTGCGTGCCACAGCCTGATCAAAATGCTCCATGTAGGCAGGGAGAAATCTCTCGCACAGCAGACGCAATGCCTCGGTCTTCTCGGCTTCATCGGTGACGATATCCGCGCGTCCGAGAGCTATCGCCGAATTATAATATTCAGTGAAATTGTTGCACTCCTCTTCATATTTAGGCATGCACCGGCTCACGGCCGACAGGCTCACCGTTGGATTATGCCTCAGGCAGTCGATCTTCTCACCTTCATGCGCACAATGAAAATAAAATGTCACATCATCCTTGCGCACCATATTCAGGGGCATTCCATAAGGAGTGCCATCGGGGCGCACCATACTCAATGTCACATAGGGAGCCTTGTCGAACACCTCCAGAGCCCATCCGGCACTCTTCTGCCGGTTAATTTTCCTCATCTCTCTCATAATACATTCAATTGATATGCGTATTCTAACATTAATATAAATATATTAGCTTTTCAATATATTTATGCCTCGATTGCAAAACGTGAATTACAATAATAACATATTACTGTAATGTTGGTTTTCTGTTTTTCTCCTTAAAAGGGAGGAAAAAATTTACTCAAATGTTGATAAAATGAAGATAAGTGGAAAAAAGCGTTGATAAACCTCCAGATTCCGTTGATAACAATGATGAAATCCGTAGATAACATGACGATAAATTTATAATAACTTTTTACCTTTTTTTATTGGCTCACAGAGATTTTTTTTTATCTGGCGGTGGATCCGTAAAACCAAATTTTTTGGTCAAAAGTTATTGATGGAGTTTTTTGTGGATGGGGAGGATGTTATCAACAGTTATTGTCATTGTTATGAACATAAAGAGCCTGAAAGTTATCTACACAATAACTTTTCAGAAGTTATCTACACTGTATAATAAAGTTTATAATCAACTGTAATTTATCCCATTAACCTTTACATCACATGTTGATAACATGTAGATATCCATAAATAACCCCTGACACTTGCATCAAGGTCAAAAAGTTATCTACACTTTTGGCGAAGAGTTATTATTGTTATTGTTTAATTTTGAAAAGAATAATTTTTTATTGAATAAAAACTCTACCACTACTATAAGCACGCACCACAAATCACCTCCAACACCAAATCCGCCCCGGGCAACTTTCGTTTGCTAAAGTTGAATAAGATTAGTACCTTTGCAATATAATTAAATCCTTCGTATCAGATATGGAAGATAAAAGGCAGATCCACCTTACCGATGACCGACTTGTGGAAGAAATTCATCGACTGAAAAAAGAAAAGAACGCCGCCATCCTGGCTCACTATTATCAGCGCAGCGAGATACAAGACTTAGCCGACCATATCGGCGACTCCCTCGCCCTCGCCCAGCTGGCCGCCACTCTCGACAATCCCATAATTGTGATGTGCGGCGTATATTTCATGGGTGAGACAGCGAAGATACTGTGTCCCGACAAAAAGGTGCTCATTCCTGACCCCACTGCCGGATGCTCGCTTGCCGACAGCTGTCCTGCCGACAGGTTCGCAGGATTCATCGCGGATCACCCGGGTCACACAGTCATATCATACGTGAACACCTCAGCCGACGTGAAGGCCCTCACCGATGTGCTGGTCACATCTTCTAATGCCCGCGATATCGTCGACAGTTTCCCTAAAGAAGAGAAAATAATTTTCGGACCGGACAAGAATCTCGGCAACTACATCAATTCCGTCACCGGACGCAAGATGCTCCTCTGGGACGGGGCCTGCCATGTGCACGAGAAATTCTCTCTTGAGAAAATTCTTGAGCTAAAGAAGCTATATCCTGATGCCAGGCTACTGGTGCATCCCGAATGCAAGCGGGCCCTGCAGCTCGCAGCCGACAAGGTGGGCTCTACCGCCGGATTGCTGAAATATGCCCGCGAGAGCGATAGCCACACATTCATCGTGGCCACCGAAAGCGGTATCCTTCACGAGATGCAGCTCAAGTGTCCCGGCAAGACCTTCATACCCGCTCCGCCCGACGATGCTCTGTGCGCCTGCAACGAATGCGCCTATATGAAGCAGAACACCTTGCGTAAGCTCTACGAATGTCTGCGCGACGAGGCACCCGAGGTGATTGTCGATCCCGAAATAGCGGAAAAGGCACGTCGCCCCATCGAGAGGATGCTGGAGCTGTCCAAATAAAATTAAAAATGAAAACTGTAAAATAAGATGGAATACAATCACAGAGAAATAGAAAAGCGCTGGCAACAGTACTGGAAAGACAACAAGACCTATCATGTGGAAATCGACGGGGCGCGCCCCAAATACTACGTGCTCGACATGTTTCCTTACCCCTCGGGAGCCGGACTCCATGTGGGACATCCCCTGGGCTACATCGCCAGCGACATCTATTCGCGCTACAAGCGTCTCAACGGCTTCAACGTGCTCCACCCGATGGGCTACGACGCCTACGGACTGCCCGCCGAGCAATATGCCATACAGACCGGACAGCATCCCGAGATAACCACCAACGAGAACATCAACCGCTACCGTGCCCAGATGGACAAGATCGGATTCTGCTACGACTGGGACCGTGAGATACGCACCTGCGATCCCGACTACTACAAGTGGACACAATGGGCATTCATACAGATGTTCAACTCCTACTATAGCTACGACTATAAGAAAGCACGTCCGATCTCAGAGCTGATTGCCCATTTCGAGGAAAAAGGCTCCGCCGACCTCAATGTGGCTTGCAGCAAGGAACTCGACTTCACCGCCGCCGAATGGAATGCCATGGACGAGAAAACCAAGAGCGACACACTTATGAACTACCGCATAGCCTACCTTGGCGAGACTATGGTGAACTGGTGTCCGGAGCTCGGCACCGTGCTCGCCAACGACGAGGTGAGCGAAGGTCTTTCCGTGCGTGGCGGCTATCCCGTGGAGCAGAAGGTGATGCGCCAGTGGTGCCTGCGCGTGTCGGCTTACGC
>CAYZPI010000155.1:0-4086 GCA_964480085.1 uncultured Bacteroides sp. | reverse complement strand
GCGGACGTCCATGGGGCTATCCCTGCGACATCGCCATGCCGTCGGCCACACAGAACGAGCTCAACGGTGACGCTGCGCGCACACTTCTCGCCAACGGCTGTATCGCAGTCAGCGAAGGCGCAAACATGCCCTCCACACCTGAGGCTATCAAGGAATTTCTTGCAGCCCGCATCCTCTACGCTCCCGGTAAGGCTGCCAACGCCGGCGGTGTGTCGGTGAGCGGTCTTGAGATGGCACAGAACGCCCAGAAGATCAGCTGGACTGCCGAGGAAGTGGATGAGAAGCTACGCAACATTATGGCCGAAATCCACGCCCAGTGCGAGAAGTACGGCAAGGAGCCCGACGGCTTCATCAACTATGTGAAGGGCGCCAACACCGCCGCCTTCATGAAGGTAGCCCGCGCCATGATGGCACAGGGTGTGCTCTGATTCCCAGATCCCCATTACAATATCCGCCCGGCTTGGTGCAACTGCACTATGCCGGGCGGTGTTCATCATGACATTTCTGTTCGTTGATTCAGTTTGGCCGGATAGCCATGCATTCTGTCTCTATGAGCCAGCCCGGACGACATACCGGAGCGAGTACTATTGCCTTTGGCGTGTCAGGAAATCTTTCTGACATTATTTCCGATACCACGGGGTAGTCCGCCAAGTCGCGGAGATAGATGATGAGGTGTGCCACGTCCGACCAGCCGCATGAGGCTTCACCAAGAAGTACCTCGATATTTTCAAGCATGCGGGCGGTCTGAGCCACGATATCCCCAGGAGCCACGATTTCGCCTTTGTTGTCGATACTTGCCGTGCCTGATATGTACACATGGCACCGATCGCCGTAGTCCACGGCTGTGCCTCGCTCGAACGCTACGCCGTATTCATACGTGGGGTTGAGATGCGTCTTTCCGTATAGATACTTTATCTGTCCCTGCCGGAGACTCAAGTCGGCGAAGGCGTTGAACGACACCAGACGTTTCGGATCGGCAGTCTGTCCGGCTATCCCGGTGGAGGCGATAAAGTGGGTGGACGGTGTAAGTCCATGTTCTGCAAATACCTCGTTGCGGCCTTTGACCACCCCCGGGTAGTTGTTGTCGATATCCCTTACAAACAGCCATGTGCGTAGGCAGTGATCGGCCAGTGTCCCGCCAGACGATATCAATACCCGGCGTAGATTCTCGAAATAGTCGATCGTCATCTTGTGCGAATCGGCGGACGGAATATTGTTATTGTCGCCGACCCATATCCTGCCGGAGGCATCCGCCCATACCCCATCGCCCTTGTCCTCGTAAGTAGATTCAGCCTGAAGGATTACCAGCAAGGTGGCTTTGCTCCCGTCAAGGGGCTGCTGCTGGATCACGGATCTTGCGCAATCATCCTTTTCCGGCAGAAAGCACATCTGATTGGTGGCATCGCTCAGAAAGTATCTTTTGAACACCGGAGTCATTCCGAGTTGCTCCGACAGCATGCCGACGGCTGCGTTGAGGGATTTTATCTGCGTTTCCGCACCCATTCTCTCCTCGCTGTGAAAAGATATGATTGCGTGGGCTTCTCCGACACCGGCGTCAAAGATCGCAGTCCGGGCTTTTACGTTATGGAATGTGAATTCTGAATATCTCATAATATGCTCCACTCAAAAAGGAGGGTAAATTACACTACAAAGTTAATAAAAAATATCATCAAGACAAAACCGCTCCCGACATCACGTCGGGAGCGGTCTTCTTTGATATGATAATCTGTCTTTATTCTATACCTATCAGGCATTGGTTCAAGAGTGTGTTCAGCACAGTCTCGGAATATTTATTATCTGAAATCATGACCTTTAGTATTTCCCGGACAGCATTTTTGTCCGCTTCCGTCACTTCCGGATAATTCGGTGTGTCTTTTATCACATTAAATGCTTTTGTGGCAAGTGCAATTCGTGTTTGGGAGTTGGCTGAAGTCATGCTCTGGAAACAGGACATCAGCATGTCGAACCATGTCTGTTGTGATGTGATTACAATGGATCCGGTTCGCCACATGTCGAGCTGTCTGTCTTGCTGCACTTGCTGTCGGTATTTGAGGGTTGTGGCGTAGGTCACAACAAGCTTTCCTATGATTTCATCTCCTGCTTGTTTATAGTTGATGCCATAAGCATAGCGGTAAATTCCATTTGGATCTTCCGATTGTGGAGCCAGAAACAGGGAATATGTATATTGACATTCAGGTTCGTTGATATGTACGCCCTGACCGCTTCCATCACCGACAGCCAACTGTATTATGGTATTGACAGTATTGCCGCCACTGTTAATACTGTAGGCCAACTCGCTGTCTTTTTCGAATGCTGATATGATATTTTCAACAAGTCTGATCTTGTCGGCAGGGAGAATGAAATTATAGATGTCGCTTTGTCCCGTTTTTTTATTTAGTCCCGGCTCTTTTTCGAGAGTGTGAGTTTGGGTAATCTGAGCGTCCGGACATTTGATCAATGCGTCAAATGCCGATTTAATGTTTGATTGAGCTGCAGCCAGTATAGGAATGACTGCAAGCAGAAGGCTTATAGGCCGTGATAAGTGAGTGTTCATATCCTGAGGGTTTATTGCATTGTCGTTTTTCTGATTAAATTATCTATATATGGATTGTTCGTGCCGGAAGCATCGAGTATCGGCAAGAGATGGTAATATTCTTCCATGTATGCTTCAGCAACTTGTACGGCTAAATCGTTGTCAATCCGTGCCTGTTGAATACGGAGATATTCATCAATATCAATATCGGTGATTAGCCCTTCCGGCTCCTGTTTTTGCTTTGTCGTTTTATTCTTGTCATGATGTTGGCTTGAAACAGATGCTTGCTTCGTCCGAATGGTTGGTTCTTTAATAGTTACACTTTCTTGCGGTTCAAGTGATTTCGTGCTTCTTGTAATCGTGAGGATATTCTCCGCGTGTGCGGTATTTCCCTTTTTGCTATCCGGCAATTGTCCTTCTGTTGAAAAAGGATAGTCGATCATTTTCATCATAATACCGGAAACAATCAATATACCGGAAAATATTGCAGCCACGCGTATGAACCAACGCATCTTTGTCGGCTTTGGGTGGATGCGATGGTGGAACAGCCTCCACTCTTCTGCCACATCAATTTCCGGCTGACGGATACAGGCGCCTCTGACAGTTGATGAAATTTCGAATATGTCGCGCAGTTCATCATCAGTCATGATTTCCTCCAGATCTTCATCTGACAAAGAGTGTGGAACATCAATCATCTTTGCAATCAATATTTCTTTCTGGTCTTCTGTCATGATTTATCTGATTTGAAATGATTCCTCAATTTTTTCAACGCGGAAACGATGTATTTATTTACTGCCGCAACAGATATTCCGAGACTTTCGGCAGTATCTTTGTAGCTAAGTCCGTCGGTATAAATTTTGTCGACCACCTGCTGCTCACGGGGAGTCAGTAATCTCCGGATCGCCGATACTATCTCATCATTGCGCTGTTCGATGTTTATATTATCCGGAGGCTGTTCGAGAGACAATCCCTTAAGGATCCTTTCACGAGTTTCGAGCCTGTTGATTCGGTTAAGACTTGCATTTCGTACAGCCCGCATGATAAAAGCAGGCGGATTGTCAACTTGTAGATCCAACTCCCATAGTTTAAGGAACACTTCTTGCACCACATCGCGAGCCTCGTCCTCTTCATGGAGAAGGCTGATGGCTAACCTCATGGATGGAGGAAAGAATTTTATATAAAGTGCTTTAAACTCAGTGGTGGAATGATGCATTCTATGGTGTCTTTGTATATATATATGACAGTTGAATGATGAAAAACATTACTCCGGATTAGAGTTTATTTCACATTTAATGTTTGTTCCTTTTTAACGGAAAATAATTAGGATAGATAAAAGTATCTGATCAGTTATGAAAAAAGTGGGGAACGGAAAAGTAAGTTTATCAGCAGGTTAGATTTTTTAACACAAGAAAGTCATGGAAAAATTTGGAGGGATGGAAAAAAGGGTGTAACTTTGCACTCGCTTTTCGGAGGAAGGGCCAAGGCGAAGCATACGGATAAAGAACAAACGGGGCGGCCGCAAGGTTTGTTAATGAAAGTTAAAGATTTTGCAG
>CAYZPI010000154.1:0-4233 GCA_964480085.1 uncultured Bacteroides sp. | reverse complement strand
TCCACTCATCGTTGGTGTCGACCATCTTCGACAGCATCTCGTTGTCGAGAATGTCATCGGGAATGTACGAAGCGATTCCTGAAATGCGTGCGTGCAGCATGTTTATCAGATAGCGTTTTCTTTAACCAATGCCTGGCGACCGCGATAGTAGCCGCATTCGCCGCATACGGTGTGATATATATGCCATGCTCCGCAGTTGGGGCAGATAGCGATTGTGGGAGCTACAGCCTTGTCATGAGTTCTGCGCTTTGCAGTGCGTGTCTTTGATTGTTTGCGTTTAGGATGTGCCATTGTTATTTAGTTTTTTTATTGTTTTAGATTCATTATTCATCGGCGTTGAAGCCTTTCAGGGCGTTCCATCTCGGATCGGTGGGTGCGGAGTCGGAAGGGCTCATCGAGTCCATTTCGTCCATCAGTTCTTCCTCCAGCTCTGCGTCCTCTCCGGTGGGGCGTGCGCGGTGTTTGCGCAGCAGCGCACTCATCTGGCGATTGCATTTTCCCATAGGGTGGACATGCTTCATCGGGATGGCGAGGGCCACGGTGTCGTAGATCATGTACGACACGTTGAGCGAGCTGTCGGAGGAGGGAATCACCAGCAGGTCGTCGTCATCGCTGTAGTCGCTGCCGTATTCCACCATCACCTGATAGTCGGTGTCGATAGGGAAATGAAGGTCGTCGAGGCATCTGTCGCAGAGCAACACCACTTCGCCGTGTATGTCGAACTTCAGGTCGTAGCGTCCGTTCTTGTAAGTCACAGTAAGGTCTACCTTAATGTCCGCATCATGGACATCGGTATTCTCCATATTGGCAAAAAACTGTTTGCCGAGGTGGTACTCGAAATGGTGCGTACCCTCAGGCATGCCTTTAAGCGGCAGATTGAATTCTGTGAACTTTCCCATTTGCGAAAAACAGTTGCAATTTGATAAAACTTTGCAAAGTTATGTAATTAATCGCTATTCGCCAAAGTTTTGACAATTTTTTTCACTCATTCAAGTTTCGCGAGCTCAACTTGGAGGTCATCGCTTCGCTGGCTATGAGCTTATAGGGTTATTGCAGGCCGCTGACTGCCACAGAGCGGTTGATCTTGCTGATCAAGCCCTGGAGCACACGTCCCGGACCGATTTCGATGAATTCGTTGGCGCCGTCCATGATCATGTTGCGGATGGTCTGCGTCCAGCGCACCGGACCTGTGAGCTGTGCCACGAGATTGCGTTTGATCTCTTCGGGGTCGGTGTGGGGCAACGCATCAACATTCTGGTAGACAGGACATACCGGGGTGTGGAACTTGGTCTCCTCGATGGCCTTGGCGAGCTTGGCGCGGGCCGGCTCCATGCAGGGCGAGTGGAAGGCTCCGCCCACATTAAGGCGAAGGGCGCGTTTTGCCCCGGCTGCCTTTGCAGCCTCGCAGGCTTTGTCTACGGCCTCGATCTCACCGGATATCACGATCTGTCCCGGGCAGTTGTAGTTGGCGCATACCACCACTCCGTCGATGCCGGCGCAAATCTCTTCCACCTTTGCGTCGTCGAGTGCGAGCACGGCGGCCATTGTCGAGGGCTTGAGTTCGCAGGCCTCCTGCATTGCCATGGCGCGGGCAGCCACCAGGCGCAGGCCGTCGTCGAAGGTAAGGGCTCCGGCTGTCACCAGTGCGGAGAATTCTCCCAGCGAGTGTCCGGCGGTCATGTCAGGCTTGAATTCCTCGCCGAGCGATTTAGCCAACAACACGGAGTGGAGGAAAATCGCGGGCTGGGTCACTTTGGTCTGTTTGAGTTCTTCGTCGGTACCGGCGAACATAATGTCGGTGATGCGGAAACCAAGAATATCATTAGCGCGCTCGAAAAGCTCGTGAGCTTCGGCGTTGTTGTCGTAGAGGTCCTTGCCCATTCCTACGAACTGAGCTCCTTGACCGGGAAAAACGTAAGCTTTCATTTTGTCTGTTTACCTGTAGTTTTATTTGATTCTGCCATCATCCAAGGCTTCGGCGCCCTGCGGTGACGGGATTCGATTTCTTTTACCTTTGGGGGTGCAAAGTTACTGAATATATTTTTAAAATATTAACATTGAGAGTTTTTCATTGCTATTTTAACTATTTTTACATTTCGTGCGGCCTAATTGCATCGTTTTTTTGCTGCGGAATGGATTAAAATTGTTAATTTTGCGCTTTAAAAACATTTATCAATTCAATTTTCGCAAGCGAAAGTTGAAGGTTATAGGATTATGAGACTTTAAGGTTAGAAGACGAATTTAACCTTTAACCTTTAACCTTACAACCCTATAACCTTTAAGTTGAGCCTGCGAAACTTAAATCATTTTCCGGTTATGAAAAGAAACGTTCTTTCGATTGCGGCGGCTGTGTGCCTTTCTGCCGTGGCCTTGTCTTCCTGCTCGTCATTATCCCCCAATCCTCTTGCCACCGGCTCCTCTTCAGCCCCTGCGGCATCATCCGGTTCAGGCTCAGGTTCAAGCACTGCCGGCAATGTGTTGGGTTCACTCCTGGGAGGACTGATCGGCAATGCCGTACCCGTCACAGAGAAGTCGATTGTCGGCACATGGGTGTACAAGTCGCCTGAGGTGCGCTTCGAAAGTGAGAATCTCCTTTCCAAGGCCGGCGGTGAGGTGGCTGCTGCCTCAATCGAGGAAAAGCTCGTGAATATCTACTCCATGATCGGTATCAAGGCAGGAGAGAGCGGCTTTATCTTCAACGAGGACAAGACATGCACGATTGCATTAGGCGCGACATCCATCAACGGAACGTACACCCTCGATGTAAAGTCACATGAGATCAACATAAAGAGCAACACCGGGCTGATAAAGCTGAAAGGGCAGGCCTATTTCGGACTTGGCACACTTTCCATCATCTTCGACGCCGACAAGCTGCTTTCAATAGCACAGGGTGTGGCTGCATTCACCGGCAAGGGCGGGGGCACTCTCGGCACTCTCTCCGGTGTGCTTGGCTCATACAAAGGCCTGATGCTCGGTATGGAACTCCAAAAGAACTAATAAGTGATAGTGAATAAGTATCAGCAGGGCTGGTGTGTCTCTGGATGTTACGACGGGGTCAAAAGAAATCACACTTATTCACTATTCACTATCACCTAAACTTATTCACTATTCACTATAACTTATAACTTAGAAAATATGTCAATAGACAATATAATATCGGCTGCGGTGTCGAAAGCCCTAAAGGAGCTTTACGGCATAGATGCGCCGGCCGAAGGTATTGTGCCCCAGGCAACCCGTAAGGAGTTCGAGGGCAACCTCACCGTTGTGGTTTTCCCATGGGTGAAATCGGCACGCAAGGCTCCGGAGGCCGTAGCCACCGCCATTGGTGAATGGCTCGTGGCCAACGAACCCGCTGTGGCTGCATTCAATGTGGTGAAGGGATTCCTGAACATCGTGGTACGTCCCACCTTCTGGAACTCCGTGCTCTCACACATCCTCGACACTCCGGGATATGGATTCAAGGCAGCGGATGAAAACAGTCCGCTGGTGATGGTGGAGTATTCGTCGCCCAACACCAACAAGCCCCTGCATCTCGGACACGTGCGCAACAATCTTCTCGGCTACAGCCTTGCGAAGATTCTTGAGGCCAACGGCAACAAGGTAGTGAAGACCAATATCGTCAACGACCGCGGCATACACATATGCAAATCCATGCTCGCCTGGCTGAAATGGGGCAAGGGCGAGACTCCCGAATCGTCGGGCAAGAAAGGCGACCACCTCATCGGAGACTACTACGTGCTCTTCGACAAGCACTACCGCCAGGAGGTGAAGCAGCTCGTGGCCCAGGGCATGAGCGAGGATGAGGCGAAGAATGCCGCTCCGTTGATGCAGGAGGCCCGCGAGATGCTGCGCCGCTGGGAGGCGAAGGATCCTGAGGTGCGTGCGCTCTGGGAGAAGATGAACGGCTGGGTGTACGCCGGATTCGACGCCACCTACAAGCGCCTCGGCGTGGACTTCGACAAGATATATTATGAGTCGGACACTTATCTCGAAGGCAAGGACAAGGTGCTCGAAGGTCTGGAGAAAGGAATCATGTACCGCAAGGAGGATGGTTCGGTATGGGCCGACCTCACCGCCGACGGCCTCGACCATAAGCTGCTGCTCCGCTCCGACGGCACATCCGTCTACATGACGCAGGATATCGGCACGGCCAAGATGCGTTTCCGCGACTATCCCATCGACAAGATGATCTACGTGGTGGGCAACGAGCAGAACTACCATTTCCAGGTGCTC
>CAYZPI010000153.1:0-4350 GCA_964480085.1 uncultured Bacteroides sp. | reverse complement strand
GGTCGCGGAATTTCTTCATCACAATGTCGCGCTGCTGCTGCGAGAGGTCGCCGTGGAGTGCCTCGGCGTTATATCCGTCGGATATCAGGTTGTCGGCAATCTCCTGGGTGTCGCGTCGGGTGCGGCAGAACACTATGGCGTAGATGTTGGGGTTATTGTCGACGATGCGTTTCAGCGCGAGGTATTTGTCCTTGGCGTGCACCATATAATATATGTGTCGCACGTTCTCCGCGCCTTCGTTGCGGTTGCCGATCACTATCTCCTCGGGATCGTGCATGTAGTTGCTGGCTATTTTCGCAACTTCTTTGGGCATCGTGGCTGAAAAGAGCAGCATCTTGCGGTCGTCGGGCACATGGGCGAGAATCTCGTTTATGGAGTCGACGAATCCCATGTTGAGCATCTCGTCGGCCTCGTCGAGCACTACGGTGTGCACGTCATCGAGCTTCACCACGCCTCGGTTGATCAGGTCGATGAGTCGTCCGGGAGTGGCGACGATTATCTGCACGCCTTTGCGCAGCTGCCGGATCTGGCTCTCGATGGATGAACCGCCGTAGACAGGGAGCACCTCAAGGTCGGACACATATTTGGAATAGTCGGCAAGATCGGCTGCTATCTGCAGACATAGTTCGCGTGTAGGGGCGAGAATCAGGGCTTGCGGGATATGACGGTGAGTGTCGATGCGCTGTATCACCGGCAGTCCGAATGCGGCAGTCTTGCCTGTTCCGGTTTGCGCGAGCGCCACCACATCGTGATCGCCTCCTAAAAGCACCGGTATCACCTTTTCCTGCACCGGCATTGGATTTTCAAAACCTAATTCTTCGATAGCGCGACGTAGATTCTCGTTCACGCCTAATTCTTCAAATGTCTGCATAATCAATATTATTTTACAAAGTTGCTATTCTCTTTTCTATAATAAACAATCATGTATAGAAAATAGCTCTGCAAAAAAATGTTAGCGGAATCACTTTCGCACGGGATCGTAGGTCACGTCGCAGCCCAATTTCTTGAAAATCTTGCGGTCCACCTCGCTCAGTATCTCCGTGGCATGCACATGGCATCCGTCGAGCATGGGCAGTGTGTCGAGTGCACGGCGGCATTTTTCGTCAGTCTTGCTCAGCACAGCCAATGCCACGAGCACTTCATCGGTGTGAAGCCTGGGGTTCTTGCCGTGGAGCATCGATGTCTTCATGCGCTGTATGGGTTCAATCATCTCCTGCGGGATGAGTTTCTCCTCGTGGGGGATGCCGGCGAGGTGCTTGGTGGCGTTGAGCAGGAGGGCGGCGCTCACCCCTAACAGGGCAGAGGAATGGGAGGCTATCAGGGTGCCGTCGCTCAGCTCTATGGCTGCCGCGCTTCCTCCACGACGGTCGGCCATCTCGCGTGCTGCCACGGTGGTGCGCCGGTAGTCGGTGGTGATCTTCTTCTGGCGCATCAGCAGCTTTATCTTGTTCACCTCGTCGTCGTTGGTCCTTCCCTGGGCCATGAGGTTGAGGGAGGCATAATAGCGGCGTATTATCTCCTGCAGTGACGCCTCCTTGCACACATCGTCATCGCTGATGCAGTAGCCGGCCATGTTCACTCCCATGTCGGTGGGGGATTTATAGGGACTCTCTCCGTAGATGCCCTCGAATATCGCGTTGAGCACTGGGAAGATCTCGATGTCGCGGTTGTAGTTCACTGTAGTCTCGCCGTAGGCTTCGAGATGGAAGGGGTCGATCATGTTCACGTCGTTGAGGTCGGCTGTTGCAGCCTCGTATGCGAGGTTCACAGGGTGTTTCAGTGGTATGTTCCAGATGGGGAATGTCTCAAATTTGGCATATCCCACCTTCACTCCGCGCTTGTTCTCGTTGTAGAGCTGCGACAGGCACACTGCCATCTTGCCGCTGCCCGGTCCGGGCGCTGTGACCACCACCAGAGGGCGGGTGGTCTCCACGAAATCGTTTTTGCCAAAGCCTTCGTCGGAGTCAATGAGGTCGACATTTGTTGGATAGCCTTCGATCAGATAATGGTAGTACACCTTGATGCCGAGGCGTTCGAGACGGCGGCGGTAATTCTCTGCACTTGCCTGTCCGTTAAAATGGGTGATCACTACGGAGCCCACGTAGAGTCCGCGGCTGATGAATTCGTCGCGAAGGCGCAACACATCGTTGTCGTATGTGATGCCTAAGTCGGCGCGCACCTTGTTATCCTCGATGTCCTTTGCGCTTATCACCATCACAATCTCCGCATAGTCCTTTAGCTGCATGAGCATGCGCAGCTTGCTGTCGGGTTTGAATCCCGGAAGCACGCGGCTTGCATGGTGGTCATCGAATAGCTTGCCGCCGAACTCGAGGTAGAGCTTGTCACCGAACTGGTCTATGCGTTCTTTGATGTGCTCCGACTGAATTTTCAAGTACTTATCGTTGTCAAAACCCGTCTTCATAAAAATTCGTTTTTGTTTTAAACTGCAAAATTACGAATTTTTTGTCAACACCCTTCGATGTGGTGGAATTTTTTGTTTATCTTTGCATAAAAATCGTATGCGTCATGGATAAATCCAAAAGAGTACTTATCGAAATCAAGAAAATGAGCCGTGAGCTCTCCAAGGGTAGTCCAGGCTTGTCAGTGTACCTTTATGGCTCACGGGCTCGTGGGGATAATACCGAGGATTCTGACTGGGATTTGTTGATAGTGAATGAAGACTCGGTTTCATCGTTTGATGATTTCGAGAAACTGGCTTTCCCGTTTGCGGAGATAGGCTGGAAATACGGTGAGCAAATCACACCTTTGCTCTATACAAAAAGTGAATGGGAGTCGGAGCGTTTCACGGCATTTTACCATAATGTAATATCGGAGGGTATATTGCTATGAGCCTTGATTGAAAAAACTCTTATACACTATTCACTATCACTTACAACTTAAAGGAGTCCGCGCTCCACTTGGGTGGCGATGCGCTCCATTCGGCCGTCCTCGCTGTTGTTGTCGGGATCGTAGGTGCTCTTGAGGCTCACACCGAACAACTTGCCGAAACCTTGCCAGAACGTGGCCCGGAATGTGCCTAAGAATGCCTTTACGATGTTGTAGCTCGACTGGTGGGTCTCCCTTTGCACAAGCTTAATCAGTATCTTGGCCTGATTCTTGGAGAAGCGTTTCAACACTGGTTTGTATTGCTTGAAAATCTCACCCTCCATCTTCTTCATGTAGTTGTCGCGTTCTTCCTGTGTCGGGAATGTCTCGATGTATTCATAAGTCTCGATCAGTGTCTCGGCTATCAGTTTGGCGTAGGGTAGGGTGATCTTGATGTTACGCACCAGGCGGTCGTATTCCTCCTTCTCTTTCTTATTCTTGAATTTCAGCACGGGATAGCAGTATGCGTCGGCCAGCACGTACACGATCGTGCTGTCGCCGGCTTCGTCGACTTTCCAGTAGTAGCCCTTGTAAAAATCGATCTTGCCGTCGCCTGGATTAAGCAGCGTATGCTCTTCTTTGGCCAAAGCGCTTAGAGCGCCGGCACACGCCACAAAACATAGTATCAGACGCAATAATTTTCCTATCATATCAATATAACGTCTGACAAAGGAAAAAAGTATATCGCCCAATGCCTTTGGACGATATACTTTATCAGAATTTCTTCTATCTCACGATTCGTGGTTCTTCACCGGCGGGTAGTCGAGCGTGTAGTGCAGTCCCACTGACTCCTTGCGTTCCTTTGCCTGGCGCATAATCAGGTAACCCACGTTGATGAGATTGCGCAGCTCGCATATCTCCCTGGAGGCCTTGGATTGCTTGAAAAGCCGTTCTGTCTCCTCATAAAGGATGTCAAGGCGGTTCCAGGCGCGGTCAAGCCGCAGGTTGGAGCGCACGATGCCCACGTAGGTGTCCATTATCTGGTTCACCTCCTTTACGCTCTGGGTGATGAGCACCATCTCCTCAGGATGCGATGTGCCTTCGTCGTTCCATTCCGGCACGTCGGTGCGGAGCGATACGTGCTTTATCGCCTCCCGTGCGTGGCGGGCAGCCGCGTCGGCATACACCACCGCCTCGATCAGCGAGTTGGATGCCAGACGGTTGCCGCCGTGAAGCCCCGTGCACGAGCATTCGCCTATGGCGTAGAGATGCTTTATCGACGAGCATCCGTCAAGGTCCACCTTGATGCCCCCGCAGAGATAGTGGGCGGCGGGCACCACGGGGATATAGTCCTTCGTGATGTCGATGCCTAACGACAGGCATTTCTTGTAGATGTTCGGGAAATGATGCTTCGTCTCTTCCGGATCCTTGTGCGTCACGTCGAGGTACACGTGGTCCGAGCCGCTTTGTTTCATCTCGCTGTCGATGGCGCGTGCCACGATGTCGCGCGGTGCGAGCGACAGG
>CAYZPI010000152.1:0-4536 GCA_964480085.1 uncultured Bacteroides sp. | reverse complement strand
TCAACAAAGTGATGCTTGAGGACATCGCCGCCTATCCGCCACCAGCCAACAAGGGTAAATACGTGAAGATAAAATATGTGACGATGCTCAAGGGCGCACAGGTCCCTACCTTCATCTTCTTCTGCAACCTGCCGCAGTGGGTGAAGGAACCCTACCGACGCTACCTCGAAAACAAGATACGCGAGCACTGGGATTTCACCGGCACCCCCATCCACGTCTACATGCGTGAGAAATAAAATTTTAAGCTTCAGGCACAAAGGCTTCCATCAGGAAGCCTTTTTTTATATCTGATCTTACGGGTCGGGATTAATGCTCCATTCCTGATTTTTATTGAAAAATATTTTGAATATTGTTTTTTTATTGCTTACTTTGCAGTTTGTACAGGTGCATGAAATATGCCGCTGTCCTATCTCAAATTATCGCTACGTTACCTGATTATCTCCAATCCAGTCGCCCATATCTGTCAAATATTAATCTACCCCATAAATTCATCATGAAATTTTACCCCCCCCTATTTCGTAAACCCCTGATTTTAGGAGTTTTATCATTAATCACAAGTACTATGATGATTGGTTGCGCCGAACGCGACATCACACTTGAGTCAGAACTCAAAGAAAATTTCACCCAGAGCTTCGTGAAAAAATTCGGTCCATTCCAGGCCGAATCGTGGAGTGAGGCGGTGTCGACGGGCATAACCGTCAGTACAGCCGGTGTCAGCTCACTTGAAATCGTAGCCGACATAGAAGGCACACGCTATCTTTTCGCCGACCTTGGCCATATTGAGGGCGAGGTGGCTATCCCAATCAACATCCCCCGATATGTGAAGGAGGTGATACTGGTGGTCGACGGCGTAAGTGAGATAAAAGCCAGGCCGGGAGCCAAAGTGAATCTCGACAAGGGCACATCGCGCTTCACATTGGAATCCAATTACACCAATATCGACTGGAGCAACGACGGAAAAACCACAATTCCAGACTTCGCACCCAACATGGAGCCGGGCACGGAGAATACCCTCTACCGAAAAGTGAAATTCACCGGCGCACAACTAAATAAAATACTTTGGAACAACGCCAGCTTCCTCACCGGGCAGAAAGAGAATTTCGATCCGTCTAAAACTACAAGATTCTACGGCTCGAAATATCAGGTACAGGCATATGACAAATACGCTGTAACTGTCTATCCGCTCTATTGGCAGCCCAACCGCTACGGCGAAAGCGACTACCTTGTAGGAATCTATTTCTTCAAAGGCTCAGGCTCAGAAGCCGCCAAAATAGAGATGCACGATCTCTTTGAGGTGAAGGACATGATGACGGTATGCAATGCCGATGGAGTTGACTTACGGCCGGTAGATCCCGAATCGCCATTCACCAAGGGCTCGCTTTCGGCTACTGACAACATTGCCACAACCGGCTACACCGTGCAGTTCGACAACGGGTCACCTATGATAAATTATGGCTTCTACGTTAAGTCGGGTCTGAAGGATACCGCCAAAGAAGGCTTCGGCAGGGAGTGTGAGCATATCTCTTTCCAGGAATATAGATACAACTCCCATGAATGGGGCAACGAGAACGCATGGGCGGTGAATATGGAATATTTCGACTACAGCTATTCCGGATGTGCCTCTGCCGGGGGTGCAATTATCCCCACAAAAGACAACAAAAACCTGACTCATCTCGACACGACTATCAGCGGTGGTCTTGAAGCTACATTTAATCCTGATGGTAGTAATATATACCGCAATCACGGCTCCTCATACAACATGCTGGGCTTCACGGCTCCTCCCACGGGATATGACACGGATCTTCCCGATTTCAGCGACTGTGTGCTTATGGTGGATCCATACGGGCAAGGAGGAGGTCGACAACTAGTCACACGAGGCGAAGGAACGTCGCTTTTTCCATGGTATCTTGCCGCCGAGGATCTTGGGGGATCGGACGACTGGGATTTCAATGACTTGATTGTTACAATCTACGATGTCACCACCGACCTGACAAAAAAGTATTGCAGCTCCAATGGCTATTATCCCGTGCCATCGGTGTACGGCAGAAGAATTGTAGTGGAGCCGGTGGCCACAGGCGCCACGATGCCGATCTATCTGATGTATGAGGGGGCTGTGGCCAAAGATGTTGACCTCAAGCACAACATGGCGGATATTAAAAAATCAATGGATGAACTAACGACCGCACCAACCAGAACATACGTGATAGGCACTGAGATACACAAGTGGCTTGGTGCGGGCAATGACACCAAGAAATTCATCAATGTGGATGGTCCATACACCGCCGACAGTCCACGCGGACGGGCTGTATCGTTCTGTGTGCCGGTGGTAAAGGATGCCAATGGTAAGGCAGAGACTTTCGATACTCATAACCTGCCACAGCTGATTGGCGAGACCAACCAGACCATGCGGGGCTTCTGGGTGCTTGTGGACAAGGACAATACCCTTGGAGTCACTCTCCAGAATCCCGAGTTTGACCCCACTCCTATTGCGCCCACAATGACCAAAAGCTCAAAAGGCATAATCCACCACAACTCCGAGACAGAGTTAGCTTTTGGCCTATCAAATGCGAAGTTGGGCGATTCCGAAGGACTGTATCGCGTGGACGTACCTATCAACGAATCGGAATTTTTTGCTCCACAGATGCTGATGTGTCATTACAACTGGCAGTGGTGCAAGGAGCGTGAGACGATTGATGAGGTCTACTCCTCGTTCGCCGACTGGGTGGCAGGAAGGAAAACCACATGGCACAGCAACCCTAACCTCGAATTAGGTGAGGGACTCAACGCCTATGACCCCACCAAGGTCTGCACCCGCGCAGAACGTCCCACATTCATCCAATAATCCCCGAATTAGAATAATCAGACAGCCCCATGCCGGAGTGAAGAGACCGGCATGGGGCTGTCTGTTTTTTCAAATGGACAACATTCGCTTGAATTGATACCGGCAGCTGCCGAATTGTACGCAGTAGTCACGGCTCTTTCATTTAAGATAAAAGCAAAAATATAGTTCCCTTACCCGATTCGGACCGAGTCGGGTAAGTTCGCATATATTGTATATTATTACTGTCCGCTAAAAATTTTTGAAAGGCTACAAAATTAGGGCTGATTCCATTTGCAGGATTCAGCCCTTTTAGTTTAGTTTGTGTTCGCCAAAACATAAAACTGAAACAATGCCCAAAAGTACAAATTTTTTCGGACAGCCGATATATGGTCAGCTAATAAAATCACTCGACCGTGAAAAAATCATGGAAAAGAGCCGTCATCACGGCGGAGAAAAGTATGTAAAGAGCTTTGACGGGTACACTCATCTGCTGACAATGCTCTACGCTGTGATAGAACGCTTCGATTCGCTGCGTGAAATAGAGGCGTCTATGACAGCCGAGGTGCGAAAGTTGGCGCATATAGGCATAGACAAGGTTCCCAGGCGTAGCACACTATCAGACGCAAATGCCAGGCGCCCAGAGAAGTTCTTTGAAGATGTATACCGTGAGCTGTATGAGCAAAACAAGGACCGGCTTATCTCGGACAGCCGAAGGAATACTGGAGAAAATTGGATCAGGCAGCTCAGGATAATCGATTCAACCACCATAACGCTCTTTTCCAACGCCATTTTCAAGGGTGTGGGGCGACATCCCAAGACCGGAAAGAAGAAGGGTGGAATCAAGGTGCACTCCGTCATTCATGCCAATGAGGGTGTGCCGTGTGACGTGCGGTTCACTTCTGCTGCCACAAACGACTCATTTATGCTCGCTCCAAGTTATTATCACAGGAATGAAATCGTGGCTCTGGACCGGGCATATATCAATTATGAAAAATTTGAAGAGCTTACCGAACGTGATGTGGTCTATGTCACCAAGATGAAGAAAAATCTGCGGTATGAGGTGCTTGTTGACTGCATGGAACAGAACAAATACGGTCTTATGCAGTATCGCGAGCAGGTGGCAGTATTCCGGAAAGGTGAAATCAACCATATTGCGCGTATCATAACGTATGTGGACATCAAAAAAGGCAAACAGCCCAAGTTGATACAGCTGTTGACCAATGACTTTGACATGTCGTTGGAGACAATAGTGGCAATATACCGCCGTCGATGGCAGATAGAATCGCTGTTCAAGCAAATCAAGCAGAACTTTCCCCTCAGATACTTCTACGGCGAGAGTGCCAACGCCATCAAGATTCAAATATGGGTCACTTTGATTGCGAATCTGCTGATTTCCCTGCTCCAAAGTTCCCTGACGCGTTCCTGGAGCTTCTCCGGATTAGCCACAATGCTGAGGCTGGTGTTGATGTATTACCTTAATCTTGAAAAATTCTTCAATCAACCCGATGCTGACTTGAAAATTATGCTTTCCGACGCATCTGAATCGCCTCCAATTCCCTCAGAAAATTAAGCAAGGGGCTTATCTCAAACAACAATCAAGCCCAACTTCTATCTTTCAAGAGGTTGGACTCGATGATCTATGGTTTAGCGGACAGTAATAATTGTATATCAGTTGTTTATCTTCCGCTTGAAAGTTCGATTTTTCTTATTTTTGA
>CAYZPI010000151.1:0-4614 GCA_964480085.1 uncultured Bacteroides sp. | reverse complement strand
ATAGAAACCTCAACGCCATAAAAAAGAGGCTGCGCCTATTTTGACACAGCCTCTTATTTTGTCCTGTACAGGATATTTATCGGCCGTCATCCTGATTGGGATTTTTGTTCCCCAATCCTTGCTTGTCGTTGTTTCCCACATGGTAGAAAGGTATGCACGAAGTGTCCACTCTTCCTCCGCTCATCACCTTGAGTTTGTTCTTTATTATCCACGGGGCGATTTTGGGAAGGTATTTCTTCATTACCGGCGATACTGATCCCACCATCCAGCAACTTTTCGGGCATGTGGCCACCTTTTCTCGCACTTCTTGTGCTTTCGGTCCGTTCCACAGTTCCTCAAAGCTATCGAAATCATTGAGATTTCCCATTGTGTCGTACCAACAGCTCTCCTCCATGCCGTTACAGGGAAGCACGTTGCCGAATGGATCCACAAAGAAATTCTCATTGCCCGCCTCGCAGGGGAGCATGCGTCTGCCTCCCTGAATATAATTGATCAGGCCAAGGTTGAAAAATGCCCGTGCCCACGATTTGGGGTGATTCTCTTTCATCAGACGCTGGATCAGCTCATCGAAATTCGCGCACACCTCATCCTTGTTTGTCACCTTGTTGTCGTACTTGTGGAAATAGAATGAATTGTGGAATGACGCTGTGGCGAACTCCATGCCTAAGTTGCGGTTGAGTTCGTAGAGATTGAGCATGTCATCGGAATTGTTATTCGACACAGTGATTCCGAATCCTATGTCCTTGATGCCCATGCGGCGCAGCTCCAGAAGGGTGCGCAGTCCTTTGTCGAAACCTCCCTGGCGGCCACGGAGCTCATCGTTCTTGCACGAAAGCCCTTCGATTGATATGCGGTAGCCTACCTGAGGATATTTTTTTGCAAGTGCTATTATTCTGTCTGAGAAATATCCGCTTGTCGAGAAGACGATCCTTTTTGTTTTTGTCAGCAGGATTTTGGTAATTTCCTCTATGTCTTCCCTGACGAAAGGCTCGCCTCCGGTGATATTAATAAAGCTTAGATTATCCGGAAGTTTCTTCAGCATCTCTGGCTTGAATTCCTCGGAGGCCTTTGTTGGATTGTTCCAGATGTCGCACATCTTACAGCGCATCGGACACCGATATGTCACAATGATTGATGCATCCATATGCGTTTGTTTTATTCCTTAATATATCACAATCTTACGCATAAAATATCTGACCCCTGGAGGCCAGATATTTTTTGCGTGAGATATGATTGTGACAGGCTGATTACTTGTTGTTGAGCTCTGTGAATTTGTTCATCATCTCATCTGCCATCGCTTTGTCGCCTATTGAATCATAATACAGGTAGAGAATCTGATACATCTGTTTGTACACTCCTTCTCCCATCTGGTTCGAGGGATCTGCTTCGAGTGCGTTCTTCAGTGCTATGTAAGCCTCGCCTACACGTGGTGTCACCTGCTTGTTGTCCTGAAGGAAGAGCAGCAGGGCCTTGCGCTGGAGATACGAAGGCTGTACATTGTCCGCCTCAAGACCGCTGATCACTTTGTCCACAGCTGTCACACCCTTAGCTGCCATTTCTGCGGCTGCTTCGGGGGTCTCCGCACGGCTTGCAGCGTTAAGCCAGCGTCCCGACAGGGTATAGTATTCAGTCAGACCGAAATTATCGCCTACATTAGGGATGGCTCTCTCAAGAGCTTCGGCAGCTTTGTCGAACATTTCGGCGTTGGTGTACATCGAGCTCAGGGCTTTGTAGTTGTCGAGCTTCGAAGGATCGAGCTCAAGGGCTTTCTCCATAGCCTTGGTTGCTCCGATTGTATCTCCGGTCTCCATGAGGATGGTGCCGTAGTTGGCGTAGTCTGCCTGGTTGTAGGGAGCCTTGGAAGGATCGCTGAATGTCAAGCCGAAGAATTTCTCTGCTGTTGTTTTGGCCTGGGCGTAGTCTTTCAGCTCCTTCAAGGCCAGCATCTTCACACGAAGAGCCTGTGCGCTTTGGGAATCCTTGGCGAGAATCTCATCAGCTATGACCACGGATTTGGGATAATCGCTGTTGGCATATACCAGCACCAGATAGCGAGCCTTGTCCTCGGGGAAATGGTTGGGGTTGGACATATATTTGCCGTACTGTTCGGCAGCCTTCGACCACTGGTTGTTCTCATAGTAACGCTCTGCGAGCTCGCGCTGGGCGAGGGCAGAGTTGGGTTGCTTTGCAAGAAGCTCCTCAAGTTTCTCAAGGGTGAACTGGGGATTTACGCCCATGTACGCAGTGGCGAACTTTACATATCCTTCAGGATTGTCCTGTTCGAAACCGATTGCCTGCTCATATTTGGCTGCTGCCGCACCTAAGTCCTTCTGGTCGAACAGCATGTCGCCTTCAAGGATATAGATTGACGGCTCAGTGTTCTTTGAATCCTTGTGGGCCTTGTCGATGAATTTCTTTACTTCCTTTTCGTATTTCACGGGATCAGCGTTGTAGTAGGCGCGCGCTATGTCCACAGTGATTTCATTGTTCTTCTTACCCAATTTCTGAGCCATTTTGAAATTGGCTTCGGCTGCGGTGGGATTTCCGTTGCGGAGGTCAATTGATCCGAGTCCCACATAGTTGTAGGGATTCTCTGCATTGATAGATATTCCTTTATCGAAATTCTCCTTTGCTACTTTGAGATCACCGTTCACCATGGCTATCTGACCAAGGTAATAGTAAGCCAGGGCCTGGTCGGTGCCAGCTTCGTTGAGTGTACGGTCAAGCACGGTCTTGGCATTCTTATGCTGACCTGCTTTGTAGTACTCGATACCGTCGTTGTAACCGTCGGCTGAAGCTGATAGTGCGCATCCTGCAAGAAATACGCCTAACAAGAACTTTTTTTTCATGTGCTTTTAAATTGGTTTATTTTTTGATTGTATTGTTATAAAATGGTTTAGAACCGGTGCCGTTTTCTACGGCACCAGTTCTGCTACTCTGACTTGCATTCTGGCGGGAAGCACTCCAGTCTTCATGATGAGCTTCTGCCCGATATGTCCTGTCACAAATGAGAAGAATCCTCCTGCCGGACTTCCCGATGGGCTGACCGTTATCATATATATTGATCTTGTAAGAGGATATTTCCCGCTGTAAATTTCTTCCTGATAGGGACGGTAGGCCTTCGGGTCATCATCCCGCATCACTCCTAAAGTCTTTACTCCCGAGCCATGAAGCCTGTCGTTGATCTCTCCCATGTCGGCCGCCCTGGTGTTGTCCTGGGCATCAACCGCTATGGAATCAATGGTTGCCACCGACTGGAGGTCGCTTGTGAGCCAGCTCACACCTATCACTCCTATTGCCCAGCGGTCTTTCTTCACTGCATCAATCACACCGTTGATCGAACGCTGTGCATGCACATTAGGACTGAACTGCTTGCCGGACAGAAGGGAGTCACGCATATAGGTGGCCATCGAGGATCCAGGTTTGTCAACAAGTACTGCAATTTCCTTGTCGGGAAACGAAGGATCCAGATCTACCCACTTGGACGTCTCTCCGGATAATATCTCGGATATCTCCTTAAGCGACACTTTCTTTATAGGATTCTCAGGATTCACTATCAGAGCTACGGCATCCACTGCGATTTTTGCTGTGCGGGGGGTGCGGTTCTTGCTCTTGATGTACTGGGTCTCTTTCTCTGTGAGCTCACGGGGAATCACTATCGTACGGTAGGTGAGGGCTTTCAGAGAGTCTACTGCTTCTGTCTCCGTACCATAGCGTGCAAGCACGTGCGATTTTGGATAGATGTACTCGAATACATCAATCTCCTGCTCCATAATGTTCTCGAATGATTCATCGCAGTAGAGGAGCGAAGATCCGGATGTGGAACTTGTCTCTGTCTTGTCGGTGCACGAGCAGACGGAGACAAGTAATAATCCTAAAATCGGTAATATGTAGGTCCTGTACATAGTCTTAATTGCCATAATCATAACCTTTGAACTGTCTGTAGCCGCGGAATATGCCGTAGATGATAAGCACTATGCCGAGCACCCATCTTACCCAAGCGAACGATGCATCCCAGTTGAAGAAATTCACGATCAGAAGAATGCCTACTCCCACATACACGAGAATCATGAAGATTCCGAACGCTACTCCTACTGCTTTCTTAGGGGAAGGGACTACGCTGCGACCGGGCTGTTCCTCGCGGTGCATGTTCCTTCTGTATTCTTCGAAATTGCGGGTTGATTCTACATTGTGATTAGTGTCTGCCATAACTCATATTTTTAATAGTTGATAAATCCTTTTTGTACGGCTGAATGTCCGTATCTGTTAATTTAACACTATTCGGGATATTATGTTCACTTTTCTGACCGCTAAATTACGAAAAATCTCATTATTTTTCTATTTTTTATAGTGAAAATATTTTAAATATTTGATAATTTATTATTTATCAGTCAGTAAAGAAAAAAAGAGATGCATTGCTGCATCTCTCCGTGATTAATCTTTGTAGGCGAACTTATTTGGCCAGTCCGCAGCCTTTGCATTTTTCGGATATCTCTGTGAAGAAGTCGTTGCCTTTGTCGTCCACGAGGATGAATGCGGGGAAATCCTCTACATCGATTTTCCAGATAGCCTCCATGCCGAGCTCGGGATATTCGAGGAGTTCTACGTTCTTTA
>CAYZPI010000150.1:0-4655 GCA_964480085.1 uncultured Bacteroides sp. | reverse complement strand
TCCCATAAGGATACAGTTGGTGATTATCAGACCGATGAATACCGACAGCTGCAGGCTCACCTCGTAGGCGAACGCAAGGAGCAGCTGGTTGACGATCACCACCAGGCCAGCCACCACCACAAGCTGCACGATGATGCGTATGTTGGTGGGGATGGTGTTGCGCAACAGCGAAATAATAACATTTGAGAATGCCAGCACGGCAATCACCGACAGCGACATCACTATCGCCGGCTCAAGACTTGCCGTAACGGCCAGGGCCGAGCAGATGCCGAGCACCTGCACCACCACCGGATTGTTCTTGGAGAAGGGGTTGAAGAATACCTCCTTGTAATTTATCTTATCGGCCATGGCTTATTTGTTTGAGAGGGTTTTCAGGAATGCTTCGTAAGGGGCGAGGCAGTTGTCGAGCATCGCGCCCACGCCTTTGCTGGTAATCGTTCCGCCCGACACGCCGTCGACATAGTCGGCGTTCTCGTTCTGCGGTTTCTGACCTTTCTTTACTACCTCGATCGGCAGCATCCTGCCATCCTTGAAGAGATGGAGAGATGAGTTGAACTGATCGTAGAACGCAGGTTCGGCGATGTTGGCGCCAAGTCCCGGAGTCTCACCCTCGTGAGAGAAATAGGCTCCGTAGATGGTGGATCCGTCGCTGTCAACCGACACATATCCCCATATCGGGCCCCATAGGCCGGCTCCGTAGGCGGGGATGATATATTTGACGGCTCCGTCGGAGAGCTTGCATTCGAACACGGGCAGCTGACGCTTGTCTGCCGGGGTATTTGCGGCCTCCTTCATGTTCACGTTGAAGGCGTCTCCGTCGACTTTCTGTCCCTGATAGTCGACCAGGAAACTTTCGGTGATGTACTTATTGTAATCTTCGATCACCTGTCCTTCGGCTGGAGTGATCTTCACCGAGGCAAGGATCTGCCGCATCTTGTCGGCATTGGCGTTGGCGGTCTGCCGCTCCTTGAGCGACATTGATGTGAGGGCCAGGGCAGCTCCTACCACTACCACCAGGACTATTATATATATAATAGTGTATGTGTTGCTTTGTTTGTTCATCAGTCGGCGAGTTTATCGGTTAGACGTTTTTCCCTGCGGCGGATGTTGGCCTGCACCACACACCAGTCGATCAGAGGCGCGAAAGCATTCATAAGCAGCACTGCGAGCATGGCACCCTCGGGGTAGCCAGTGTTGTAGGTACGGATAAGAATGGCTATCACACCTATCAGGAAGCCATAGATATATTTGCCGATATTCGTGCGTGCGGCAGTCACAGGGTCGGAGGCCATGAATACGGCTGCGAAGGCGAAGCCGCCGAAACACAGCTGGTCGCCTACGGTCATGTACGACACAGGATAGGTGGGTGTGGCGAAGACATGGGCGACCGCGCTCATTGCCACACCGCCTACAAGCACCGACAGCATGATCTTCCAGCTGCCTATGCCGGTGAGCAACAGGATGGCGGCACCGATGAGGATGCAGATTACCGAAGTCTCGCCGAACGATCCGGGGATAAGTCCTACGAAAGCGTCCCACAATGTGAGCGGATCGCCGTTGATGCCGGTGATCGTGAAATCGCCGCCCGAAGCGGTGGCTACCTGGCCAAGAGGGGTGGCGCAGGTGAAGCCATCGGCAGCTTCCGGACCGAAGCCGAACATCTTGCCGGCGGATACGAACACTGCATCGCCCGACATCTTGGCGGGATAGGCGAAGAAGAGGAATGCGCGGGTGACGAGCGCCACGTTGAAGATGTTGTAACCGGTGCCCCCGAACACCTCCTTGGCGAATATCACGGCGAAGGCCACGGCTACGGCAAGCATCCACAGGGGAGTCTCTACCGGCACGATCATGGGCACGAGGATACCCGTCACCAGGAATCCTTCCTGGATCTCTTCCTTGCGCCATTGAGCCACGATGAATTCAATGCCGAGACCTACGACATACGACACCACCACCTTGGGCAGGATGGCGAGGAAGCCGTAGAGCATAAGGCTCCAGAAGGGAAAATCGGTGAGCCCGCATGCCAGCCAGTGCTGGTAGCCGGTGTTGTACATCCCGAAAAAGAAGCATGGCATCAGCGCCAATACCACGATGATCATGGTACGCTTGGAGTCGATGCTGTCGTGGATATGCACTCCCCCGGCTGCCTTTGCCGTGGAATTGGGAGTGAACAGGAAGGTATCGAAGCCGTCGAACACCGAGTGGAACGCGTGAAGACGTCCTCCTTCCTCGAAGTTGGGCCTGATCCTGTCCAGATATTTTTTCAATGGATTCACGTTGTATGTTATTTAGTTGTGATGATATGAGTCTTTATAATGAGGTGCTGCTTCATTCCACCTCTTTGCGTAGGTAGTCGAGTCCGTCGCGCACAATCTGCTGAAGGGGGATTTTGGAGGTGTCGACATATTCGGCAAGGGCAAAATCCTCAGGAGCCACCTCATAGATGCCGAGCTTCTCCATCTGCTCGATATCCTTGGCTATGATGGCCTTTATCAGGTATTCAGCCATGATGTCCATAGGTATCACCTTGTCGTATTCTCCGGACATGATCATGGCGCGTCTTCCGCCCTTGATGCGTGCGTCGGGCTTGAACAGACGGTTCAAGAAATGCCCCGGGAACGATCGGCTCACGCTCATCTTCGATGGCGAGAGCGACGCCCAGCCCATGAATTCGTCGGCATTGTCGCCCTCGGGAATCACCGTGATCTGGCGGTAGGGGAAATGCAGGTACCCGTCGGGTTCCACCTTCACGCCAGTGAGCACGTTGCCGCTGATGATGCGCACGTGGTCATCGTGCGAGAGTTCTCCTTTTATAAGAGGTGCTATCTGCGCACCTTCCACCGTGGATATCATGTGGGGATTCTTTACCTCCGATCCTGTGAGTGCCACAATGGTTGAAGTGTCGGTTTTGCCGGTGGAGAGGAGGATGCCGAGTTTCACGAGGGTCACGGCATCGAGAGTCCATACGGTCTCACCTTTGTTGACGGGCGCGATGTTGGCGATCTGCACTCCGACATTGCCAATAGGGTGCTTGCCGGAGATCACCACATTCTCCGCCCCTGCGATTTCGCCGAGCTGCCAGTGGGAGTCCACCGAGAGGTAAACTTTGCCGGAGGTCACTTTCCTGAGCAATGCAACGGCGGCCTCGATCTCCTTTTTCTTTCCGCTTACGAATGGGGCGAATCCGGGCGCGAGCGGTGCCGAGTCGATGGCGGTCACGAAGATGTCGCGTGGCGTCTGTTCCGGATCAGGCACAATATCATACGGACGGGCACGAAAGCGGCTCAGCAGACCGCTTGCGCACAGTAGAGCAAGCGCTTTTTCGCGGTTGTCGATGCCCTTTGTGTCGAAGGTTGTTTCCCGGTCGCCTTCAATAGATATGACCACTCTCTCGATCTTTCGGCGTTCGCCTCTCACCACTGCCTTGACCGTGCCTGAGGCCGGTGACACTATTTTCACCTCCTCGCGGTTCTTGTCGTGGAGCAGCGCTTGTCCGCGTGCCACCTTGTCGCCTTCCTTCACTTCAGGCTTCGGTGTGAATCCGTGGAAATCATCGGGAATGACCGCACATTCGCTCACTGCCACACTTGCAGTCCCGGATGTGTCGGCGACAGCACCCGCAAGGTTGAGGTCAAGCCCTTTTTTTAGCTTTAGTTCCATTAGGTATTATATTAAGTTGTTTATTTGCTGAATATTTCCGGTAGGTAATGGCGTAGGCGTTCAATGCCGCGCCCTCAACTTGCAAAGATACATAAAAAATTTTTACGAACGTTTAAAAATTTCTGTTAAATCATAAGACAAGGTATAAAATGAAAAAAAATGTGTGAAAAATTTTGACATTAGAAATTTAATTGATAATTTTGCGTTAATGTTTTTGGAGACACATTATCTTCAGTGCATTTCCTTACCTCTAATCACCATTCCTAAATGGGACAAGAGCTATCGACCATAAAGCTTCGACATATATTAAACATCTAATCAATAAACATTTAATTCTTTAATCAAGTAATTTTTTAACATGGAAGCTCAAAAGCCCACCGCTCAGCCCGCAGCAAAGCCGGGTAAAGCTGCAAACGCCCCCGTTAAATCCAACGTCCCCGGCATCAAGAATGCCTTCTGGGTAATCCTCGTATGCTGCGCTATCGCTGTATGTCTCTTCATCTTCTGGTTCGGTCATGACATGCACTTCGAGGATGGTCATCCCATCGACATCTGGGGTACAATCTACAAAGGCGGATTCATCGTGCCTATCCTCCAGACCCTCTTCCTCACCGTTATCGTTATCTCCTTCGAGCGCTATTTCGCTCTCTCCGGAGCAAAGGGCAAAGGCTCTATCGCCACTTTCGTAAGCAACGTGAAGAAAGCTCTCGCTGTAAACGATATCAAGAAAGCTCAGGACCTCTGCAAGAAGCAGCAGGGTTGCGTGGCTGCTGTTGTTAACGCCGCTCTCGCACGCTACGAGGAAATGGATGCCAACACTACTCTCTCGAAAGAGCAGAAGATCCTCACCATCCAGAAGGAAATCGAAGAGGCCACCGCACTTGAGATGCCCGCTCTTCAGCAGAACCTCCCCATCGTGGCTACACTCACAACACTTGGTACTCTCGTCGGTCTTCTCGGTACTGTGATGGGTATGATCAAGTCGTTCCAGG
>CAYZPI010000149.1:0-4711 GCA_964480085.1 uncultured Bacteroides sp. | reverse complement strand
CGCCATGCTTGGTGAAATAGGAGCGCACGTTGGCCACGGTGCGGGTGTTGTTGTCAGTGGCAGCCTCCACGAAAATAGCTATACCGTGAGGTCCGTATCCTTCGTAAGTAATCTCCTTGTAATCGCTTGCGTCCTTGTCTGTAGCCTTCTTTATGGCGCGTTCCACAGTGTCCTTGGGCATGTTGGCAGCCTTTGCATTCTGCATAAGGGCACGCAGACGAGGATTGGTGGAAGGATCAGGACCGCCGGCCTTGGCAGCAATGGTGATTTCCTTACCTATGCGGGTGAATGTACGCGACATATTTCCCCAGCGTTTCAATTTTCTGGCTTTACGATATTCAAAAGCTCTTCCCATGAGATTGAATTATTATGTTGGATTTAATAGATTTCTGAAAATTATCTAAGTTCTGCAGCAGCCTTTTTGGTAAGGTTGGCAATGATTTTGGCCATAATCTGGTCAATCTGCTTATCCTGTAGAGTCTTCTCCGGATCCTGCAGCGCAATAGAGATAGCATAGGACTTTTTGCCGGCAGGGAGATTCTTGCCTTCATACACATCGAATAGCTCGACAGCATTGAGCAATTTTTTCTCCGACTCGCGCACGATTGCCTCAATCTGAGCCATTGTCACGGTATTGTCAACAAGAAGAGCGAGGTCGCGCTTCACGGGCATCGTCTTTGGCAGCGGAGCGAAAATAGTCTTTTTGGCTGAGGCAAGTTTGACGATAGCACCCCAGTCGAGTTCGGCATACACCACAGGTTGCTTCACATCAGCATCTTTTGCCACAGCCTTCTTCACGATACCCATATCGCCAAGATGCTTTCCCGAACGTGTGGATATCACCACCGATGTCTCGAAGATATCGAGATTGCCATTTTTGAGTGTAATCTCATTTGCCGGGATATTGAGGCGTGCGAAAATGTTGGCTACCGTAGCCTTGAGGTCGAAGAAAGTTGCTTCCTCCTCCTTACGTGCCCAGTTGCCTCTGCGGATATTTCCTGTAAGCCACAATGCCAAATGCGAAGCCTCGCTGTAAGGTGCAGTAGGATTCTCTGCAGTGGATTCAGCAGACGGATTGAAGAAATAGACATTTCCAAACTCATAGAGCGCCAGATCAGGACGCTTACGGTTGGCATTATGCGCGATGGTCTCGAGTCCACCGAAGATCAACGACTGACGCATCACATTAAGATCCTGACTCAGCGGGTTGAGCAAACGCACACAGTGATCTTCGGGATACGAGGTAAGCGGCTGATAGTAGCGGGCAGCAGTGAGAGAATTATTGAGAATCTCATTAAAGCCAACGGCTGTGAGCTGGTTGGCGATCGTGCGACGCAGGTCGTCAGAAAGATCCGTAGGAGTCTTGAATGAGAGCGACGAATGCACGGCTGTGGGCATCTCCACATTGTTATAACCATAAATGCGGAGGATATCCTCGATGACATCACAGGGACGCTGCACATCCACACGGAAGGTGGGCACTTTCAGATCCATCACATCACCGTCGACGGATGTAATCTCAATCTCCAGGGCACGGAGGATATTGTCGACGGTATCCTTTGGAATCTCCTTACCGATAAGATCGGTAATCTGACGGTAGGCAAGTTTCACATCGAATGGAGGGAAATCACCGGTCTTCACATCATACACGTCCCCTACTATCTCACCCCCGCAAAGCTCCTTGACAAAAAGGGCTGCGAGCTTAAGGGCATACATGCAACCATTGGGATCAACACCACGCTCGAAGCGGAACGAGGAGTCAGTTGACAGGCCATGACGGCGTGCAGTCTTCCTCACACGTGTGGGATTGAAATAAGCACTCTCAAGGAATATCGAAGTGGTTTCCTCGGTAACACCTGAATCAAGACCTCCGAACACTCCGGCAATACACATAGGCTCATCTGCATTGCATATCATAAGGTCGGCGGCGTCGAGTGTGCGTTCCACCCCGTCGAGAGTGGTGAACTTTGTACCGGCAGGACATGTGCGCACCACAATCTTGTCGCCTGCTATCTTCGATGCATCGAAACAATGCATGGGCTGACAGTAAGCATGGAGGATATAGTTGGTGGTGTCAACCACATTGTTTATCGGACGGAGCCCAATTGCGGAAAGACGGTCCTTGAGCCATTCAGGACTCTCAGCCACCTTCACACCCTTGACAGTGACACCACAATAGCGTGGGCAGCCTTCTGAATCATCCACCTGGACAGTGATGCCCTTATCTTCAGGAGCATCCACCTTGAACGCCTCAACCGAAGGCTTATGCGGAGCCACCGGAGCGGCATGCACCGTGAGATATGCGCTTAAATCGCGGGCCACACCATAATGCGAAGCAGCATCGATACGGTTCGGTGTAAGATCCACCTCAAGCACATAGTCGTCTGTGAGGTTATAGTATTCGGCGGCAGGGGTGCCCGGTGCCGGGAGCTCCTCACCCTGAAGCACAATGATGCCGTCGTGGGATGTACCGATACCGATCTCATCTTCCGCACAGATCATTCCGAACGATTCAACGCCGCGAATCTTGGATTTCTTAATATTAAATTCCTTGTCGCCATCGTAGAGTGTGGTACCGACGGTGGCCACAACCACAGTCTGTCCTGCAGCCACGTTGGGTGCGCCACATACAATCTGGGTTGCCTGGCCATCACCAAGGTCAACGGTGGTGATATGGAGGTGATCGCTGTCGGGATGATCGATGCAAGTAAGGACCCTGCCAATCACAATGCCACGCAGACCACCGCGAATCGACTCTACACGCTCAACACCACCGGTCTCCAGTCCGATTGACGTGAGGGCGTCGGCCAATTGTTCGGGCGTGAGGTCGAAATCAATATATTGCTTTAACCAGCTATATGAAATATTCATAAACTTATGATAATGGATTTATTCGATTCAAATCAGAGTCCGCGTCCGTGGCAGTTCTTGTATTTCTTGCCCGAACCGCAAGGACAAGGATCATTGCGTCCGACTTTCGGAGCGGCCTTGATGGGCTGCGGAGCCTGTTGCTTATCTCCCTGCGGCGAGGATGCTGCCGCACGCTGAGCCTTCTCCTCCTCGCTTGGCAGAGTTGCCTTAGAGATCTTCCACTCATTGTTGGGTCGCTGCTGGGGCATAGCCCTCTGCATTGAAGGCTGCGGGCGTGCGGGTTGTTGCGGAGCCTGTTCGCCGGCCGGCTGCTGAGGAGCCTGCTGAGGCACCGGTGGACGCTGAGGGATGAAAATCTGGCCGCGCATCAGAGAAGACACTGCACGGTTGTTGAGCTGGCTCAGCATATTCTCGAACATGTGGAACGATTCCACCTTATAGATTACCAACGGGTCCTTCTGCTCGTAAGAAGCATTCTGCACCGACTGACGCAACTGGTCGAGTTCGCGGAGGTGTTCCTTCCAGAACTCATCAATCACAACCAGCATGATCTTTTTCTGCCATTCCTTGACAATAGAAGCGCCATCGGTGTCCTGCGCCTCTTTGAGGTCGAAAAGGATGGGATATATACGCTTGCCATCGGTGATGGGAATCGAGCGCACACCCGACTCGCCATGTTCGAGAGCCTGAGTGACGACAGGCATTAGCACCTCGCGTATACGCTGGCCACGCCGTTCGAGTGTCTCCATGGCCACAGCGTGGAGTCGCTCCACCTTGTCCTCCCGCTCAAGCTTTGCATATTCCTCGGCTGTGTAAGGGGGTTCGCAAGTGAATATCTTGGCAATCTCAAGCTTAAGATCATCGTAGTCGGCAGGAGCCTCGTAGGTCATCACAAGATTCTCGATGGTGTCGTAGATCATGTTGGCGATGTCGATACCTATGCGTTCGCCTACAAGTGCATGGTGACGACGGGAATAGATATAAGTACGCTGCTTGTTCATCACATCATCGTATTCGAGCAGACGCTTACGGATACCGAAATTATTCTCCTCCACACGCTTCTGAGCTTTCTCAATAGCATTTGTGACGAAAGAGTGCTCAAGCATCTCTCCCTTCTCCCAACCCATCTTGTCGATGAGCTTCATCACCTTGTCGGATGCGAACATACGCATCAAGGGATCCTCGAACGACACGTAGAAAACCGACGAACCCGGATCGCCCTGACGACCGGATCGACCACGCAGCTGACGGTCGACACGACGCGACTCATGACGCTCCGTGCCGATGATGGCCAGACCGCCCACATCCTTACCGTCGACAATCTCCTTATCCTGGAGTTCCTTGACAGCCTGGGTAAGCTTGATGTCCGTACCACGGCCGGCCATATTGGTGGCAATGGTGACGGCTCCTGCCTTACCTGCGAGAGCCACAATCTCAGCCTCACGCTGATGCAGCTTGGCATTTAGCACATTATGCTCAATATGACGCATCTGAAGCATCTTCGAGAGCTTCTCGGAAATTTCAACAGAGGTGGTACCCACCAGGACGGGACGTCCGATTTCATGGAGACGCACAATCTCGGCTATCACGGCATCGTATTTCTCGCCACGTGTGCGGTAGACACGGTCGTTGAGATCGACACGGGCTATTGGCTTGTTGGTGGGAATCGTCACCACATCGAGCTTATAGATGTCCCAGAACTCACCAGCCTCGGTGATGGCCGTACCGGTCATACCGGCAAGCTTGTGATACATACGGAAATAGTTTTGGAGAGTGATGGTAGCGTAAGTCTGGGTGGCAGCCTCAACCTTCACACCCTCCTTAGCCTCTATAGCCTGAT
>CAYZPI010000148.1:0-4891 GCA_964480085.1 uncultured Bacteroides sp. | reverse complement strand
ATAACCGTCCTTGGATTTTTGTATGTTCTCACCTGTCACTACCACTTCTTTAAGACGCAAAGCATCGGATATTGTATCAGTGCTCTGAGACAGATTAGCCGCTAAGCAAGCAATCGATATAATGAGTGAAAGAATAGCACAACTAATTTTTTCCATTATTTGATTTTTTGAATATAATTGCAAATTTACAACAAAATCTAATTATTAATTATAGATATGTCCGTTATTTTGAATTTTAACACGGCTCTTTCCTTTAATTGTATCAAAGATTTATCATCAATTATCAGACATTCAAATAATTACAAATCATATAAGCGCATTTTTGGCACACAAACAGACACTTGGATTTTGTGTGCCGAGTTAGTGCCAAAACTCTGTCTGAAATGGTCTTTTCTTGGTCTGATTTCGGTCCTGAATCGAAAGGATAAGACACGAAAAAACCGCAGAACTAATTGATAGTCTGCGGTTTGTCGCTTTTAGGCTGATTTTTGTCGCCTTATGTTGCGGAAAGACAGGGATTCGAACCCTGGGTACCCGTAAGGGTACAACGGTTTTCGAGACCGTCCCGATCGACCACTCCGGCATCTTTCCTTGCGGTTGCGGGTGCAAAGTTAAGGATAATTTTCGAATTTGCAAAATTTTCCTCTTTCCCTTTTGTGTAAAAATTTGATTTTTCTCAGGATAAAAGCATGAGATTTTAATTAATGGACGGTTGACGATTCCTTGATAACGTTTTTTAGGTGTCTGATATTTTTTATAATGTATTGATAATCAATGCGTGGGTACGCTGTGGCGGGTCTGCTTGTCCGACGGTAGGCGCATATTTTATGGCGGTGCTAAGCGGACGCGGCATGCAGCGTCCCTACAAATCAACGCTTTGCGTATTTTTTTGATAGATGAACGGTTGGCATTGTAGTCGAAAATATTAAATTATGTTAAATGGATGCATTTTGTTGCCAAAAATTATGTTGTTTAACATAAAAGCTGTAACTTTGCATCAGTTTTTCATGGTATTAGATTTAAGGTAAGAAGATTAGTCGTCGCGATGACGATTAATTTTTTTTTGTGCCCTGTCCAATCCATTTTCCACAATTTTTACAAGCATTTTTTTTCTTGACCAAAATTGGGTTGGATTTCATGTTTGGGATCCGGATTTTTTTGCCGTTGAGTGGGAGAAACGGATGTTTTTTACTACCTTTGCGTAGTGATATTATCGAAAAAAGAGATTGTAATGAAAATTGGATTGATAGTGGCCATGCAGAAGGAGCTTGACCTGCTCCTGGGCATGCTCGATGAATATACGAATACAGAGGTAGACGGATATGTATTCTACGGCGGACGCATCGGCGCGACAGAGATTGTGGCGATGTCATGCGGTATCGGCAAGGTGAACGCTGCGTTAGGCACGACGGCAATGATCGACCGTTTTTCGCCGGATGTTGTAATCAACAGCGGAGTGGCCGGAGGCACAGGCAAGGGTGCCTCTATTCTCGATGTAGTGCTTGCCGACCGCATCGCTTATCACGATGTGTGGTGTGGACCGGGCACAGAGTGGGGCGAGGCGGCAGGATGTCCGCGTTTCTTCGAATGTCCGCAGCCTACCAAGGCTCTTGCCGGACGGCTTGGCGTGAAAAGCGGACTCGTAGCTTCAGGTGACATATTTGTGAGCCGCACCGAGGACGTTCACCGTATCCTGGAGCTTTATCCTGAGGCAATGGCAGTGGATATGGAGTCGGCTGCAATTGCACAAGCCTGCTACCGCAAGAGTGTGCCGATGTACTGCATACGTGTTGTGAGCGACACCCCCGGGGCTGCCGACAACATATCGCAATATGAGAATTTCTGGAACGATGCCCCGCTCCACACCTTCGAGACTGTGAAACTCCTGATAGAGACGCTGAAATGAAAAAGATCGACAGTTTTACCATCGACCATCTCTCGCTTTTGCCGGGAGTGTATGTGTCGAGACGCGATGTGACACCCAATGGCGATCATCTCACCACCTTCGATGTCCGGCTAACGGCTCCCAACCGCGAGCCGGCCGTAAAGCCTGAAGCCCTGCATACGATCGAACACCTTGCCGCCACTTTCCTGCGCAACCATCCGCAATGGGCTCCGGCGGTGGTGTACTGGGGGCCGATGGGTTGCTGCACCGGATCATACCTCATCCTGCAGGGGCATCTCCAGCCTGAGGACATATTACCGCTGATGCGCGAAACTTTCACCTTCATCGCCGATTTCGAGGGCGACATACCCGGAGCAACCGCCAGGGATTGCGGCAACTATCTCTTCAATGACCTTCCGGAAGCAAAGCGCGTGGCACGGCGTTTTCTCGACGAGGTGCTCATCCCGGCTCCGGAAGGTAGATTCGAGTACTGATCATGAAGAATTTGAAGGCGATAAGAGGACGTGCGTACATTCTCGACTTGATTTCGCAGGGCGAACATGTGACACAGGATTTCAAATTCGCCATTTCCGACGCGCGCAAGATAGCCCGGAGCATCTCAGCGTTTGCCAACAATGCCGGCGGCCATCTGCTCGTGGGCGTGAAGGACAACGGCACAATTGCCGGAGTGCGCAACGACGAGGATATCTATGTCATCGAGCAGGCGGCGCAGCTATATTGTCGTCCCTCGCAACAGGTGGAGTTCACTGCATTCAACACCGGCGACACCGGCATCGTGATCCGGGCGAGAGTGGAAAAGGCTGCCGGACGGCCTGTGTATGCGCAGGAGCAGGACAGGAGCTGGAAAGCCTATTTCCGCGTAGCCGATGAGAATATCTCCGCGCATCCGCTGATGGTGCGCACATGGCGCACCATGGAATCGCAGGAGGACACGCTCATGAATATTGATGGTCCGGAGAGGATGCTTGTCGACGCGCTACGTCAGCGCGGATGGATGCCTGTGAATGAGGCCCTCATCTCCACAGGTGCGTCGCGCAAGGTTGCCGAGTCGGCAATAATAAGGCTCGCCGCCATCGGTGTGGTCAGTTTCGACTACCGTGGCGGCGAGTTTGGGGTATGTGTGGGTAATGACTGAGACCGGAGGCTCCGGCACCAATCTTACACGATGGCGAAGGCTTCCTTGATCTTGTCGACATAGTCGAGGTCCTCCCATTTGAAGAGGGTGACGTAAATGTCTTTGTTGAAGTTGTAAACCGACTCGAATTCTTTTTTCACGGTCACACATTCGCGCCCCATGTGACCGTAGGCTGCCGTCTCCAGATAGATGGGTTTGCGCAGACCTAAGCGCTCTTCTATAGCCTTGGGGCGAAGGTCGAAGATTGATTTGATCTTTTCCGAAATCTCGGCATCCGACATGTCCACTTTTGCAGTGCCGTAAGTGTTGACATAGACACTCACCGGTTCTGCCTTGCCGATGGCGTAGGCCACCTGCACCAGGGCACGGTCGGCCACGCCGGCCGCCACGAGATTCTTGGCTATGTGGCGTGTGGCGTAAGCTGCCGAACGGTCGACTTTCGACGGATCCTTTCCTGAGAATGCACCGCCGCCATGTGCGCCGTGGCCTCCGTAGGTATCCACAATGATCTTACGGCCTGTGAGGCCGGTGTCGCCGTGAGGTCCGCCGATCACGAATTTTCCTGTGGGGTTGACATGGAGCTTGAAGTCCTCGCCGAACATTTTACGGAGATTCTCGGGCAGCTTGGCTTTCACCCTCGGAATAAGGATATTCCTTACGTCCTCCTCAATTTTTTCCACCATTCTCTTGTCGGCTTCCTCCTGAGTCTCGCCATCCTTCGGAGTGATGAATTCATCGTGCTGTGTCGATACCACCACAGTGTCAACACGCACGGGGCGGTCGTTCTCGTCGTATTCCACCGTCACCTGGCTCTTGGAGTCGGGGCGCAGATAGGTCATTTCCTTTCCTTGTTTGCGTATCTGCGCGAGTTCGTACATAAGGGCATGGCTCAGTGCGAGCGACAGGGGAATATATTGCGGGGTTTCGTTGGTGGCGTAACCGAACATCATGCCCTGGTCGCCGGCGCCCTGTTCCCTTTCTTCATCGCGGTTCACGCCGCGCGCGATATCGCCGCTCTGCTCGTGGATGGCTGTGAGGACGCCGCAGGAGTTGCCATCGAACTGCAGTTCGGCGCGGTCGTAGCCTATGCGGTTGATCACCTTGCGTGTCACCGTGGGGATATCTATATAGACATTGCTGGAGATCTCGCCTGCCACCACCACCTGGCCGGTGGTGACGAGGGTCTCTACAGCCACATGAGCCTGGGGATCGTAGGCGAGTAGCTGGTCGAGGATGGCGTCGGAAATCTGGTCGGCGACTTTGTCGGGATGACCTTCCGACACTGATTCGGATGTGAAGAAATAATGCATATATATTTAAGGATTAAGAGACAGAAATCTATTCACTTATTCACTATTCACTATAACTTATTACTTAAAAAAAATCGCGGTAGGCTTGACGCCACCACGATGCTACGTACATGCTCCGTCAGAGAGGGAAGCTATGTCTCTATTTTAGCATTTTTTTATGTGGTTGCAAGCAGTCAAATCTTTCCACTGCGCCTGTCGGCACTTTATTTCGGGTGCAAAGTTAAGGGCTTTTCCGGTAACGGCAAGGTTAAAAAAACAAAAATCCCACAAACCCTTTCGGGCTTATGGGATAATGGATTGTATCAGTGCGGTATTAGCCGTTTACTTTCTTCATGTGTGCGATGAGATCGAGCACCTTGTTGGAGTAGCCGATTTCATTGTCGTACCAAGAGATAACCTTTACGAAGGTCGGGGTGAGCTGGATACCGGCCTTAGCATCGAAGATAGAAGTGAGCGGGCAGCCGAGGAAATCGGAAGATACCACTGCGTCTTCGGTGTAGCCGAGGATACCTTTGAGTTCGCCTTCAGAAGCTTCCTTCA
>CAYZPI010000147.1:0-4944 GCA_964480085.1 uncultured Bacteroides sp. | reverse complement strand
TATGTTTTTCAGCAGCTTATAAAAAGAGGCTGCGCCTATTTTGACACAGCCTCCTCATTATGATTATCCCTTATCGGATGATCACCTTCTTGCGGTGGTGGATATAGATGCCGGGGGCGGTGGGCTGCTGCGGGAGAGCGATACCCTGGATGGTGTACCAGTTGTCGTCGGTATAGGTTTCAGCCGGGGTGGCTATCACATCGGTAATGCCGGCAGTACCTATTCCTTCGGCGATGCCGCCGACATTCTGGGCGAGGGTTATCTCCTCGACCAGTCTGTTGAGATAGTGCTCAAGGGCTGTGTAGCCGTCGGACATCACGGTGTTGTGGTCTTCAGGATCAGAAGGATCGAAACCATTGGCAAGCTCCCACTCATCGGGCATTCCGTCGCGGTCGGTGTCAAGGGGTGCCTCCAGGCTTTCGAGTGTAGGCCATGCGCTCCAGTCCTCAGAGGCGTCGGCGGGACGGTTATCCTCCTGCGAATTGATGAAGCCCTTGCCGAGGTTCTTTCCGGTGTAGCTGGCCACTCCGTCGCGTGTGTCACTCACCATCAGCGCATCATGGCTGTCACGATGGAGCGACGCACCGGCATAGTCGAGCACACGCTCGTAGGCATCCTCGGCCGTGTGTGTGGTGGTGTAAAGGAAATTTATGGGAGCCTCCAGACGTATGGAGTCGGCAGTAGCATCGCTCCATGTGCCGTCGCAGGAATTCTTGTCGATCTGATTGTAGATACCGTTGGCCCAGTTGTCGGCCGTCACATCATCATATTTGGAGTTGACATTGCCGTCGGCATAGAACTTGCCCCACACGTGCAGCATAGGCGCGAAAGCAGGATAACGTTCTACATAGTCCTGTGTGCGGATGTCGATCTTGAGCAGACGCTTGCCCTTGGTGCCGGTAGGGCTGCCGGGGCCCGGCTTGTAATAGTTGTTCACGAGGTTGGCGTTCATGCCCTCGGCGCCGTAGCAGCCGTTGCCGCCGTAATTATAGATCACATTGTTGCGGTAGTCCATGCGCTCGTCCTTCTGTGTGCTCTGACGCGGACCGAAACGCGGAGTACGGCTCGTGTGGTGCACCATCAGGTTGTGGTGGAACGACGCTCCGCTGCCGCCCCAGTTGCCGCCATAGCCATGTGCGCCCTTGGAGTGTCCGGCATTCACGAGGCTCTGCGACACGATGCTCCACTGCAAGGTGGTGTTCTTGTTGCCGAGGATCGAGCAGCACTCGTCGATGCTCCAGCTCACCGAGCAATGGTCGATCATCAGGTTCGAGCGGTCCATGGCACCGAACGCATCCCATCCGTCGGCACCGCTCACTTTCACGTTGACGTTTCCAAGACGGAAACGCATATACCGGACGATCACGTTGTTGCCTTTGATTGACACGGGATAGTCGGCAACGCAGATACCGTCACCCGGTGCGGTCTGTCCGGCAATTGTGGTATTGCTCTTGCTGATGTTGAGCTGCGATTTCAGATGGATGGTGCCCGACACATCGAACACGATCACACTCGGACTCGCCTGCGAGAGAGCCCAGCGCAGGGATCCTTCCTTACTGTCGTCGTCGAGGCGTGTCACATGGTACACCTTGCCTCCGCGACCTCCGGTGATATACCGGGCGTATCCCTCCGCACCGGGGAAGGCGGGGAGCTGTTCATCGGTCTGCTGTGCCATTGATGTGGATGCCATCATCAACGCCACAAGGGGTAAAAGAAAATGTTTCATTGGATTAAATATGATGTTATGTTATTTAGATGTTAGAATCTGATGGCGAGATTTACTCCCGCTGAGGAGGGAGTACCGTAAGCCGAGAGGTAGACATTGCGGCGGTAAAGGGGCGGTATGAGATACTTGGTGATGTAGGGGTAGAGCCAATAGGCCACGCGGGTGGAGAGTATGCCTATTCCTGCTCCCGCCAGCACATCGGTGAACCAGTGGCGTTTATGGTGGATACGCAGCACACCTGTAGTGGCGGCTAAAAAATAGCCCGAATAGGCGACCAATGGATTATCGCTGTACTCCATACGCATCATCTCAGCCCCCATGAAGGCAGTGGCTGTATGTCCAGATGGAAATGAATTGTCGGTAGTGCCGTCGGGGCGCCATACCGACACCGTATGCTTTACGCACCGCACAGTGCCGGCACTGATCATCCACGACATAGCCAAAAGCAGTGAGATGTCCACATAGCTGTCGCGAGAGCGCACACCGCAGAGCTTCAGGGCATAGAGCCCGGCAACCGGCGTGTACTGGATAATATCGTCGACAGGCTTGCTCACATTATGTGGATCAACCGGCGAAAATTCATTGTTGATTCCCTTGAACCATCCGGCCTCCATTCCCACCGTACCCACGGTGATCAATGCGGCGGGCACGATCAGTTGTTTCCACCTGAACCTGTAAGGACTGCTCAGCATGGGGTCGCGGACATCTATAAGCGCCGTATCGGTGACCTCGTCGGCAAAGACCGGGACTGCTGATACCACAATCAGCAATATGATTATCAATATTTTCACTCTCAATGCATATTACTCATTTCTCAAATGCCCTCCGGCTCCTGCGTATAGTCGAAATAGTCCACATCGACATATCCGCCGGTGTCCTTGGTGGCATAATTGAAGATGGCGAACTTCGTGCCCATGAAATGGCGCATATAGTCGAAACGCATCGGCACCTCGCGGCCAATCGCATTCCATGTTTCTCCGTCAAGACTGTAAGCGAAAGCCGCCATGTCGCGTCCGGGGTTGAAATCACAATGCACCTTGAGGTAGACATATTTCGACGGATCATTCTTCGATGCCTTAAGGGCGAGAGGCACTTCCTCGATCACCTCCACATCCACGCGGTCGATGTCACGCGGCTGCTTGAACACCGATTTCTCCTCGGTGAGCTGAAGCACGTATTTCTTGCCCTTGCGGACGATGCGCAGCACGCCGCTGTCGCCGTTGAACGCCGCCAGGCCACACACGTCGCCGTCCCTCATGTTGCTCACATCGATCTTCACCTCGCCCGAGCACACGGGCGCTCCCATGCGCTGCGTCAGCGTGTTGGGGGCCACCTGCAGGTTGGGCACCACGCGCGAAGTCTTCAGGCGCATGAATCCGGGACGTTCGGTGAGGCTCCATGCCTCGTCCACGGGGTTGTGGTTCCACTGCCAGTAGAGGTTGAGTCCGTTGCGTGCATGATAGCCGCCCTGCGGATCCACGGGAAGCCGGTCGAAACTATCGCTGCCTATCAGTCCCTTCAGAGAAGGATGAGGCTTCGACATATCTGATGGAGTGCGGTAGGCGCGCTTGTCGAGGCGTATGTCGCCCGAAGGGTTGTCGCCCTTGCTCTCGGATATGGCTGTGTTGATCTCGCCTGTGAACTCACCCACCATGGGCCATCCATCCACCCATGTCACGGGCAGAGCGCACGGCACACGTCCTATGCCGCCACGGTCCTGGAATATAAGGGCCCACCAGCCCAGGTCGCTCTGGTCATCACCCACGAGACATCCCTGCCCCACTCCGCCGTAGGTCTCGAACGGGGTCTCAAGGATCACCTTCTTCTCGTATGGTCCGGCGATGTTGTCGGCGCGGTAGCACACCTCGCGGCGCACACGTCCGTCGACTCCCCATTTCATAGATATCATGCACACATAGTACTTGCCATTGTGCTTTATCACGCTGCTGCCCTCAAGCAGGGCTCCCCGCTCCTCCTCATCGGCGGAGCCGTCGATAATCTTCTTGTTCAGTCCGCCTTCCTTAGGCTCGAAATTCTCATCGAGCTCCACCACGGTGCAGCCACCAGAACCGGTGAACAGGTATGTCTTGCCATCCTCGTCGAAGAAGAGCGACGCATCGTGCATGTGCGGCGGACGCGCCACAAGCGTCCAGGGTCCCTCCGGCTTGTCGGCGCAGAACACGAAGCCCTTGCCGGGAGCGCCGTTGGCGGTGAACCACACCCAGAACTTGCCCATGTGGTAGCGCAGGCTCGAGGCCCACTGTCCCTGGCCATATACGGTCTGGCCGTCGATGAGATTGTAGCGGTCGCCATCGTCGATGCGGTCGAACACATATCCCACCGTCTCCCAGTTCACCATATCAGGCGACTTCATGATCGGTCCGCCCGGCATCAGGTGCATCGTGGTGCTTATCATATAGTAATTGTCCGCCACCTTGCACACGCTTATGTCGGGCACATCTGCGTTTATCACCGGATTGCGGTAAGTCTCCCCCCGTGCGATACCGGCAATCATCAAAAACAGTAGGCACAGATTTAATAAATGTTTCATTTTACGAACAGTTGTCTTTTGACATAGAATTATAAATAAGGCAGGAAATACATATACATCCCTTCCATAAAGCCGATAAACACAGCATCCTGTGAAATACCAAATGCAAATTTACAAATTTCCCCTGAATTTTCCACTATTTCTCCCCACGAAACTGTATCATTACCGCATATATTCTGATTCCCACTCTGATCACTAAAGTGTCAAATGTGGGTTAATTTTTATCTATTTAGCACCGTAGTGGATAATGCTTACCATCATACATATAGTTCCATGAATTCAATCATCTCAATACATCATATAATAAATATTTTTACTATCTTTGCACCATTAAAAGATAGGTTAAGCATGGCAAAGAACACGATGGGGACTAAGTTACCCCGAAAGTTGGAGCAAAAAATGGCTATCATGGGTGAGCAGATCAAGCTTGCCCGGTTACGTCGCAACCTATCAATAGCGCAGGTTGCTGAACGAGCCACCTGTTCACCTCTTACAATAAACCGTATTGAAAAAGGGTCTCCAACCGTTTCAATCGGTATCTATGCCCGTGTTCTCTATGCCCTTCAACTTGACGACGATCTTCTACTTATAGCAAAAGAAGATACCCTCGGTCGCACATTACAGGATTTAAGTCTCAAACATCGCCAACGCGCATCAAAGAAAGAAT
>CAYZPI010000146.1:0-4956 GCA_964480085.1 uncultured Bacteroides sp. | reverse complement strand
TCGATTCCTCAATGTAGGAATCCCCACTTTATCGTGCTTTGAGTTTGATGAAGACGAGACTATAAAGAACGGATTGAACATAAAGGTTTTTTCTGACTACTCCGAGGAATCGGTAGAATTTATTGTGATGAACCGAAAGAATAACTCAGATGTTGCGGCTCATCCTTATGATATTGTAATAGGTCCTATTGCCGATGACACGGTTGGCGTTCAGATTAGGCGTTTCATAATGGGCTACCTGTCGGCATCAGCATTGGTTGAAGAGCTGAGATTTAAGGGCGACCATGCTGTCCAATATTTCTTTGGCACCCCCAAAGCCGTAAAACTCTTAAAACGCATCGAATTATGACACAGGACATACAGTTTCAAATAGAATGCCTTGCAGCAGAACTCGCTGAAATGCTTATGACAGAATATGGCTGGGACATACACCGCGCCCTTGATGAGCTGTATTCATCAACTACCTTCGCCAAGCTCAACGACCCCGAATGTGGTCTCTATTATCAGGGTGCTGTCTTTCTCTTCCAATTCCTCAAATCAGAAATAGAAACTGGCAAAGTAGCATAACAATCTAAGAATTGAATCAACCCCTACCAGGGATAATATTAACTGAGTCAACTTATATCAGGGTTTACGACTCCTTACAGTCAACAAAATCAGGGAAATACAATTTTTGCGGCCTTTGCGCCTTTGCGAGAACTTTTCCGGCTTCTCCGTTTGCGGCTTATAAATACTTACAATATTTATCGATTCGTGCAAAATCCTTACAAAATGCACAATTACTTTGTGCATGAGCTATCTCGCCGCTGTTATCTGTCGCAATGTCCTCGATGTTGCTTAAACCGTCGGACTGGATATTCCAAAATTTTTTAGTAATTTTGCGCAATAATCATTCAATATCATGAAAGCGATCAGATTCATCCTACTGGCGGTGCTGTTGCCGCTGATGGCACGGGCGCAATGGTCGGAGCCGGACTATCAGAGCATCGAGAGGAGCATCAAGGCTCCCGAATTTAAGAAAAAGATTTACAACGTGACGAAATTCGGGGCTTCGCCGAAAAAGTCGGCTGCCGAAAACCAGAAGGCCATCAACGCCGCAATTGCCAAATGCAGCGACAAGGGCGGTGGACGTGTTGTCATTCCGGCAGGCACGTACAATACCGGCGCAATCACGCTACTTAGCAACGTGAACCTTGTGGTGGAGGAAGGCGCGACGCTGCTCTTCGCCTTCGAGCCGGGACTTTACCCGATCGTGCCCACACGCTGGGAAGGTATTGACTGCAACAACCTCTCGCCCTGCATCTATGCCTACAAAGCCACGAACGTGGCCATTACCGGCAAGGGCACTATCGATGGCGGAGGCACGAACGACACCTGGTGGAAATGGTGCGGAGCACCGAAATACGGTTGGAAGGAAGGGGTGACAAGCCAGCGCAACGGAGCGCGCGCACAGTTGCTGCGCTATGCCGAGGACAAGGTGGAGATGGACAAGCGCGTGTTCGGACCTGAGGACGGTCTGCGGCCCCAACTAATCAATTTCAACCAGTGTGAGAACATACTCATCGAGGATGTGACTTTGCTACGGTCGCCCTTCTGGGTAATCCATCCCCTGCTGTCGAAGAACATCACGGTGCGCAGCGTAAAGATCGACAACGACGGTCCCAACGGCGACGGCTGCGACCCGGAGTCGTGCGACGGTGTGCTGATTGAAAACTGCACATTCAACACGGGCGACGACTGCATAGCCGTGAAGAGCGGACGCAACAATGACGGGCGTCTGTGGAACCTACCGAGCCAGAACATCATCATCCGTGGCTGCGACATGCAGAACGGTCACGGCGGTGTGGTGATAGGCAGCGAGATATCGGGTGGATGCCGCAACCTATACGCCGAGAACTGCACAATGGACAGTCCGGAACTGGAGCGTGTGGTGCGTATCAAGACCAATACTTGCCGCGGGGGGATAATAGAGAACATAAATGTAAGAAACATCACCGTGGGACAATGCAAGGAGGCTGTGCTTAAAATCAATCTCGACTATGAACACAACGAACTGTGCCAGCGCGGATTCCTGCCGATAGTGCGCAACGTGACGGTGGAGAACGTCACCTGCCGTAAAAGTAAGTACGGCGTGGACATCATCGGACTTGACAACTCTGTGAACGTATACGACATCAGTGTAATCAACTGCCATTTCGACGGAGTGACCGACGGCAACTACCGCACGGGCTTAGTGAACAACATCCGCTTCGACAACTACTATCTCAACGGCAAGCTCTGCGAGAGCAGCGCGCTTGATGACATCAACCTGCCCATCGACCGCCAGAGAGTGGTGAGCCGCAACAACCCGAAGGTGACGGCAGCCGACTCCCTGGCATCGCTGAGCGTGGGTAACGGTCATTTCGCCTCAACCGTGGATGTGACCGGACTGCACAGCTACCCTGAATATTACAAGAACGGAATCCCCCTCACCTCGATGAGCGACTGGGGCTGGCACTCGTTCCCCAACAAAGAAGGATACAAGCCTGAAGAGTCGCAGAAGACTTACAACCTGCACGGACGCGAGAGCGTATATGCCGTGGAATACAAGACCGAAGGACGCAACAAAGGCGCTACGGAATATTTCCGCATGAACCCACACCGACTGAATCTCGGCACCGTGGGCCTCGAACTCAAAGGAGCCGACGGCAAGATAATACCTGTCGAGCGGCTCACCGCCATAAATCAGGAGCTGAAGTTATGGGACGGCATGATAGAGTCATCGTTCACCGCCGATGACAAACCAGTGGAAGTAACCACAGCCGTACTTCCCGACAGGGACTGCCTCTTCTCGCGCATCGTCAGCGACCTGCTCGCCAACGGACAGGCCCGCATACGCTTCACATTCCCCTACCCCACGGGAAAGCATGCCGATGATGCAAGCGACCTTACCGGACACGACCGTCACACGTCGCGGATCGTATTCTCCACCCCCAATTCGGTGGTGGTGGAACGCACACTCGATGCCACCCGCTACTACGCTTACATTCAATGGGAGGGCAGCTGCCGATTCCAGCAGGATGGCGACCACACATTCTTCCTTGCCACGGATGCCGACATGATATCATTCGCCGTGGAATACACCAAAGAAATGCCCAAAAAGAACGACACGTCCTACGCATACGACCAGGCGCGCAAAGCAGTGATGAAGGCATGGCCAAGATTCTGGAACAAGGGTGGCATCGCCGATTTCGGACTATGCACCGATCCACGCGCCGGGGAGCTGGAACGTAGGGTGGTGCTGTCGCAATACCTTACTCAGATCAACTGCGCCAACTCCATGCCTCCGCAGGAGACCGGCCTAACGTACAATTCATGGTTCGGACGTCCGCACTTGGAGATGACATGGTGGCATGCCCTGGATTTCGCGCTGTGGAACCGGCCCGAGGTGGTGGAACAGTTCCTCGACTGGTACAACACTGCTGCCTATCCCAAAGCAAAGGAGCTCGCCGAACGCCAGAATTTCAAGGGTGTGCGATGGATGAAGATGACCGATCCGCTTGCTAAGGAAGGGCCGTCGAACACCGGTTCGTTCCTTATCTGGCAGCAGCCGCACTATATCTATCTTGCAGAAGAGATGTACCGTGCCCACCCATCGGACAAGACACTTGATAAATATGGAAAGCAAGTGGAAGAGACGGCAGAATTCATGGCAGATTATGCCATGGCTTGCGCACCGACCAAAGGTCCCATCAAGCTCTACGGACAGACGGCCATGCAGGAGTCGATGTCGAAGGATTTCTCCTACAACCATCCTTTCGAGCAGGCGTACTGGCTCTATGGACTCAGCACAGCCCAGAAATGGCGCGAACGCCGCGGACTGCCCCGCAATGAGCAGTGGGACGAAATCATCGCCCGCCTGGCCCCGCTCACCCCAAATACCGATGGGTTATACACATCGGGTGATCCGATCAAGCCCTTCAACGGCAAGAGGAGCAAGAAGGTGAAGGATTTCGATCCCTACCAGACTCCGGAACTTGCAGGAAGGACTGACATCGCCGAGGACGACTTCATGCTGAAATCACGCAGCGACCATCCGGCAGTGTTGGGTGTGGCCGGATTGCTGCCCGACACTGCCCTGTACGACAAAGAGACCATGCGCAAGACGCTGGAATGGGTGATGGACAACTGGAACTGGCCTACCACCTGGGGCTGGGACTACGGCATGATAGCGATGGCGGCTGCCCGACTGGGCGAACCCGAAATGGCTCTTGATGCACTGCTTACCGATAAAGGCAAGAACACTTATCTGGTGAACGGGCACAATTTCCAGGAGCCTAAGCGTCTGCGCCTGTATCTTCCCGGCAACGGTGCGTTGCTCGATGCTGTGGCGATGATGTGTGCAGGCTGGGATGGCAGCGAAGGGACGAATCCAGGTTTCCCGGCCGACGGCAGCTGGAACGTAAGATGGGAAAATCTAAAGCCGATGCAATAAACAATAATTATGAACAAAACACAAAAACGGTAGGACATCAAGACATCCTACCGTTTTTGTGTTTTGTTAAAATGTTCAGAGCTGGAACTTGAGCATCGTGAAGGAGTATGGATCAAGAGCGAGATCCATCTTCTTCGAAGCCTTCACCTGCTCGGTGACGGGAGCGATGGGCTGGGCATCGAAATTATTCTCGTCCTCGGGATTTCCCTTCAGCACTGTCTTCTCAGCCATACCCTTGACCTTGAAACGGGAGAGGTCGAGCTTGGCTGTCTTCGCCTTGTCGGTGGCATTGGCAACCTTCACATAGAGTGTGCGCGTCCTGGTGTCGAGCACAGCCGACTGCTCCTGCAGGAATCCATCTCCCTCCGACTTATCAGGATCGACGATCTCAACGCAGTCGCCATAGTAATAGTCGCCAGACGAATTACCGAACATCTGCTGCACATAGTAGCTGCAGGTGGGATATGCACGCTCGTTGTCGA
>CAYZPI010000145.1:0-5433 GCA_964480085.1 uncultured Bacteroides sp. | reverse complement strand
GAGAGAGGAATGGCGAGAATATGAGTGCACGTGCGCAAGAGCGACGGCTTCTTCGCCGGCACCCTCATCGAGCTACTCAACAAGAATGTGCCCCGAAAACGTGTTGTTGTCGGTGATACGGACCTGCTGAGAAACTACACCCTCTTCGATGTGCCCAAAGCCGATGCCAAACGCACGGTGGCAGCCCTGAAGGGAAGCCAATTCTTCGACAAACATCTTTTCAGCGAGATTGCCGACCCCGAAAAGGATTACAAGACATCTTCCGACCGACGTTCCAAAGAAAACAAGAAAAAGAAATCAAAAAATTAAATCCCCGAATGCACAGGATCTTACCGATAGCCATTCTTGCTGTGTGCGCCACAGCCCTTTCAGCCACGGATGTCGCCGCCCAGACACCAATCCCGGTTGAGATGACAGCCGAGAAATGTTTCGTGGAGGCTCCTCCGGAAGTATTCCAGCTCATCGTGCCGAATACACGCCTGGACATGATCGACTATTTCAAGGCCGGAATGGACCGCAAGTCGGACAACGCCGCCGGCGGTGAATGTGTCCTGCTCTCTCTTGAGCCGGAATCGGTGACTCTCAAGGCCGGCGAGGGAATCACCTACCAGTTCTTCGTGCTCGAAGGAAGCAAAAAGCCTTTCATCGGAGTGATAGAGACCCTCGCCACTCCCGGAGAGGACAGCGCGGTGCGGTTCTATACCTCCGACTGGAATCCTGTCGACGCAGAGAAAAAAGGGCTTTTCCGCGAGCCTACCCTCACCGACTGGACAGACGGAGACAAAAAATCCATGGCGCAGGCGAAAGAGGCTTTGCCATTCATCCTCACATCCTATACATATAATCCTTCCACACAGACCCTTACGGCAACCAACAACATGTCGGGATACTATCATCCGACCGACACCCCGGAAGCCCTAAGGCAACTCAGGCAGAAGATTACATATAAATGGGATGCGAAACGCGATGCATTCGTAAGGGAAAAAAGATGAGTACACCACAGGCATACACTCTACTTCAGCTCAACACCTACCTGTCGAAAATAGTGGCATCGGCTAAGGCCGTGCAGAATATCTGGGTGACAGCCGAGACGTCGGATGTGCGCACATCAGGAGGCCACTGCTATCTTGAGCTCGTGGAGAAAGATCCCAACGGACGCCCAACGGCAAAGATCAGGGCCACGATATGGGCTGTGACTTATTATCGCATAAGGGCGGAATTCCTGCGGGACACCGGCCAGGAATTCCGCTCGGACCTGAAGGTGATGCTGTTGGTGTCACCGACTTTCCACCCCGTATTCGGAATGTCGCTAAATATCAGCGGAATCAATTCTGCCTACACATTGGGCGACGCCATACAACGGCGCAACGAGATGATACGCCGGCTCACCGCTGAGGGAATCATCAACGACAACCGACGTCTGCCCTGGCCGGCTGTGCCTCAGCGAATCGCCGTGATATCCGCCAAAGGAGCCGCCGGATATGGCGATTTCATCAACCAGCTCTACAACAATCCGCTGCGGCTGAGGTTCACCACCCGTCTTTTCCCTGCCATACTGCAGGGCGAAAGAGCCGCCGCCTCGATACGGGCCGCTCTTGATGGCGTATTCGAAGAAAGCGACCGGTGGGACTGCGTGGTGATAATCCGCGGTGGAGGCGCCACAACCGACCTGATGTGCTTCGAGGACTATGATCTTGCAGCTGCCATTGCCCAGTTCCCTATCCCGGTGGTGATAGGAATCGGCCATGAACGCGATGTGACACTGCTCGACTACGTGGCCAACATGAGGGTGAAGACCCCCACGGCTGCCGCACAGTGGCTCGTGCAGCGTGGAGAGATGGCTCTCGGACACCTGCAGGAAATCGCCTCGACGATAGCCATGACCATCACCGAACGTCTTTCAGGCTGCCACCGCCAATTGGCATATATCCAGGGAGCGCTGCCGGCCGCCGCCGCCAACGCGCTGGCGGAGGCTCGGAGCCGCATGATGCAGGCACGCATCGTGCTCGCCGGCGTGGCCGACCGCCGCCTGCGCCCCGAATTGGTGAGGCTCACCTCTTACAAGGATGCTCTCGGGCGCGCCATAGAAGTGTGCATCGGAAAGGAGCGTCAGAAACTTGACTCGACCACAACCCTCATCCAAGCCCTCTCGCCGCAGGCCACCCTCAGGCGAGGCTACAGCATAACCCGCTCCGACGGCCATGCCGTAACATCAGCCACAGCCCTTGCCGAAGGCCAACTGGTGGAAACCATTCTTGCCGACGGCACAATCCTATCCAGAATCCTCACAATAGATAAAATTTCCCGACAATGAACCTTACTTACGAGCAAGCGGCCTCCGAACTGGAAAAGATACTCCGCACCATACAAAGCGACAACTGCGACATCGACAAGCTCTCGGAGCTCACACGCCGAGCCATCGAGCTCCTGACATTCTGCCGCACGAAACTCACCACCACCGAAACCGAGCTCAAACAAATCCTCTCCGCTCTGGATGAACAATAGGATGGCCGAAGACAATCTCATACCATTCTCAGCCCTGGAAGGGATAAAGAACATTTCCAGCGACTACACCAGATTCGGCGACGACTACATCTTCGCCCGGATCGATTCGTCGTCGCGAAGACTGGCTCTCTTCAAGGAACCCATACGGGTGGCGGGACTTACGGTCTGCGTGCTGATGAAGGGCTCGTTGTCGCTGGAGATAAATATGGAGCGTATCGACCTCACTCCTGTGTCGGTGTTCATCTTCAACAACTCAGCCATAACACGCATCTGCGATGCCGACTGGGCCGACATCGACGCCTACGTGCTTTTCCTATCCCTCGACCTCATCCAGGACCTGCATATCGAACACAACAACCTGAAGATCTCACCTCCCGCCGACAGCCAGTATGCGCCGATGATCAACGGGCTTGCCGACAATGAGATAGACATGCTCTCGATGTTGATGGACCTGATCTACCGCAACGCCTGCGTCAACGAGCACACGGTGTTCACCCACAATGTGTCGAAATCCCTTATCCAAGCCCTTATCTATCAGCTTTTCCAGATAAAGGTCAGCCACCACCACACGCACGTTGAGAAATCCGACAAGCCCATGTCGCGGCGCATAGGATACATGCAGGATTTCATGAGGCTCGTGCAGACCCACTACCGCCACGAGCGGTCGCTCAAGTTCTATGCCGACAGGATGTTCATCTCACCCAAATACATGTCGCGCATCATCAAGGACGCAACCGGACGCTCGGCAGCCGACTGGATCGACCATTTCGTGGTGCAGGAAGCCAAGAACATGCTTCGCTTCTCCAACAAAAGCATCCAGCAGGTGGCCTACGCGCTGAATTTCCCCACTCAGTCATCGTTCGGCAAGTTTTTCAAGCACATGACAGGCATGTCGCCAAGCGAATACCAACAATCTTGAAAAAAAACCGCGACAAAGGGATATTTTTCAAATTATTTGTCTTATCTTTGCATAACTTTTCATCAATTTAGAAATTTCCAACATTTAATCAATTAAGTCATGAATAAAAAATTAGGCTACGTAGTTGCATTCAGTGCAGTGATTGCAATGAGCTCCTGCAGCAAAAAGCTTGGTGATTTTGCTTCAGACTATTTCACCACCAACCCCAATCCCCTTGAAGTAGTGGGCGAAAAAGTGCCGGCAACCGTCACCGCCAACATCCCCGAGAAATTCTTCGTGAAGAACGCCGAAGTGACCGTTACACCCTATCTCGTGTACAACGGCACCGAGACAGCCTCCCACGCCTATTCCTTCCAGGGCGAGAACGTGCGCGGCAACGCTCCCGTGATCAGCTACAAGAACGGCGGCACTGTGACAATCCCCGTGTCGTTCGACTATGTGCCCGCCATGGCAAAGAGCGAGCTTGAGCTGGCATTCACCGTCAACCAGGGCTCCAAGCAGTATGTCCTTCCCCGCGTGAAAGTGGCCAACGGCGTGATCGGAACCGCCTACCTCGCCGACGCCGGCACAGTGGCTCCCGCACTCCTTCCCGACGGCTTCCAGCGCATCATCAACGAGAAGTACGCTGCCGACATCATGTTCCTCATCAACAAGCATAACATCCGTCCCGACCAGCTCACCACCGCCCAGATGGAAAGCCTCTGGAGCCAGATCGATGGCGCAAGCGAGGCAGCCAACCGCGAAATCAAGGAAATCAACATCAAGAGCTACGCATCGCCCGACGGTGGATACGACTTCAACTACAACCTGGCCCAGAACCGCGAGAAGACCACCAACGAATACATCCAGAAGCAGCTCGCCAAGGACAAGGTGACCGACTTCGGCGAAATCACAAAGCAGTTCACCGCTGAGGACTGGGAAGGCTTCAAGAAACTCGTCGAGGCAAGCAACATCCAGGACAAGCAGCTCGTGCTCAGCGTCCTCGGCATGTACAATGAGCCCGAAGAACGCGAAGCCAAGCTCCGTGAGCTCGCATCGGTGTTCCCCGTACTCGCCGACGTAATCCTGCCGCAGCTCCGCTACAGCCGCATCACGGCTTCAATCGATGTGATCGGACGCTCTGACGAGGAGATCCTCACAGTGCTCGCCGCCACTCCCAATTCCCTGTCGATCGACGAAATCCTCTACGCTGCCACCCTCTCGCCTGACAACAACAAGAAGATGGCCGCCTACAAGGCTGCCACAGTGGCTTATCCCAACGACTACCGCGGATGGAACGACCTTGGCCTGACACAATACATCGCAGGCGACCTCGCAGCTGCAGCAAACTCCTTCAACAAGGCCAAGAGCCTGGCTCCCAACGTGCCTGAAATCGCAATGAACCTCGGTCTCATCGATCTTGCAGGCGGCAACTATTCCAACGCCAAGAACCTCTTCGGCGCAGCAGCCGGCGCTCCCGGTCTCGGTGCAGCCCTCGGCACATACTATCTGAAGATGGGCGACAACAACGCCGCTGCCAAGGCTATGGCCGACGTAGTGTCCAACAACTCCGCCCTCGCCCAGATCCTCACCAGCGACTACAGCAAGGCTTCAAGCATCCTGAATGCCATCACAAGCCCCGATGCCATGACCTACTACCTGAAGGCCATCGTAGGTGCACGCACCAACAACGCCAACATGGTGACCACCAACCTTGCAAAGGCTATCCAGATGGACAACAAGCTCGCTTCTCAGGCTGCCAACGACCTGGAATTCGCTAATTTCAACCTCTCCAGCCTCTTCTAACCGGAGACCTTGACAAAGCTACAAAGCCGCAGTCCATCGTGACTGCGGCTTTTTTTAATAGTTTTAACCAAAAAAGATGTGTTAATCCATACGCAATTAGCTATTTTTTTTGTAATTTTGCAGCGTAAAAATGATATAAGCCTCCGGAGATACCGGACAAAGATTTTCTGGAATTAACAACCCAATTTATATCAACTAATTATGACAAAAATAGGTATTAATGG
>CAYZPI010000144.1:0-5474 GCA_964480085.1 uncultured Bacteroides sp. | reverse complement strand
TCCTCGAAATAATGCCCGGTACATAATCCGAAAACAAGATATGTGAGCTTTTCAACGAAAGTGGGATAATATAGGTCGTTCTGCACGAAGTCAAGGACTTTGCGGATACCGCCTTCATCCTTCACTCCTTGCAATCCTCCTCCGCTGGCTGCCACGGTCTTTGCATACACTACCAGAGCTTCGTCGTAGCTTATATATTTCAATTCCTCACTCATCGACATCAGCTTGTTTTAGGCGTTTGAGGACTTCCTTATTCTCCGGCAGCTCCATTATTTCATCAAAGTCAATGGACTTATCACCGATAAAACGATCAAACTCTTCAGGAGTTACAGCACGAAGATATCCGGCAATGTTATTGTGGAATACGTCACGGAAAGCTATATCACGCGAAGCCATCTTTGAACGAGCGTCATAAATAAAGGGCTGCATCGCCGGAGATTGTTCTTGCTCAGTTATCAATTTCTTAACTCGGTCAAGAGACAACTGTTCTCCACCGTTAGCCTTGTACTCAGCTTCGATAGCAAAGCCAATACCATTTTCAAAGGATGAGATACAACGTAATACCTCAGCATAGAGAGTTTTCCGCAAATTATCTTTAGTCTCCAGTTTAAGCAAGGTTTTATATTCCTTAGCCTTCTCCTTAAAAACTGCTTGATAAATGAGGTCGGTTATTTGGGCATATTTGAATGTCTTATGACCCTGAACGCATTTCCCAACTGCCGTTGTGAAATTCTTACGGTAGTTGTCTTCCTCAATGGCGGCAGGAAGGAAATCTATATCGCGAGTGTTGATATACTTTGTTCCCCCACCGGCTCTCTTATTGATTGTAGAAATTACTATATCAAGTATACGAGCACGAACCTGTTTAGCTTTGTCGCTTTCAGTCAAGAGCATGCCAACATTAAGAACTGCCCTGAAATTGAACAGACCTAACTGGGTGGTTTTGCTCCCGACATTTATGACGGGAGCAAATTGTAACTTAAATTCTTTCAGTTGCTTACCCTTGCTTAAAATATAACCGTTATGTTTAAGTTCATCGCCATAATCCTCTAAAAGACGCTCTAATGTACGTTCTTCTATTTCATAGAAATCCGCTACCATTTTCTTTGTAAAACGGTATTCACCCTCGAAAAGCATCCCGGTAAAACCAAGATTCTCTTGAAGGGCCTCCACTGCATAACGGTTGTTCAAAACGTTCTGCCGCTCGATATTTGATACTGTCAAGTCGTTCATAGCACAAAACTAAATGTTTTTAGATTATCGGTATTCTTTGTAGTTGCCGGGTGAGAGTTGCGGTGGGGTAACTTGAAATAGAATACAACGCCTGCTGATTCAACTGTCAACCCAGAAGAAAAGCACCCGAAAGCCTCCTTCGTGGGGAAAGTGGGCAAACTGGAGGTCAAAGTTCTTTTCGTGAGTAGTATATAGCATTGCTGTCATATCGTCCGTGGAAGCCGGGTCGAGCTTGAACAGGGTCCATTCCTTTAGGTCTCCTATATATTTAAGCCCTTTCAGTATTCTGAAGGCCTCTTTAGGGTGTGGATAAGAGTGCTTAACGTCTCTCATTCCAATGATTGAGTCCTTGGATGAGAAAGCACAAATATTGATGGCGAACATCCGGCCGAAACACATATTCCCGCCCAAATACCTTATTGGTAGCCACTCTGGACCTGTTAACGGCCAACCAAGATATGATTCTCCATCCCACGTGGAAGCTATGAGATTTTTATCCATCTTGCTTTTGGGATCAAAAAATTCCTTTACAAGTTTATAGGCCACCAATGAACACATTTTGAAGTCTTCCTGACACGCTTTGGGCATATCCACGGGCAAGAACGTCTTATCGAACTCGTTGAAAATTTCTTCAGCCTTCTGTCTCTTTTCTTCGGCCGACATTTCTGCTATCAGCTTTTCTTTCTCCATTTCACAATTAGCATTATTATTCGGCTAATAAGAAACCTTTATCAACTGAAACCGGTAGATGCTTGACATATCGGTCGCCCACACGGAAGTTAACCTCACGGATGCTAATGTCGGCGCAGAGGTCGTCTGCGGCTGAGACAAGTATTGGTTCTATTTCCAGATTGTCAATATAATACTGTGGTATTTCGGAATAGCCAAGTATGGCACCGATGATATTGCCGGCGATGGCTCCGGTGGAATCGCTGTCGCCGTCATGATTTACCGCACAGACTATGCAGTCTTCAAAGCTGTCGATGTGACGTATGACGCTGAAGACGGCGATTGCCAGCGCTTCGTCGCCGACCCAGCCTTCGCCGAGCTCGCGGATGGCTTCACGTTCGGGGGTATCACTCTTGCCTAACTCCAAGGCCCGCTTCACAAGTTCAATAAACGCTCCGAGTTCCTCCTCATGCCCCGGAAAATATCTATCCATCAATGAAAGTCCACCGTCAATGATCCATCCAAATTCAAGGCGTCCCACCTTCTCATCTTGAATGCAATTTTCAATGGTTGTAGCCATCAGGGCAGAGGCAAATGTGCTGGCAATGTGATGATGAGTGATTTCGGCGGCCCATCCGGCAAGATGGGCGGTATCTTCGTAATCGTAAAGATTACGGTGAACGCCGTTGAATATGCCGATGGGAGCAACGCGCATCACTCCTCCGCATCCTTTGGAATTGTTCTTGAATTCAATCCCACGTGCCAAGTTGCCAAGCGATCCCATGCAAGTATTGCCCGGTGCCCGCTGTGACCATAAAGCCTTTACATTGCTAATCCAACTTCCCTCTATTACTGATGGACGCTCTGTCTGAGTCCGGTACCATGCAAGATACGCCTCCTTGATGTAAGGCAATATTTCCTCGGGCTTCCCGGCTTTGGTCGCTATGACACCGTTCATCAATCCTTCGAGCGTGAACAATGTCATCTGAGTGTCATCTGAAAACTCTGCCACCCGATTGTGCGTCACATAGCGTGTGATGCCCTTGTCGCCAAAGCGTTTGAGGATTGACGACAGCGACATGAACTCAACCTCATAACCGAGAGCATCGCCTACGGCTCCCCCGACAAGCGAGCCACGGCATTTATCTTGTAGTTTTGTGTAATCCATACTTTTCCCAATGATAATCAAGTACAAAATTAGTGAAATTTTTGGTATATGCTATATTTTATCAAGGAATTTCCCGCAGAGCGTGTAAAAAAGGCCTTGGAGATGCCAAAATGCCGTGGTTGCAGCAAGCGCGGATTTCAGATAGGAGTGCTTACAATGCTAAAAAAGCATTCCATATTAATAGATTTAATCTTTACAATTTGGATGGCAAATATCATGCCATTTATTTAGTTATCAATTTGGGTCTTCTGTTTGATTTACCCCATTTTGAATAATTTTAATTTATGTAAATGAGGCATATTCAATTATTTGCAATTTATTTTTATCGCAATTTCCTACTTCAGAGAATTATCATGAATGTCGGCATCGTAGCGCCGGAGGCGCGGTGGTTGTGTGTAACCCCAGGTGGAGCGCGATAACCCCCGCCCCTCCGGGGCTCCGCAGACGACATTTCCTATTCTTTAACATCGTTAAGAAATATCCGACTCTGATCCGTTAGCACGAAGTTCTTCTCGATACTCTTGCTCATAGCGTTTGATAATTCGCTCTATCTTTGAAAGAATTCAAAAATATCGTATCTTTGCATTCGGGTGGACACAGGTCGGTCCATGACGTATGAAAATCGAGAAGCTATGAAACCAATTATTTCAGACACCGGATTGATTGCGGGATGTGGTCTATATTGCGGTGCATGTCGAAAATATCTGCATGACAAATGCCAGGGCTGCCGGTTGAACGAAAAGGCGTCCTGGTGTGGAATACGTAAGTGTGTTCAGCAAAAGGGCATAGCCACATGTGCTGAGTGCGATGTTGAGGTGACCGGATGCAAGACATATTCCAATTTCATGGCTAAGGTGTTTGCATTCATATTCAGGTCCGACCGCCCTGCCTGCATCCGATACATCCGCGAACATGGAGAACAGACATTTGCTGAGGAAATGGCGAGACGTAAATGTCAGACGATGAAAAAATAATAATAGCACGCTTGAGATGTCTTTCCATGTGCCTACCTGCAAGGATGTTTACAATCCGGCAAAATTTGAATATAAAATCAAAGATTATCAATCATTCAATTGTTTTTTTTCATTAGCTTGATTAGGAACAAAGTCTGCGAGCAATAAAGAAATACAATTTTCTTGAACTCCTGTCATGCTTTTTGCGTATTACCCCCTAAATAAGCTCACTTTTTTTACGAAATTGTCAATGCCATAATTTTAGATACTACTCCACGAACAGAATCCTTGGGTGATGTAAATTTTGCACATACCAAGGATTCGTCAAGTTCTCCATCCTTGAAGACTGCCAGATAGATGGGATCTTTTTTGGGATGGTACCTTTTCCGTAAATCATTGAAATTTTAGGATATTAAAATCTAATAATATCAAAGATTTGTTGTAACTTTGTAATCTAATAAGAAAAATCTCATATATGGCAAGACCTATTAAAGAAACTCCGGAACTTTACGGCAAGGATGCGGAACGCTTTGAACAGCTGATTTCGCAGCCGAGACCTGTGTCAAAGGAAGAGAAGGAGAGGGCAAGAAAAGCTTATGAGGTAATGAAATCCATTAGCAACTTTCAATGGTGATATGGATTTCTCAAAATTATCTCAGATACAACTCTCTCCAGAGACTGAAATAAAGCCGTTCAAATGCGCAGAAGATGATTTGAATGGCTTTCTTTTTGATGATGCCAAGCATTTTCAAAAGGAGTTGATGGCTGTAACCTATCTGATTGAAGATAATGAGCAGGATGTGACGGTGGCATATTTCAGCCTTTTGGCAGACAAGATTACTTTCAATCCAGATGAAAAACCTGTGTGGAACAAACTTAACCGCAATATTCCCAACTCCAAACGTAGAAGAAATTATCCTGCCTTAAAGATAGGTAGGCTTGCCGTCAATGAGAAATATGCCGGTACTGGTGTCGGGACATTTGTGCTTGACAGCATAAAATATGCGTTCACTTCAGTCAAGCGATTAGGCTGTCGTTTCCTCACCGTGGACGCTCTCAACTCAGCAACTAAGTTTTATGAGAAGAATGGATTCCAATTTTTCACTGAATTGGACAAAGACGATGAGACACGCCTTATGTTCTATGATTTAAAGAATTTTATCTCATAGAACAGCCGTTTGGAAAACAAATCCAAAGGTGAACGACATAATTTTCTTCCTTCCCCACAATCCCTCCAACTCTGCCAATATCGCAACGAGTACATCGCCTCCATCTCCGATTGACTCGTCCGCTCCTCCGGCGGTAATTTTCACTCAACAATATCATGTATTCGGGTGCGAAGTTGTTTCGCCTTATTGCTCTCTGTCAAAAGCATTCTGATGTATAGGAATGCGCGGAATGGAAACATGCCAACTTTACGAGCTTTGTTAGGGACATTAATGTCCCCATCA
>CAYZPI010000143.1:0-5631 GCA_964480085.1 uncultured Bacteroides sp. | reverse complement strand
TCTCGTATTCATTTGATTTTGGCAAACGGGTTCAACGCCAGGATGCAGATATAGAAATGACTCACCAGAGTTCAATTATGAACATAAACTAAATTATTTGGAAAAACCAGATTTTAAAATTGACGAGGAGGCAATTTCTACCATTGAAGAGCACAGCGTATGGGGCGGTGTGCCCAGATATTGGGAACTTCGGGAAGATTACTTTCATTGATTTGTTCAGTTCATTAAGAAACTCACACTATGAGGGGCAGAATCATTCCGGCGAATATGAGCAGGATGCTTCCCACGGCGTAGGTCACGGTATAGCTCATTGCAGGGATGGTGCTGTCGAGGTTGTCCTGAATGGCACCGAGAGCGGCAACGGCATTTCGTGAGCCGGCGACACATCCCAGGGCAATCGCCGGATGGAACTTGAATATCTTCGCTGCTACAAGGGTGGAAAGAATCAGCGGCAACGAAGTGCAGACTATTCCTACAAAAAAGAACTCCAGACCCACGGATTTCAATCCCGGCAAAAATGTCGGCCCCGCTCCGAGTCCTACAACCGCGATAAACATATTTAGCCCCACATTATTCATGAACCATACCACCGGACGCGGTATGCGCCCGAATGTCGGACGCTTGTTGCGAAGCCACCCCATCAGCAGACCGGCGATTATCGCACCTCCACTTGTGCTGAGCGAGACAGGGATGCCGTCGTAATAGATTGTCAGCGCACCTATGAGGCATCCTATGGCTATGCCAAGTCCGACAAACACCATATCCGTCTCTTCAGTGGGACGGTCGGAAAATCCGATCTCCGCCACGGCCTCGGCCACATCCTGCGGCAGGCCTACCAATGTCAGGACATCTCCCTTTTCAAGACGTGTACGCGCCTTCATAGGCAGGCTTATCTCATCACGCATCACCTTACGTACCATCACACCCCTCATGTAATCCTGATTGCGGAGTTGGCACAGGGTCATCCCGGCAGCCCCGGATTTCGATACGGTGACAGGCAGGTTTTCGGCCGTAAAATTCAACAATTCGTGATCGGTGACCTCCGGACCTATCCATCCCGCGTCATCCACAATGGTCTCCCTCCTGCCGCTCAGCACTATCACATCACCTTTCCTGACCTTCAGTTCAGGTTGCGGATCCTCAATCTCGCCACGCAGACGCAGACGCTCTATGAAATGCCTCAATCCAAGCTTCCCGATGTGACTCTCTATTTCCGCCACGGTGCGTGGACGGTCGAAATATTCCGACTCAGCCCTATAGGCACGGAACGATATCGGGCGGTTGGCCACGAATGTCCCCGGGTCAGCCACAATGTCACCATTGTCCATTTCGGCTTCGAGCTGCCTCGTCTGCTCCTTTACCCTCTTCAATCCACCAAGAAGTCTTGGACCAAGATTTGCGATCACCCAGGCGGATCCGATGGTACCGAACACATAGCACACGGCATAACATGCCGGTATGATGCCGAGCATCTGGTCAGTCTGCTCCTTCGGGAGACCGAGCGCCCTGATGGTGCTCGACCCGACACCGATAGTGGCAGAGAACGTCTGCGAACCGGCGAACAGTCCCACCGCCTGTCCTTTATCATAACCCATCATCAGGCTGACACCTGCCACAGTGGCTATGCACAGAACCACCTCCACGCATGCGAAACCAATCTGCTTCAATCCGTCGCCTTTGAGCGATCTGAAGAACTGCGGACCCACGGAATATCCTATGGCAAAGAGAAACAACATGAACGACACCGATTTCAATGTGTCCGAGACAGGGATGTCCAGTTGTCCGATCACCACCCCCACGATGAGGGTGGCAGTGACGGGGCCAAGAGAGAATGACTTGTATTTCAACCCTCCGAGCCAAAATCCAAGACCCAAGGTAAGGAAAATCGGAATTACAGGATTGTCACGTAATATGTCGGCGAAAAAATCAAAAAACATAAAAAATGATAAATTACAAATTTGTATTATCGACTTATAACCTTATAAGCCCATAACCAGCGAAGCGCTAACCTTCAAGTTGAGCTTGCGAAACTTGAATTATTATGATTTCATAACAAATGTTTCCGGTCCAAGGTTTATCCCACAACAAGGCATGAAACGAAAAGACAACCTTATCTCCCATGACGACAACCGGGAAAAAGTGTCCGCTGCAGCAGCGTTAAGCGGACACTTTTTCAAGATTCTATATTAATTCTTTGGTAAATTCGTTCCATTCAGCTATCTTTGCAAAAATTTAGGTAATTTTACGTAAAAAAAGAAATATATACCATAAACTAATCCAAATCATGAAAAAAATCCCTAAAGGAACATGCTTCAGAAGTGTTGAGAAGACACTTGCAGGCAGTGTCATAGCTGCAACGCTCATGGGAGGAGTCTCATTCTCAGCTGAGGCTTCCACAGCGAATGGAGAGACAGGGGGGGGTATACCTTCTGAAACCCAGCAAGTTAATAGCAACAAGACCACTATCAGCGGCACCGTCATCGATGAAACCGGCGAACCAATGATAGGAGTATCCGTGGTGCAGGCCGGCACCAATACAGGTGTAATCACCGACATTGACGGAAATTTCTCAATCACCGTGCCCCGCGGATCCGAAATCCGCGTAAGCTACGTAGGCTATCAGGACTATACCTTCAAGGCCGAAGGTCAGACAGGCATGGAGATTAAACTCGAGCCGGACGCCAACCTTCTCGACGAGGTTGTGGCAATCGGCTACGGTACGATGAAAAAACGCGACCTCACCGGCGCCATCTCCACAGTGAAAAGCGACGACATCACCGTCTCCCCCACCCCCAACGCAATGGACGCCCTTCAGGGAAAAGTTGCGGGTCTGGACATCACCCGCGCCTCGGGTCAGGCCGGCGCTACACCCTCCGTGCAGCTTCGCGGCACACGCTCGTTCACAGCATCGGGCTCACCCACATATATCATCGACGGCATGCCCGGCGACATCAACACCATCAACCCCAATGATATCGAGAGCATCGAGGTGCTCAAGGACGCATCATCCACGGCTATCTACGGTTCGTCGGGTGCCAACGGTATCATCATCGTCACCACAAAGAGCGGCAAGGAAGGCAAGACAGTGGTAAACCTCAACGCCTATCTCGGCGTGAACGGCTGGTCGACAGTACCTGAGGTATATGACTCACGCGGCTTCTACAGCCTGCGCGAACAGGCAATCGCAGCCGGCGGTGGCTCGCTCGACGCCACCAACGTGCTCGGCAGCGCGGCCTTGGCCTATCAGGACGCCCTCGCCCTCAACCCCGGCCTCACCGTCGACGGCTGGCTCGGCGCCAACTCCATCAACTGGGCCGATGCGCTGCTCAAGACCGGCATCACGCAGAACTATTCGCTCTCCGTCAGCGGCGGCACAGAGAAGACCAAGGCATATTTCTCCCTCAATTTCTCCGACGAGGAAGGACAGTACGCCAACGACAACAACAAAATCTACTCCACCAACATCCGCATCGACCACAAGCTCCGCAACTGGCTCGACGTGGGCGTCAACCTCCAGGGCAGCTACACCTACCGCAACTCGGCATACGCCAAGCTCGACAGGATGCTCACCCAAAGCCCCATAGGCTCACTCTACGATGAGGATGGTAATGTGAACAAATCGCCCGTGGCCGGCAGCGATGTGCCGAGCCTCCTGCTCAACAACCACGACACCTACCGCAACAACTACCAGACCACACGCATCTATTTCAACCCCTATATCCGCATCACCCCGCTGAAAGGCCTCACATGGGAGAGCCGCATCAACGCCTCGCTCATCTACAACACCCACAACTATTTCCAGGGTGAAGGCTCCTACCTCTACTACAACGACAGCGGCATCACATCGCAGGGCACCAACTCGCACGTGTTCGCTTACGTGGACCAGAACAACTACGTCAACTACAAGTGGGAGAATATCCTGACTTACAATCTCACCGTCAACAAAGACCATAACTTCACCTTCACGGGCGTGACATCCTGGAACCACAACCGCCAGAGCCAGATTTACGGAAACGGCAACAATCTGTCGTCGAACAGCTATCTGTGGCACAACCTCAGCGAAGGTTCCGCCAATCTTGGCAACACTTACGCAAAGACCAACTACGTGATGTCGAAGGGCCTTGGTTTCGTGGGTCGTATCAACTACTCATTCGCAAGCAAATACCTCGCAAGCATATCGGTGCGCCACGACGGCTCATCACGCCTGGCCGATGGCAACCGCTGGGACACATTCCCCGCCTTCTCGCTTGGCTGGCGCATATCTGAAGAGTCGTTCATGAGCCGCCTGCGCGACAGCTGGCTCACCGACCTGAAGCTCCGCGCCGGTTACGGTGTCACAGGAACTGCCTCAATTGACCCATATTCCAGCTTCTCATCATTCACCCCCGGCATGACCATCCTCGGAAGCGGGCTCGCCAACACAAGCTACTTTACCGAAAACATCGCCAACCTCTCCCTCACATGGGAAAAATCCAAGAGCTGGAACTTCGGTATCGACGCAAGCATGCTCCACGGACGCATCGAGCTGACAGCCGACTATTACCGCACCAACACCGAAGGCGTGATCTACAGCCGCATGGTGCCCGTGAACAACGGTGCGTTCAGCGCCACAACGCAGTACACCACAAATGTCAATGTCTGCCAGACCCTCAACAACGGTATCGAGCTGGCCGTGACAGGACGTCCGTTCGTCGAGCACCATCCCGGCGACTTCTCCTGGACCATCAACGGCACCTTTACCGCCAACCATGAGGAAATCACCAGGCTCATGACCGACGACCAGGAATACATCGTCAACGGTGACGGCGGCAACGTCTATTACAAGGGACATCCCGTCAACTCCTACTACCACTACAAGCTCCTCGGCACATGGGGAACCTCCGAGGCCGAAGATGCCGCCGTATTCGGCTGCAAGCCCGGTGACCTTAAGGTGTACGTGCCCGACATGATCCACGACGGAGCCGGCAAATACTCACGTTGGGAAGACGTAGAGGGCGAGAACGGCGAAATCCAGCGCACACTGGTACACTACGACTCGGAGAACCAGTACGTGGTGAGTGGCAACGACTATCAGGTGCTCGGACACAACTCTCCCGACTGGACCATGGGCTTGAAGAACACTTTCACATATAAGAATTTCGACCTGTCGTTCTACCTCTACTGGCGTTTCGGCCAGATGATCCGCTACGGAATGCTCGGATCCTACGACCCCAAGGCAGGATCGAACTTCCCCACCTATTTCGACTATTGGACCGAAGAGACCGGCGACCAGTACCACTATTTCCCCGCGCTCAACAACAGCCGCGAGCTCACCAGCTACACCGGCTACTACGCACTGCAGTTCGTCGACGGTTCGTTCTTCAAGATCAAGAACATCACCCTCGGCTACACTCTGCCTGAAAACCTGATGAAACGCGCCGGCATCAGCAAGCTCCGCTTCTATGCCACCATCACCAACCCGCTGCTGATAGCCAAGAGCAGCCTGCTCAAGGGCTACGACCCCGAAATGAACGGCAACCTCGACTATCCTCTTACAAAACAAATGGTTTTCGGTCTTAATCTTTCTTTCTAAAAACTTTGCTAACATGAAAAATTATATAAAATATGCTTTCGTGGCGCTGGCGGCATCGT
>CAYZPI010000142.1:0-5644 GCA_964480085.1 uncultured Bacteroides sp. | reverse complement strand
CCGACCACTCGTTCGGCCAGAGATTGCGAATTCCGGCTGCAAAGGTAGGCATTTTTGCCCAACCTGCCAAATTTTAGATGATTAATTTGCTTGTAAACGTTATTTTTTTGCTTTTTTCTTTATCAGATAGTCGACAGCATCCTGTTGGATTTTCGATTTCAACACCAGGTTGATTCCTACGTAAGCCACTGCGAGTACCGTTCCCTGTGCCGCGAGCAGTAGCCATGCGTTATCGATGAATGCCGATAATGTTCCGGCTATAAGCGCTATCGCGATGCTCTCGGCAGCGTAAGGCATCATGTCGAGGATGAATCTCCATGGTGTGCTGTACGATAGACGCGATACCATCACCAGCATAACAACCCATGCCACAAACGCCGCCGCCACTTGTCCTGCCACGAAAATCTGCACTCCGAGCATCAGGTTGCCTTGGCTTTCAAGTGCTATATACGGCACAGTTGCTGCGATGGCAATGAGAGTAAGGCCGTCGCGCACCGATTCGGCCACAATCATAAGCTTGGCTTTTCCAAGCGCTATCAGGTAATTATTGTACCCGGCGGCGAATATCACGAATATACCCCTGATTAGCAGCAGTTGGAAAAGCAGTATTGAAGAATCCCATTTGTCACCGAACAGCACATGAAAGATTGGTGTGGCGAGCGTGGCGAGAAAGATGCAGGCGGGTAGGGCGAGATAGGCCGTCAGACGGTTCATCTTTGCCGTGAGTGCCGCGAAATCTTTGGGCGAGTCCTGATATTGCGAGAGGGCAGGGAGAAAAGATGTGTTCAGTATCTGAGAGAGCGACGCAACTCCCATCTTGCTCCATTTGTCGGCCTGGGTGTAGTAGCCGAGTGATGCCATGCCATTACGGTTGCCTATCACTATTCCGTTAATATTCTGGAATATCGTGTTGAGCCATGCGCTGCCCATCACCCCGAATCCCACGCGGAAATACGATTTCAGGATCTTCCACGAACACACCGCCATCGGTCGCCAGTGTCCTGTCACCCAAAGCATAGCTGCCTTCACCGATCCAAGCGTCAGGGTCTGCCACACCACGGCCCATGCGCCATATCCGGCGAAAGCGAGCCAGATGCCTACTACGGCTCCCGCCACCATGCCTGCCGTATTGCTCACCGCCACCATCTTCACATCCATCTTTTTTGTGAGGATGTTGATCTGCACGATCGACAGGGCATTGATGATGAGGTTGAGAAACATTACCCTCGACAGCGGCACAAGCCTCATATCGCCGTCGAAACACCGGGCTATAAGGTTGGCACAGCCGAAAAGCACAATGTAAAGTCCTGTCGACATCGCCATGTTGAACCAGAATACCGAACTGTAGTCGGCTTGTGTAGGCTGCTTTCTTTGGATAAGCGCGAAGGAGAAGCCGCTGTCGACGAAAAGAGCGGCGAAAGCCTGGAATATCGTCACTGCCCCTACCAGACCGAAATCTTCATCAGACAGCACTCTGGCGAGTATGATGCCTGTCACGGCATATAGCACCTGTGAGGAAAGCTTGTCTATTGCATTCCACTTTATGGTGCGCGCGGTGAGATATTTCAGCGAAGTATCCGCCATTGCCGGATCATTCGTCCACTTTGATAAGCTTGGCGCCTACACAGCGTTTTTTTATCTTCGGATTGCCAATATAGTATATTGTGCCGCTTGTGGCTCCATACACTGACAGAATCTCTACTGCATGGCAATCAATCGACCCTGTGCCGAATGTCCAGCATTTCACCTTCTCGGCCTGCACCTGTCCTGCTTCAATTGATCCTGTGCTCGCCAGAGTGTATTTAGCTTCGTTAGCCTTCCCATTCGCGAAGATGTGGCCTGATCCGGCTTCGACGGCTGCCGATAATTTTGATGTGTACACGTCCGGTGCCTGGATGTGGCCGTTACCGATGACTTTGAGTGACAGTGAATTGGATGGAGCCCGGGTGATTACGCATATCGTAGAGTCTGCTAAGTTGGTCACCTTCTCGATGGATGTGGAGTACACCGTCACCGTGGGAAGTAAGGCTTCCACCGGTTCGTCGGATATCACTTCGATCTTCATCTTGCCTTTGGAATTGGTGAAGGTCAGAGCCGATGCGTGTTTTGGACTGCACGTGTACACGGCATATCCCGCCGAATCAGGATCCTGCACATAGTTGATGTTCACATTATGTGAAACGGTGAGTTCGCTGAAATCTCCGATCTTCAGGACATAGTCCTTTGTTTGGGCTTGTACGCTCAGTGCGGCGGCAAGCAATGCAATAAGAAATGAAATATGACGAAGCATTTTTTTTTGACTTTAGGTTGTAGACTATAGTCTTCGTAACAGTAAATCAGACACGTGTCAGCGTGCCATCGGCGAGACCCTGCTCCACACGGTCGATGAGGGTGAAAAGTTCGTCCATGGTGTTGGCCTGCAGTATGGCTATGCGGGTGTCGCGGAAATTGATGATGCCTTTGAAGAGGGGACACACCGCCAGATGGCGTCTGATGTGCAGGATGCCGCGGTACTCGTCGATGCGGTCGATGCTTTCACGTATCTGCCGGCGAAGAATGTCGAATTTCTCATTTGTGGACAGGGGAGTCTGCTGCTTTAGTTCCCGGAAAATCCACGGTGCACCTATCGAAGCGCGTCCCACCATCACTCCGTCCACTCCGTAGCGTTCGAAAGCTTCCCGGAGCTTCTCAGCACTGGTGATGTCGCCGTTGCCTATCACCGGGATTTTTAGACGCGGATTGGCTTTCACCTTTCCTATCATCTCCCAGTCAGCTTCGCCTGTGTACATTTGCGAACGTGTGCGGCCATGCACGGTCAGTGCCTTTATGCCGCAGTCCTGGAGCTGTTCTGCAAGTTCCACGATAATTTTGCTGTTACAGTCCCAGCCCAGACGTGTCTTCACCGTTACAGGCAGCCTCACTGCATCCACTACGGCGCGTGTTATCTCCAGCATCTTTGGCACATCGCGGAGCATGCCTGCTCCGGCACCTTTCCCCGCCACCTTCTTTACAGGACATCCGAAATTGATGTCGAGGATATCAGGTCGGGCTGCCTCCGCCATTTTTGCGGCCTCCACCATCGGCTCCACTTCGCGCCCGTAGATCTGAATAGCAGTGGGGCGCTCAGCCGGGTTGATGGATAGCTTGCGGGTGGTGGCGGCGATATTGCGTATCAAGGCGTCGGCAGATACAAACTCCGTGTACGTCATGTCCGCTCCCATCTCCTTGCAGATCAGTCGAAACGAGCTATCGGTGACATCCTCCATCGGAGCAAGCATCACCGGGCGTTCACCAAGATCCACATTTCCTATCCTCATGGTCAGGGCTCTTTCTCGTAGTAGGGCACGCCCACAAGGCGCACATTGTATTTCATGTTGGAGTAGGGCATGATACCCGATGACGTGTTCACGCCATAACCCGACTGGTAGGGTATCACCAGCTCGGCAGTATCGCCCACATGCATAGTCTCAAATGCCATGGTCCAGCCTTCGATCACCTCGTTGAGCTTGCAACGGAATATGCCCGGGCCGTTCTTCGTCTGTAGTGACGAAGAGTCGATGGGTGTACCATTGTAGTAGGTGAGGTAATAGCGGGTATCGATAGTTGAGGTGCTCAGGGGAGATATGTTTCCTGCAGTTTCGGCGCGGTCATTGAAATAGTGTATCAGCACGAATGCGGCAGGATTCCACGATGGCACCACCTTCTCGAAATATGGTGTGCCGTCGGGATTCTTCCGTGCCTGCTGCTCTACGAGCCAGGCGTCGTTATCATTGCGCCATTGCTCGTACTTTTCGTAGATGCTGCTCAGGTCGTTGTCATCGTCCTTGTTGCAGGCCGCAAAACCTGCTACAAGGGCGATCAACAATGTTATGATTGGAAATTTCTTCACTTCGTAATATTTAAGTTTCGCAAGCTCAATTTAAAGGTTATAAGTTTATTAAGGTTATGAGGTTATAAGAAGGTTTGTAGTTATTCGGCATCATATAAACTTGATATCGCCATATCTTATAACCTTATATGCTAACAATCTTAAACAGTCTTATAACCCTAAAGCTAATAACCTTATAACCATTAACTTTCGCCTGCGAAAGTTGATTTCATATTTTGCGGAGCAAGCTATTGAGGCTTACATTATTGTGGATTATTGAGTGGAGGGCGCTCACATTCACGCGTGTCTGCTCCATCGAGTCGCGCTCGCGCAGAGTCACGGTGTTGTCTTCCAGTGTCTGGTGGTCGACGGTGATGCAGTAGGGTGTGCCGATGGCATCCTGGCGGCGATAGCGCTTGCCGATTGAGTCCTTCTCCTCATAGTGGGTGGTGAAATCGAATTTCAGGTCATTCACTATCTCGCGTGCCTTTTCGGGCAGACCGTCCTTGCGCACGAGCGGCATCACTGCACATTTCACCGGTGCCAACGGTGCAGGTAGATGGAGCACCACGCGGCTGTCGCCTCCTTCAAGTTGCTGTTCCTCGTAAGATGAGCACAGTACGGAAAGGAACATGCGGTCAACACCGATTGAAGTCTCGATTACGTAGGGAGTGTAGCTCTCGTTGAGTTCGGGGTCGAAATACTGTATCTTTTTGCCAGAGAATTTCTCATGCTGCGAGAGGTCGAAATTTGTGCGGGAATGGATACCCTCAACCTCCTTGAAGCCAAAAGGCATCTGGAACTCGATGTCGGTGGCGGCATTGGCGTAGTGGGCGAGCTTCTCGTGGTCGTGGTAGCGGTATTTCTCGTCGCCAAGTCCGAGAGCCTTGTGCCAGCGCAGACGCCAGTCCTTCCAGTAGCCGAACCATTCCATTTCGGAGCCGGGGCGTACGAAGAACTGCATCTCCATCTGCTCGAACTCGCGCATACGGAAAATGAACTGGCGGGCAACTATCTCGTTGCGGAAAGCCTTGCCTATCTGGGCGATACCGAAGGGGATACGCATACGGCCGGTCTTCTGCACGTTAAGGTAGTTCACGAATATGCCCTGAGCTGTCTCTGGACGCAGATATACGGTCATCGCTCCGTCGGCTGTAGAACCCATCTCGGTCTTGAACATGAGGTTGAACTGGCGCACCTCTGTCCAGTTCTTCGTTCCCGATATGGGACATACGATTCCCTCGTCAAGGATTATCTGACGAAGCTCATCGAGGTCATTGTCGTTCATTGCCTTTGAGAAACGCTCGTGCAGGGCATCGCGCTTCTGCTGGTGTTCTGTCACCCTGGGATTGGTCTGACGGTAGAGAGCCTCATCGAACGACTCGCCGAATTTCTTGGCAGCCTTGGCCACCTCCTTCTCAATCTTGTCATCGATCTTGGCTATCTGCTCTTCGATGAGCACATCGGCACGATAGCGCTTCTTCGAGTCGCGGTTGTCGATCAGCGGGTCGTTGAAAGCATCCACATGTCCCGATGCTTTCCAGATGGTGGGGTGCATGAATATCGCCGAGTCAATGCCCACGATATTCTCATGCAGGAGGGTCATTGCCTCCCACCAATAGCGCTTGATGTTGTTTTTAAGTTCCACACCATTCTGTCCGTAATCGTACACTGCCGACAGACCATCATATATTTCACTTGACGGGAAGACGAAACCGTACTCCTTGGCATGTGAGACGATTTTCTTGAACACATCTTCTTGTTGAGCCATGATCG
>CAYZPI010000141.1:0-5780 GCA_964480085.1 uncultured Bacteroides sp. | reverse complement strand
CAAAGTTACTAAAAATATGTTCAACTTATTTGAACTTGTTTGATTAATTTGTTGAGGAGGAATTTTTGTCTCGTCTTTTGGGCAGAATTTTGTAGTCTCCCAAAGGAATATATGAATCAATCTGAACAGTAGCATTTTTTCGTTCATCATAGATGGAGCAAGGTGAATTGTGGGTCCTAACTTTGGCAATCTCAATTTCATCTCCATTTTTTAGAGATTGAACTTCCGCAGAACCACAATAGAATCTTCCTCTTATAAGAGTCACCGTTCCTTGAATTATTTCACGGTTTTTCCAACAAGGGTTTCCATCGAAAGACTCTACCGAATCGGAATACCATGCGCACAACTCCATTGCTATATGAGTGAGACTCATTATTAAATTGTCATTGCCGACGGAGGACACATACTCATCTGCTTTAAGTCGAAGCTTCTCATATTTATGAGAACCGTCTTGAGATACATCAATAAGGAACCCCGCGCTATAAGCGAGTGCAGGAGGACAACTGAAACCATCCCATTCTAATGTAACCTCGTCGTTACGCAGAAATCGCTTTAATGAATTGATAGAATCAAGCTGCTCTGGAAATAATCCTCTCTTCTTTCCATCTTCGAAGATGGATTCAACTATTTTTCGTAGAGCATTAAAATCGTCTTGCGGTTTGTGTAGGTCATCAATGCTTCCGTCTTCATGAGAAAGGAGGAGGCGGAAAAGAGTCTCCTCAATCTCTGGTAGTAATGAGGCTTTATCTAAAACGTTCTTGTATTTCTTCCTCACACGATATGATGGTGAGCATACCTCATCAACATCGTTGGGTATTCTTTCACAAAGCTGCTTGAATTGGTCCTTTGTAAAAATCCGTTTTGAATCGTTGAAATAATCTAATTCACCATCGGTATATTTTTCATTTATATAGGGTCCTCTACCTGTATAAAGGAAAAATGGGATTTCTTTATCACTGGATAAAATACTATGAAGTACTTCTCTTACTGCAGTAAACCCAGACATGTCTCGGTCGTTAATTGGAAGACTGTCTTTCCTATTGAAATTTGCGTCGGTGATAACGGCATCTATCCTATGCTTATGTTTTTCAAAAAGCATCCGAAATTCATCTCCTGTAGTAGCGGTTGCTACCACAGCAATGTTATTCTTTTGTAAGAAAGCCTGCTTCAGCGACTCTCTCATATATTTGTTGACTTCATCATCAGCCCATATAACGTTATATACAGCTTTCGGCATTATTATATACGTTTAATGATTCAACACTAAGTTTCGGAGCTGGGATTAAAAGCTCGATGACCGTATCCCCACTCGCATTACTTGAAAGATTAAGGTAACCACCCATCTTTTTCACAATGGAAAACACATGATAACCTCCAAGTCCGGTTTTCCCACTTGGACCTCCGTGCTTTCCTCGTTTTACGTAATCCTCGATGGTAAAAGATTCCGGGAACGGTAAGCCATTGTTTGCGATAGCAATGCAAACATAAGGCTTATCGAGATGACTTACTGCATTTAATACCAACGAAACTCGATTATTTTCATCGAACTTATTACCGAAACCATGTCTCTCTGCATTTTTGAAAATTGCATCAAGCGCAATTTTGAGTAATGTGGAATCGGCATAAATCATCGTTTCAGAGGATTCCAAATGGGGCTCAATCTCGATTTTAAATGATTGGTGAGTGATGTTTGCCCAGCTCTGTTCAAACTTTTTCAAGAACGAAATTACTTTAATATCCTCTAATACATAAGAATTTAGCGAAAAATCCGCACCAACAGTTTGGATAAGTCGTTTGAGATAATCAAAATTATCTCGGAGCTGAATAATCCAATCCTTGACTGTAGGTGAAAGTTCCTCATCTTCAAGGACACCCAATAAATCTCCAATGTTGGAGAATGGAGTATTGAGCATATGCGAAAGGTCGGAAACGGTTTCACGAGAACCTAGTCTCGCCAGCTCGTCTTTCAATGACTGTGCTTTTTCGTCTTTAAGAGATTTGATTGTCAAAGAAACCTCTTGTTGCTGAATAACTTTATGCGTGGGCGCCAAAAGTTTTATTGTCTGAAGATATTTTGACAAATCACGGGCTCTCCGCAGTTGCATTCCCGTGTAGCACTTTGCCAAATTCCGGAATTGGCTATTACGCAGCAGTGAAAATATGGCATAGTCAAGAGCAATTGGAGAGTCTTGTTGCAAGATCAGAGGTATTTGGTTAGAATTAGCAAATACTGGCGCATCCGCTTCAAGCTTAACTATTTTCATCGTATCGTTCAAAAATGAAATAGCCAAGTTGACAGGCTCCGTTGATTTCTTATAAGAATGGTTGTCAGGAGAACCTTTCCCCTTCCGATTTTCCATGATTTGAAGAAACTCTTGTGAAAAATCAGTCGGTGTTAAAACGTATCCTTTATCAAAGGGAGTACATAGTGTCATTTGAGGAATCCGAAATACTTCATCGAACCCAAATTCTTTATATCCCTCTGGAATAACTTCTTTATAGGTCGCATACATTGCTGGAGAGAAAGAATAATCCTTATCAGACATTTCTTGTTCACTACCCCAGTACACGAGGTCAGAGGATGGATTGACATACTGATTAAGTATGGCATCGAAGTCAAGAATATTTTTCCTTTTATCCTTGATATAATATTTTGTCCCATCAATGAATTTAACTACACTGTCTTTCTTATCTTTATTCAAGACAAGGATAATGGTGTTTATTGCCGTTTCATAAAAGACTCCATTCGGTAAAGATATTATGGAATCGATACAACCAGCTTTTGTTAATGCTTCTCTTATTTCGAGATATCTGGGAGTAAAGGCTATCCCCGCTGGAAATACAAATATGCCTTTACGGCAACTCTCACTCTCCAAAAAACGCCACAGAAGGCAATCTTCAACCGTATGAGTTTTATGAGACTTTCCAGCAAATACTATTTCAGTCCCCATTTGCTTCAACATAAATGGAGGTATTGAAATCACTGAATCGCAATCATTAGGAAAGGGATGAGTCATTGGATTCCCATATCTTATTACTTTAGGGGAGATACCAAAGGCATCTAATCTAATTCTTGTAATTGTGGCATTTGCAAGATTCCACTCTTCTCCGATATATGTGGATGCGTTAAGATTGACAGAGAGTGTACCATCCTTTGGAAATGGGTTGTAAACCGCACCACAAGAGAGTATTGAAGCAATCTTACAGACTACTTTAACTACATTTATTGGCAATATCTTCTCCCATGCCATTCGCCCCGCATTGTCGGCAAATAATTGTGATAAATTATCTATTACTATCGGATATTCATGTTCAGCAATTAAGTCAGATAGTATAGAAAGGAACTTTTCTACATACTTGTCTGACCAACCCATGAATACCGGTATAATATTAGAAACCGGATAATCTGTGATTACGACATCTTTAAGATGTTGACCGTTTTCACTGACTATAGAAATATCTGAAACGGTAGCATTATTATCGTAATTGAAATATATACGATATCTTTTGTGCAAACAATACAGAATGTAATATATAGCGCCGAGCGATTGCTCATAGTTGCCATATACGCGGAACATTTTTACTAACTCAAATATAGATGAAGAGGCATTACTCATAAATTTATCGTTGTTATGAAAACCGACGTTGGTTTTCGATTGCAAAATTACAAATAAATGGTTCAATCATTTTGAACCAATTCATAATTGTTGCGCATCCTATTGATTCTTTCCTTAATTTTCTCTCTTAATGAGACTGGCTGTTCTATTGTAATTGCTTCGCCATAAGATAGTAAGCATTGCTCTAACTCAAAGTTGGGGGCTACCTTAATTTTTATAGTTACTGAATCTTCATCACGGTCGACTACAGACTGGCTCCAATGAAGAGCCTTAGTTTCAATATAGGGATAAGTGTCTTTGGCCACCTTAATAATAATAAATTGCTGCTCTGCATTAGTGTGGGATACACCGATGATATCATCAAAATAATCTTCATTGAAGTCTATTTCGTCATTTTCCCGATAGTGTGGAGATGAAGTGGCGTTGATTGAGATGATTCGGTCAAATGCGAAATTTGAAATTTTGTGTTTATCCTCGTTGAAGCCCAATAAGAACCATCGGTTATTGTACTCTTTGAGGAAATAAGGATGAACAATGATGGTATCTACTTTCTCTTGCTTGAAATTCTTATATTCAAGTGACAACACTCTCTTTTCACTGATAGCAGTCAGCAAAGATGCGAAATGCTGCCTCCCTTTCAAATATGGATTGTAGTCAAAACCTACGATTTGTTTGCCATCACTCTCAATATTGAGTGATAGCTTAAATCTATCCATGAAGGATTGAAGCCAGTCCATCTGCGGCATTCCCTCAAATTGGGAAAGAATTGCCATGCACTGAGAAAGCTGGCTCAGCTCGTCATCATTAAATTGCAATTTGAACATAGAAGAGTCAGGATTTTCATAGGCATATGTCTTGTTGCGACCGGAACGGGTCTCCTTTACAATAATGTCAGGATAGGTGGTCTCTATAAAGCGGATGTCGCCCCTTATAGTATTAAGAGCTGTCACTGGTGACAGACCTTGAAATTCCAGTTCCTCGTTTACAGCATCACGTAAATTAGCCATAGAATATCCTCCTCGACGCAAACAGCGATCGATAACCTTGTATCGTATATCAGAGCTTTTTGTATTCGGCATCGTATAAGGTCTTTAGAATGCAAAGTTAATAATTTTATCAATTAGTTCAAAATGATTGAACTTGAAAGTAGTCATTTTGCATCACGAGGATTAAATCCACCTCATTGAATGCAATGAAAATAGATTTCTCACTCATGTTGCTTCTTATAGCAACCCTCAGCTTTCTCCCGTCATGCTCCGGCGATGACGATGAACCCGGCAACATCCAGTCTCAGATGATTGGCACATGGTACGCAACTGCCGTCAAATTCAGTGGCGACAATGATTGGACTTACATCACCAAGTACCCAAGCATGTCTCTGTCCATCACATTTAACAAGGATGGAAGTTACTACGGACGTGGTGCTTTGGGTAACGGTTTAGGCACTTATATCGTGCCCGGCAAGACTAACAAGACATATGTTGGCGTGAACTCAACGGCCCATACTATGTGAAGACAGTGTCAGGCAATTACGCTGAGCTTACGTTGACAATGTGTAACTCCATCATGGAGATTAAGGCAACTCGCAGATAAATAAATCCGACTTTATGAAAAGGTTTCTTCTACTACTTGTGGTCATCTTTTCTTGTACGTTCGCGTCTAATGCACAAGACAACAGTTTCGGTGGAGGTTACAGAGGTTTTGCAGATCTTGGTTATACCATAGGTGTTGGAGACTATGAGTTTAACCGGTTTGAAATAAGTACGACTCATGGTTATCAGGTAAATCCATATTTCTTTATTGGTGGAGGTGTAGGTTTTCATTTCATGGACTCTTACGAAACGCCGGGTATACAATATGCCCTTGACAAGCGAGACTCAAAGGTAAGTATCCCTCTCTTTGCTGATTTTCGTAGCACTTTCAGCAAAAGGAAATTTGCTCCTTTTGTTGATTTGAAACTTGGCTATTTCGTCACCAACAACGATGGTTGCTATGGAAACATTTTAGCCGGTTGCCGTGTGGCATTAAAGGGGAAACAAGGTATATCCCTTTCTATAGGCTATACGTATGAGAAACTGGATTACCAGATTTTCGACCGTTTTATCAGTTCTTCCAACATGAACTATACTCGCAAGACACGCAAGTATGACAGCGACGGTGTCT
>CAYZPI010000140.1:0-6137 GCA_964480085.1 uncultured Bacteroides sp. | reverse complement strand
TCCTTGGCATGTGAGACGATTTTCTTGAACACATCTTCTTGTTGAGCCATGATCGAATATTTTTGTTGTTGATTAATATCTTTTTCTTTATCAATTTGCAAAGTTAGCAAAAAATGCGCAAGTCCCAATCAGCTATAAGCAAAATTAACACTTTGCCTGGATTAATCTTGGATTTGGGACTTGCGCTTTAACTTGAAGTCTGAGCCTGCTGGCGCGCAAGAGTTTATCAGTAGTGAAGCTCGCCTTTACATCTAATCGATCGCTACATTCTTCACTCCGTCGCCGTAGGTGATTTTTTCGCCCGGCACATCTACCACGACATTCCTCATGGTGAGTCCGTCGACATGATTGAGGACGAAGCCTTTGTTGGCGCGGAATCGGCTGTCCTCGATCACCACATTCTTCATCGGCATCTCCGGAAGTCCGTTGAAGAGGGCTGCCTGTCCCGCCGACCGGCACACCACATCCTTGATGAAAATGTTGCGGAACGAAGGTGTTTCTTCCGTGACCGGAGGTACGGGAGCACCGGGCTTGATTCCGTAGTAGAGGTCGAAGATGAGTGCCTCACCGGGGATATCGGTCATCTTGATGTTGTCTACGTAGATATTCTCCACCACGCCGCCGCGTCCGCGTGTGGATTTGAAGCGAAGACCCACGTCAGTGCCTATGAAGACACAGTTGCGTGCCACGATATCCTTGCATCCGCCGGACATCTCGCTGCCTATCACGAAGCCACCATGACCGTGATACACCGTGCAACCTTCGATAAGAACGTTCGACGACGGCGCACCGCGGTCCCTTCCGTCCTTGTCCTTTCCGCTCTTCAGGCATATCGCATCGTCTCCCACATCGAAATTGCTGTTGACAAGCAATACGTTAGTGCACGACTCGATGTCGATGCCGTCGCCATTCTGTGCATACCATGGATTCCGGATGTTCACGTTGTCCACGATAAGGTTGTCGCACAGGAGCGGGTGAACATTCCATGCGGGGGAATTCTCAAATGTCACACCTTGAAGCAGGACGTTGGTACAGCCGATGAACGACACAAGCACCGGACGAAGAAAGTCATGGGCCTCCAGAAGAGTCTGGGGATCTCCGGAATGAACTTTAGCTTGAATCTCAGGATGCTCATACACGTAGCGGATTTTCTCATTGGCGAACCACACATCGCCTTTCGCGTTGACCACTCCGCCCTGATTGAGTTTCTTCCATTGAGATTCGGTCATCTTTCCTTTCTTCACCGGACGCCAGCATTGTCCGTTGCCGTTGATGGTGCCTTCTCCGGTTATCGAGATATTCTTCTTGCCATGGGCCATCAGAGGCGACATGGCGCGATAGGTGGAAAGACCTTCCCAATCGGATTTTATCACAGGATAGTCAGCAAGATTCTCGCTGAAGAGTATGAGGGCGCCTCGGTCGAGATGTAGGTCGATGTTATGGTCGAAAACGATAGGCCCTGTGTACCATATTCCCTCCGGCACCACAAGGTGACCGCCGCCTTTTGAAGAAAGATGTGCAATCGCTTTTTCAAACGCCTCGGTATTGAGGGTCACTCCGTCGTCGACACCTCCGAAATCGGTAATTTTCACTTCGTAGGAAGGAATGGAAAATTCCTTCACCTGGGAAATCTCCACCGGAAGCCCGGTGTAGTATTTGCCATAATCGGCTGCGTGGACCGAAACCGCAGCAAGGCAAGCCGCAATCGCAGCCAACAATGATCTCTTTACTTTCATGTCTGGTATGAATATTTAGTGAACTTTTTGTCTGTCATATCGCGTCAAAAAAACTTGGAAACGAAAACGCAGTAAATAATCTACAAAAATAATCATTAATCCTCAAATGCTCATGGATATTTGCCAAATTTATGAAAATGTAAAAATAATTCGATCAGAAATATCAAAGCGGCGGCGCAGGGGATGCCCGCGCCGCCTTTGTTTTTATGAAAAGTGATTTATTTGAGGATGAGCGTAACTATTGATTTGGCGGGCATCTGCACGGTGAGGATCCCTTTACTTACCTTTGCTCCGTCGAATTTCTTCAGGGTCACTTTCTCCGGCTGACCGAAATCGTTGTAGTCGGCGATGTTGTTGCAGGTGAGGATTTCACCGGAAATAGCCGGAGACTTCTTGCCGAAGATGCCTTCGAGGGGAATCTCTACGGTGCGTGGGGTGTCGAGATCGACGTTGGTCAACGAAATGGCATAAACACCGTCCTTCACCGAGGCAGTGGCGCTGATATCGGGTACGACTCGTGCGCCTGGCACACGGCGCAGTCCGCAGTCGATATCGAGTGGAATGTACTTGGCGTCCTGGTGGGGTACATACATCTTGAACACATAGTAGGTTGGCGTAAGCATCATCTGGTCGCTCTTGGTGAGTACCATCGACTGTAGTACATTGGCGATCTGGGCGATGTTGGCCATCTTCACACGCTTGGTGAACTTGTGGAAAATGTCAAGCGACAGGGATGCCACCATTGCGTCGCGCATTGTATTCTGTTGGTAGAGATGTCCTGGAATCGAGCCCGGTTCCTGATCCCACCATGTGCCCCATTCGTCTACGAGCAGACCCACGCGACATTGCTTGTCAAAGCGGTCCATAATGTCGGCATGTTTCTTTATCACCTCTTCTATCTCAAGGCATTTGCCGATGGTCCAGTAGTAGTCGTCGTTGTTGAATTCCGTTGCCGAGCCCTTGCTGCCGCTCCAGCCGGTGACGGTGTAGTAATGCAGGGAGATACCGTCCATGTAGCGTCCGGCGTTTTTCATCATCACCTCGGTCCAGGTGTAGTCGTAGTCGCTTGCTCCTGATGCTATCTTATAGAGATGATTGCCGTTGAAATCGCGGCAATAGGTCTGGTAACGGCGGTAGGTGTTGGCATAGAACTCAGGGGTGAAGTTTCCGCCGCATCCCCAGCTCTCGTTGCCCACGCCTAAGTATTTCAGGTGCCATGGTTTCTCGCGCCCGTTCTCGGCGCGGAGCTTGGCCATCGGGCCGCTCTCGGCTGTGATATATTCCACCCATTTGGCCAGTTCCTCTACTGTTCCGCTGCCCACGTTGCCGCTCAGGTACGGCTCGCAGCCTATCATCTCGCAGAGGTTGAAGAACTCGTGGGTGCCGAAGCTGTTGTCTTCCACGGTGCCACCCCAGTTGTTGTTGACCATACGCGGACGTCCTTCCCTCGGACCTATTCCGTCCATCCAGTGGTATTCGTCGGCGAAGCAGCCCCCCGGCCAGCGGAGCACGGGAATCTTCAGTGCCTTGAAGGCTCCAAGCACATCGTTGCGGTAACCGTTGGTGTTGGGTATTGATGATTCCGGACCCACCCAGATGCCACCGTAGATGCATGATCCGAGGTGTTCGGCGAATTGTCCGTAGATCTCTTTCTGGATGATGGGCGATTCTTCCGATGGCTTCAGGGTGATTCGGGCCGCATCTTCGGCGTAAGCCGTGAATATTGCGGTGAGCGCCATGGCGGATAACCCTGCTTTGAATAGTTGTTTCATGTGATTGATTTATTTGATATTTGCAAATATATGAATTATTCAGTTATTACACAAGTGGTTTTGCCTGCCGGGATATCGAAAAATCCGTTTTCGGGCTTGACTGTCTTCCCGGCCACAGAAACTGCTTTGACTCCCGACGGCACTTTCACACGCTGAGCTGTAGGTGAGTCAATGATGATTCGGGAGGGAAGCATATTGCTCCACTCAACGTCGACCTCAGCACCTCCACGCGCTTTGAATCCGTGAAATGAGCCCGAAGGCAGGGCCGATGGGAGCGCGGGCAGGATGTTGATGAATCCCTCTTGACTTTGTAGAAGCATCTCGCTGATGCCTGATGTTCCACCCCAGTTTCCATCCATCTGGAATGGAGGATGGGAGCAGAAGAGGTTGGGGAAGGTGCCTGACTTGTGCTTGTCGCCCGGTTCGTAGTAAGCCGGTGAGAGGAGGGCCTTGAAGAGTGAGTACGCACGGTTTCCGTCGCCCAGTCGATCCCAGAAATTGATCTTCCAGGCCCGGCTCCAGCCTGTGCCGCCGTCGCCCCTCATCTCGAGGGTCCGTCGGCATGCCTCAGCGAGTTCGGGTGTCTTCTCCGGGGAAATCTGATTTCCTGGATGTAGCCCGTACAGATGGCTTACGTGACGATGGTGAGGATCAGCCTCCTTGTATTCTTCAAGCCATTCCATCAGTCGTCCGTCGGTGCCGATCTGCATAGGGGGCAACTGTGCTATGGCGTCGCTCAACCGTTTTGAGTAATCCTGATCTATGCCGAGGATTCCGGCAGCAGTGATTACATTACCGAAGAGCTCGCCCACAATCTGGGTGTCCATTGTCGGTCCCATGCACACACTTACCTTGGTGCCGTTTTCGTCAACGATGAACTCATTTTCAGGTGACGATGACGGTGCCGTGACGAGCCATCCGTGTTTGGGCTCATGAATCATGGTGGAAAGGAAGAAATCCGATGCTCCTTTCATCACCGGGTAGATTTCCCGAAGATAAGCTGTGTCGGCAGGGTTGTATAGGTAATGCTCCCACAGATGTTGGCATAGCCATGCCCCGGCAGTGTTGGTGGCGCCCCACGACGGGTGTTCGCCCGGTTCGGTGTAGTCCCACACGTTTGTCATCATGTGCATCACCCATCCCTCGGCTTTGTCGCCATAGAAAGCTTTGGCCGTGCGTGTGCCTGAATTGACGGCTCTTTCGGTCAACGCTATCAACGGCTGGTGTAGCTCCGTCAGGTTTCCTTGTTCCACTGGCCAGTGGTTCATCTGCACATTGATATTGGTGTGATAGTCGCCGTTCCATGGGGTAGAGATACCGTTTGCCCACAGTCCCTGGAGGTTTGGAGGCAGGAATCCGGGGAGTGTGCTGCTGATTAGCAGATAGCGCCCGTAATGGTAGTAGAGGGCGGCTAATTCCGGGTCTTCGCCTTTCTGGAATGCCTGTATGCGCATGTCGGTGGGCAGTGCTGATTGTTCTGTGGCAGGCAGCTTGATGAAGGCGCGGTTCATCAGATTGCGGTGGGCGGCAGTACCTTCTTTATGGTATTCGGCCAGTAAGTCCGGATCAACCTTCTCAACGCTTTCCACGGGATCCATCATGTTCTCTATCCCGAGTCTTTTCCAATAGTCGGTGGTTGCCGCAACGACTATCCATGCTTCTGTAGCTTTCCTTACGGAGATTTGTCCGTTTCTGCTGACCATGTCGACTCCTTTGCCTACAGGTATCACCTTCACGGCTGCTTCGTATGTCACTCCGTCTTCCTGCTCCTTGCCGCTGTCGAGTGTGCCGCCTATCACGATCATACCTTTCTCCGGCGTGGATTTTGTCATGCGTTCAGTACGTTCGGCTGTTAGGTTGAATCCGAATGGCTGACCGCCGGTAACGTGCATCACTATCACATCCTTATCGCGCGGTACGTAGTATTCGCGTGAGTATTCAATTCCTCCGATATCGAACTTTGTATATGAGGTGGCAGTCGACAGGTCGAGCCATCGGCAATAGCCGTTAGGCTCGGTGTCGTTGTTGTAGGTGTAATTGACGTTGAGGTTGGCGAGTATCTGGTATGAACCGTATGTGCCTCCTTTTTCCGGCTTTCGTGGTACAAAATGCTCGTACATCACATCCTGCGCTTCCTTGTTTCGTCCCTCGGTGAGCAGACGCTGTATCTCGGGCAGGCTCTTCGCCGCTTCAGGATTGCTGTAATCTGTCTCCGATCCGCTCCACATGGATATTTCGTTGAGCACTATTTTTTCTGTGTATATCCCACCGTCGGGCATCATGCCGAGACGCCCGTTGCCCAGGGGCACTGTCTCTTCCCACCGGCGTGCCGGCTGGTCGTACCACAGAGTCATGTCTGTCGCACCGGGAGCATTTCCTGAAGCAATGGACAGAAGGCTGCAAAGAAGAGCGATGAATGATAATGCTGGTCGTTTCATGGAAAAATATGATATTGAAAAAAGCCCTGCATTCAGAAAGGATGCAGGGCCTGAGGTATAGACTCTGAGATTATTTATAACCTCATAATCTTATAATCTCATTACCTTCAATTTTCGCGGACGAAAATTGAATTAAACGTACATGTTCACGATAGCCTCGTAGAGCTCCTGCTTGCCGGATGTCTGCTTGG
>CAYZPI010000139.1:0-6161 GCA_964480085.1 uncultured Bacteroides sp. | reverse complement strand
CCGAATCGGGTAAGGGAACTATATTTTTGCTTTTATCTTAAATGAAAGAGCCGTGGGCTGTCAACATGATCTATGCTTAAGGGCTACCGGAGTGTGAGGGGAAGGCGATGGCGTATATCGGTGGAGGATGAGCCGATGTAGAGGGTGAATTTACCTGGCTCGGCTACCCACTCGCCTTTAGTGTCGTCGTAGAACTTCAGATCATCGGGAGTGACGGTGAATGTCACGGTCTTTTCCTCGCCTGGCTGAAGGGACACCTTGCTGAAATGCTTCAGCTCCTTCACGGGGCGTAGCACCGATGCCTTGTCATCGCCCACATAGAGCTGCACCACTTCCTTGCCGGCAAAGTTACCCACGTTTTTCACCGGGACAGTGACGTCCACTGTGCTGTTGCCGCTGATGTCCTTAGCCGACAGGGCTGGCTTGCCGTACTCATATTCGGTGTAGCTGATGCCGTGTCCGAAGGGGAAGAGGGCAGGAATCTTCTTGGTGTCGTACCAGCGGTAGCCTACAAGGATATCGTCGAGGTACTGCTCCTTGAGAGAAGCCGAGTCGCCGGGATAACAGATCTCTCCGAACGAATGAGCCCCGCAATCCTCCAGTTTCACGGGGAACGAGAACGGCAGCTTTCCGCTTGGGTTCACCTCACCGGTGAGCACAGCTGCAAGCGACTCGCCGCCCATCGTGCCCAGATACCATCCCTGCACGATGGCTGGAATCTTGTCGACCGACGGCAGCTCCACGGCATTGCCGCTGAGAAGCACCAGCACGAGGTTGGGATTGACTTTAATCAGCTCGTCGATAAGCTCCTGCTGGCCGAAAGGCAGACCATAGCTCAGACGGTCGCCGCCCTCGCAATCCTGGAAATGATTCTTATTGAGGCCACCGAAAAGTATCACCACATCGGCATCACGGGCCATATCCACAGCCTCGGCACGGAGTGAGTCGACTACATTCTGCGGAATCTCGTCGGCATGACCGTACATCGGGCGACCGGCGGCATAACCCTGGGCGAACTTCACCTTGTCGCCATACACAGCCTTCAGTCCGGCAAGAGGCGAGATCATATCCTTGGCCTTGAGTTCAGAGGATCCGCCACCTTCATTCAGCTTGCGCACGGCATTGTCTCCCACCACGAGAATCTTCCCGTAGCCGGGATCGAGGGGAAGCAGCTTGCCAGTGTTGCGCGACATGGGGTCGTTCTTCAGCAGCACGATACCCTCATCGCCGATGCGGCGCGCCACATCGTAGTGGTCGGCACACGGTCCACGTCCGAAAGGCTTGTCGGTGTCCATGGCTGTGCGGAAAATCAGGCGCAGGATTCGACGTGCCTTGTCATCCACAGTGCTCATCGGCACCTCACCGCTCCTGAGCATCGAGAGATAAGGTCGTGCCAGATAATAGTCGTCGTAGGTGAACTCGCTTTCCGATGTCAGGCCGTTGGTGTACGACCCCATCTCTATGTCCAGTCCATTGAGTGCGGCTTCCTTGGTGTCGTGAGCCCCGCCCCAGTCGGTGATCACGGCACCGTCGAAATTCCAGTCACCCTTGAGGATTTTGTTGAGGGTGAAATCATTGTGGCAGGCATGGGTGCCGCGTACCTTGTTGTACGACCCCATTATCGACCATGCACCGCCGTCCTCCACCGCACGCTTGAACGGCGGAAGATATATCTCATGTAGGGCACGGTCGCTAAGATCCACGTCGATTGATCCTCGCCACTGCTCCTGATCGTTGAGGACATAATGCTTCACACAGGCGGCCACACCATTCTTCTGCAGGTTCCGGATATATGGCACACACATCTCCCCGGCGAGATAAGGATCTTCGCCCATGTACTCGAAATTGCGGCCGTTGAGGGGTGTGCGGTAGATGTTGACACCCGGACCGAGCAGCACATCCTTCTCGCGGTAGCGGGCCTCTTCGCCCACTGCCGTGCCGTATTCTCCGGCCAGCGACGGTTCCCAGGTTGCGGCAAGGGCAGTCAGTGCCGGGAAAACGGTGATCGAATCGTTGGTCCAGTTGGAATAGCCCCAGTCGTTCCAGTTGATTTCGGCACGTACGCCGTGGGGGCCGTCGCTCATCCACAGTTCAGGGATGCCGAGACGTGGTACACCGTGACTTGAGAACTTGCTCTGCGCATGGCAGAGGGCCACTTTCTCCTCAAGGGTCATTCTCGACAGGGCATCCTCCACACGATCCTCTATGGATGCGTTCTTATCAAGATACACGGGAGTGGCTGCTGAAGCACCCACGGCCCCAGCAGCTGCGAAGCATATTATAGGAATTATATTTTTCATTTTGATTGGTTTTTAGGATTTGAAATGGTTGCATCCCGATATATCTGGATAAATCAGTATGCATAGTCCTGTTTTCAGCGGCTTTGGATTTTTATTGATGTAGGCGCGGGATTGTGGGCGGCCTTCAGCCGGGCGGTGACATTGATGTCGCCCGCTGAACCATCGTTCTGCACTATCAGCAGGGCTTTGCCGTTGAAGGCATGGCGCGTGTCGGCCTTGAAGCGCTCCAGCGAGATGGGACTGCCGTTATCGACACCGGCATTGAATCCCGCACCAGTCACCTCAAATTCTATCAGATTGTCGGCCGTGGGGCATATATTTCCGTTCTTGTCCACAACGGTGGCGGTGACGAAGCTGAGGTCGCGTCCGTCGGCTGAGATGGCATCACGATCGGGCGTAAGCACCACGGAATATGGCTCCGATGCTGTGCGCACCGTCCGGCGAGCCACCTCCTTGCCACCCCGGCGGCTAACCACCGTGGCCTCGCCCGGCTGGTACTCCACACGCCACATCACGTGGAAATCATCCTCGCCCTTGGTGCGCTTGCCCTGCGACACACCGTTGACGAAGAGCTCCACCTCGTCGGCGTTATTGTAATAGCACCACATGTCGATCTCCTGACCCGGTGTCCAGTTCCAGTGGGGGAATAGATAAAGCACCTGCTTGTCGGGACGCCACTCGCTCTGATACATATAATATACGTCCTTGGGGAATCCGGCGAGGTCAACTATTCCGAAATAAGAGCTGCGGGCGGGCCAGCCGAATGGCGTGGGCTCGCCGATGTAGTCGAAGCCGGTCCAGATGAACTGGCCGGAGATGAAGTCATTGTTCTTCACATGCCGGAGCGTGCCCTCATGCAGATTGCCCCAGGGAGCGCGGCAGTTGTCATAGCTTGAGCAAGAGAACGATTCGTCGAAGAAAGGGATGTCCCATCTCACAGGCCAAAGCAGAACGCTATCCGACGGCATGTGGTAGTATCCACGTGTCTGAAGCGATGACACGCTCTCGGAGATAATGAACGGCTTGCCCGGGAAATTTTCAGGCACTTTGGCGAAATGATCATCCTGATAGTTGAATCCTATGATATCAAGCGCACCGGAGCGGAACAGATGGTTGCCCGGATTGGGTTCGTTGCATCCGGCAGTCACCGGACGGGTCGGGTCGAGACCGCGGGTCATGTCGGCGAGTTTGCGGGTTAGCAGGGAGTTGACACTCATCTCGCCCTCGGCAGCGAGTTTATCCGCCGAGTGTCCAAAATTCAGTATCATATTGGCCTGTTCGAGACTCAGGGTGTCGGCACTCGCGTCGCTCCATTGCTCCAGAACCTCGTTGCCGATGCTCCACATCATCACGGATGGGTGATTCCGGTCGCGCACCACCAGATCAGTCAAGTCGCGCTCGTGCCATTCGTCGAAATATCGTGAGTAATCGTGTGTGGTCTTGCGGCGGCGCCACATGTCGAATGTCTCGTCCATCACTATGAATCCCATCCTGTCGCAGAGGTCGAGCAATTCGGGAGCCGGAGGATTGTGGGAGCAGCGTATGGCGTTGACTCCCATTTCCTTCAAAATCTCAAGCTGACGCTCGATGGCGCGCGTGTTCACGGCCGCACCCAGGGCTCCGAGGTCGTGGTGCATGCACACACCGTTGATCTTCATGGGCTGTCCGTTGAGCGAGAAACCCTTCTGCGCGTCGAATTCAAAGTAGCGTATGCCGAACGGTGTGAGGTAAGTGTCCACCACCTCATCGCCATCCTTTATGGTAGTCACGGCAGTGTAAAGCACAGGATTGGAGGGGGCCCACAGTGAGGGACGCTTCACCGTGAAGTTCTGCTCCGTAGGAAATGTTCCCACAGGACCCCACTCACCTGACGCTACCTTCCGGCCCTGCGGGTCGAAGATATCGGTGCTCATCACGTAGCGGTCGTTCTTATTGTCGGCAATGCCGTCGACATTCACCTTAATGGCCACCTCGGCCTCAAATGGAGTCACCTTTGGTGTGGTGATGAACGTACCGTCCTTCGCCACATGCACGGGGTCGAGCGTGCGCAGCCACACATTGCGGTAGATACCGCAGCCCGAGTACCAGCGCGAGTTGGGTTGCTCGGCATTGTCGGCCTTGACCTCAATTACGTTCTCCTTGCCGAACTTGATGTAGGGCGTGAGGTCGTAGGAAAACGACGCGTAGCCGTAGGGACGTGTGCCGAGTTCGTGGCCATTGATCCACACTGTGGAATTCATGTACACACCGTCGAAATCGACGAAAATCTGCTTGCCCTTGTCGGAAGCGGGCACTGTGAAAGTCTTCCTGTACATGCCTACCCCGCCCGGGAGTGCTCCACCTCCGGTGCCGGAAGGATTATCCTGCGAGAAATCTCCCTCGATGGCCCAGTCGTGTGGAAGGTTGAGTGTACGTGTCTCGCCGCCATTGAGCGAGAACTCCCATCCGTCGTTGAACGACACGCCGCGCGGATCGGCGGCCTTTAACGCCAATGTGCCGCCTCCCAGGAGGCAGCACACTGCAATTATCAGTTTTTTAGTATTCATCAAATATTGGATTCAATTTTGTATATCTTCAGATTTTCACGGTCTGTTTCGATCCGTCGTAGTTTACGGTCACACCCTTGCCGTTCTTGTAACCCTGAGGACGATCCTTGCTCACCTTTACGATATTGAAGGAGCGGTTCTTCAGCATACCGGGGAATTCACCCTTGCGCTCGCCTATCGTGAGCTCGCCGGTGGCGTCATCGTAAGTCATCGGGATCATGGCGTACTGTCCTTTCTCGTAGTTGTAGTTCACGTTCTCATCCTCGTAAAGAGTAAATTCGCCGTTCTCGCCCGCATATACATAGAGGGTGATGTTCTCGGCCGGCTTCTCGTCGCTGTACTGCATCTCAGGACCGACGGGCACGATCGAGCCTGAGCGTACGAACAGAGGTATGCGCTCGTAAGGAGCATCGACGTTGGCCGTCACTCCGCCATCTATAGCCTTGCCGTTGTAGAAATCATACCACACAGAGCCAGCGGGGAAATACACCTCGCGGCTGCGTGCGCCGTAGGTATATACCGGAGCCACAAGGAATGCCGGACCGAACATGTACTCGTCGCCGATGTTGCGCACAGCCTTGTCGGCGGTGAAATCCATCACGAGAGGACGCATTATTGTGTAGTCGTTGAAATGCGTCATGCCGGCCAGCGAATAGAGATAAGGCATCAGGTCGTAGCGCATCTTGGTGTAGTACACCACTGACTTATAGGCGGGATGCGACTCGGGGGCGAGGTTGTAGATCTCGCGGTAAGGCCATTGACCGTGGGCGCGATACATCGGGGCGAAGGCTCCGAACTGGTACCAGCGGGTGTTGAGCTCGCGCCATTCCTTCAGGTCGGCATTCTCCTTTCCGGTCTTCTGATATTCTTTCTCGGCGTTGACGAAACGGTCCTCGACGCAGAAACCGCCGATGTCCATGCTCCACCAGGGTATGCCGGCGGCGGCAAAGTTGAGTCCGGCCGAGATCTGTGCCTTCATGTCCTCCCAGCGTGTGGCTATGTCGCCGCTCCATGTGGCTGTTGAATAGCGCTGCTGTCCGGCAAAACCGGAGCGTGTGAGCAGGAACACGCGCTTGTCGGGGTCGACCGCGCGCTGACCGTCGTAGATGGCCTCGGCGTTCATCAGGCCGTAGGCATTGAAATATTCAGCCGACGGACCGAGGGCTGTCGGGCCGCAGAGATCCTTGCGGTACTGCAGGTCGGTACAGTCTCGGATGTTGGGTTCGCTGGCGTCCATCCACCATGCGTCCACGCCGAGGGGATAATAGTGCTCGTACATCTGTCCCCAGAAGAGCTTGCGGGCTTCGGGGGAATA
>CAYZPI010000138.1:0-6175 GCA_964480085.1 uncultured Bacteroides sp. | reverse complement strand
TAACACTGGAAATAGCCGAAAATCAGAATATTATTGCTAACTTTGCGTTGTAGATGTACGAAGAACATTGAAATGTCCGGGTGTGCAAAAAGGGAACATCCATAATTTTCAGAAATTTTAAAGTATTGATAGACAAAGAATTTAATACCCTTCGGAATAAATTCCACCGGGGTCACAGAAAGCCGAAGCAAACTGTTTCGGCTTTTTTATTGTAATACAAATCCCTCACCGCGTCTATCAATCGGGGTTCACCAACCGCTCCTGTCCGCTGACCCGAAACTCCACGATTTCAAGCCTGTTTTTTATTGATAGTTCTGGAATAAATCGTTAACTTTGTGACGCGATTGGCTGTAGTGGCCGGTCGTGCAGAATTTATCGTGTTTACGGATAATACCACTTTTCTCTATGCGACTCATACCGATTTCTATTGCCTTGACGGCACAATGTGCCCTGGCCGCCGGCAAGCCTAACGTAATATTCATAATGTGCGATGATATGGGCTACGGCGATCTCGCTTGCTATGGACAGCCTTATATCTCCACTCCTAACATAGATTCCCTCGCGGTCAACGGTATACGCTTCACCCAGGCATACGCCGGAAGTCCGGTGAGCGCGCCTTCGCGCGCTTCGCTGATGACCGGACAGCACTCAGGTCATTGTGAGGTGCGTGGCAATAAGGAATATTGGCGTACCGCCCCCAAAGTGCGTTACGGCGAAAATGAGGATTTCGCGGTAGTCGGTCAGCATCCCTACGACCAAAACCACATCATTCTGCCTGAGGTCATGAAGCTCAACGGTTACAACACAGGTATGTTCGGCAAATGGGCCGGGGGATATGAAGGCTCGGTGAGCACACCCGACAAACGCGGCATCGACGAGTTCTATGGCTACATCTGCCAGTTCCAGGCCCACCTCTACTATCCAAATTTCCTCAACCGTTTCAATCCCGCCATGGGAGATACAGCCACGGTGAGGGTGGTGATGGAGGAGAACGTCAAGCATCCGATGTTCGGCGACGGATATTTCAACCGCACACAATATTCCGCCGATATGATCCACCAGGCCGCGCTCGACTGGATAGGAAAGCAGAACGCCGACACGCCTTTCTTCGGCGTGCTCACTTACACGCTGCCTCATGCCGAGCTTGCACAGCCACGGGATTCAATCCTGGAGGCTTACGAACAAAAATTCGTCACCGACAAGGACTGGGGTGGATGGGAACCCTCGCGCTACAACCCCGTGGTACGAACCCACGCGCAGTTCGCAGCCATGATCACACGCCTCGACAGCTATGTTGGTGAGGTGGTGGCTACGCTGAAGGATAAGGGCCTATACGATAATACTATTGTAATTTTCACCAGCGACAACGGTCCGCATGAGGAGGGTGGGGCAGACCCGGAATTCTTCGGACGCGACGGAAAGCTCCGCGGACTAAAGCGTTCGGTGCATGAGGGAGGCATACGTGTGCCGTTCATCGTGTCGTGGCCCGGCGTTGTCGACAAGGCAAGGGTGGAGGATCAGGCGATCATATTCTATGATATGCTTCCCACTTTCTGTGACTTGATTGGTCAGGAAATCGAGAGTCTGCCCACACCTACGTCGGAGTTCGACGGCCTGTCGTTCGCACCGCTCATCACCGGAGAAGGTGTCGCACGTCAGCACGATTTCCTCTATTGGGAGTTTGATGAAACCGATCAGATAGGTGTGCGCCAGGGGCCATGGAAACTGGTGGTGAAGAAAGGCAAGCCAGAACTATATAATCTCGAAGCGGACATCCACGAAGACCACGATGTGGCTGGCGAAAACCCTGAGATAGTGAGCGGGCTGATCGATATCGTGTACAGCCAGCACACGCCGAACCCGTATTTTAAGGTCACGCTCCCGGAGAAATAGCTTTCGAGGATTGAGTTGAACAATTATATTTTTTGTTTGTTATTCATTGTGCTAAATATTACAATCAGTTAAAATATGAATTATCGACTCCTTTCGGGATGCCTGTTCATCTATTTCTCTTCGGCCCTGTCGGCCCAAACATTTGTTGAGACTTCCGCCTACTCCTGGCACGGCGACACCATCACTCAAGGCGAATTTTTTGCCACTGCGCCATCCGCAGATGAAATCATTTCGACCTATTCTGCCCAGCCCGGATATTATATGGGCATTGAAAAACAGTGGAAACAGAAAAATGATATAAGTGCCTACCCACGGCTCGACACTCCCAACCGCCTGCACCAAGCCATCTACAATATGGGACTTGATGAGATGGTCAACGCCGTAGAACCCGATACAACTCTCCGCACCGGTAAGGAATGGGCAGGTGTTTGGACCCGCGACGTCAGTTACTCCATCCTGCTGTCTATGGCTTACATGCAGCCTGAAGCGTCAAAGATATCCTTGATGAAGAAAGTCGACTCTCTTGGTCGTATCATACAGGACACAGGAAGCGGCGGAGCATGGCCTGTGTCGACCGACCGGGAAATATGGGCGGTGGCGGCTTGGGAGGTGTATAAGGTCACAGGCGACAAGCAGTGGCTGGAGTACATCTATCCGATTATCAAACGCTCCCTTGAGACTGACCGAACAGCATTCTACGACACGGAGACCGGTCTCGTAAAAGGTGAGACATCTTTCATTGACTGGCGCGAGCAGAGTCATCCACGCTGGATGCAGTGCGCTGATATATACAACACCGAGACTTTGTCGACCTCAGTGGTTCATGCACAGGCATGGAAAGTGTTGGGTGAAATCGCCACCATTCTCGGACATAAGGATGTGGCAAAGGATGCATTCGGTCAAGCCGACAAGATTGCCACCGCCATCAACGAACACCTCTGGCTCGACGACAAGGGCTACTATGCCATGTACCTTTATGGACGAGACAATCTCACCACCAATCCGCGAGCCGAGACTCTCGGGGAATCCCTCGCCATCATGTGGGATGTCGCACCGGAGGATAGGGCGGTAGAGGTGACTCGCAATAATCCCACAACACCGTTCGGCGCCACGATATTCTACCCATCTATAGCCGACATACCTTCATATCATAACAAATCTTTATGGCCATGGGTAGGGGCATGGTGGGGTCTCGCCAACGCAAAAGCCGGCAATGAGGAGGGTGTGATGGAGGCTATCGGATCGGTGTTCCGTCCGGCTGCCCTGTTCGCCACCAACAAGGAAAATTTCAATATCGAGAATGGCGACATAGCCACCGAGCTAAACTCATCGAATATGCTATGGTGTCTGAGCGGCAACATTGCCCTGACTCATAAGATTCTCTTCGGTATCGATTTCGAGAAGGATGGTCTGGCTTTCCATCCGTTTGTCCCCAAGGCCTTGGATGGTACCCGTTCGCTCGACAATTTCAAATACCGCGATGCCTCGCTTGACATCACCGTGTCGGGCTACGGCAGCGAGATAAAGTCTTTCAAGGTCAATGGCAAGGAGCAGGCACCGTTCATTCCCGCCGCGAAAGCAAAAGGGAAGATGAAGGTTGAGATAGTGATGGCGGACAACGCTCTGCCTAAGATTGGTGTAAACTCCACCCCCAATGTCAACGCTCCTCTCACTCCAATAGCATGGCTTGAAGGCTCAACGCTTATGTGGAATCCCATTGAATACATAGGTGAATACATCGTGTTGAAGGATGGCAAGGAATTGGCACGCACTCACGCCACATCGTTCGATGCTTCTGCACCTGGCGAATATCAGGTAGTAGGTGTCTCGGCAGAAGGCGTGGAAGGATTTGCTTCCGAGCCACGCTCAACGCGCGCCAATTTCTACTATCCTCTGGATAATGCTGACAATGACAAGTCAACTGTGCTGAATATACCCGTCAGCGTGGATGTGCCGGGTGAGTATTTTATCTCTTTCAACTATGCCAACGGTAACGGTCCGGTCAATACCGAGAACAAGTGTGCCATACGCACTCTCTCGGTCGACGGCAATCGTGAAGGCCTTGTGGTTATGCCTCAGCGCGGACGTGACAACTGGGACGAATATGGATGGAGCAACTCCGTAAAGGTGAATCTCGCCCCGGGTTCCCACACCCTCACCCTTGATTTCCGTCCGGAAAATGAGAACATGAACATCGACACCAACCATGCTGTCATAGCAGGAGTCCGTGTAAGTCATAAGTGATATCCACTCCTCACCATGCACCCTTCATCAACCACTAAAACTTATTCACTATTCACTATAACTTATAACTTAGCTTATGTGGCTTGTTGATACATTCCGTCATTCTCCTGCACTTGCGGTGTTTCTCACTATCGGTCTCGGATTCCTGCTTGGCAAATTCAAGATCAAGGGATTTTCTTTAGGTACCGTCACTTCAGTACTTATCGTTGGCGTGCTTGTAGGACAGATGGACATTAATGTCGGCGGCCCTCTCAAGACGGTGTCATTCATGCTCTTCCTCTTTTGCATCGGATACAGTGTCGGCCCTCAGTTTTTCAAGTCCCTCAGAGGCGAAGGTCTACGTCAGGTGCTTTTCGCTTTGGTGATGTGTGTGCTCATCCTCGCTGTGGCTTGGGGTGTGGCTTTGTGGTTCGGTCTTGATGCAGGTCAGGCGGCAGGAATGATGGCCGGGGCATCCACGGCATCTCCAGTGGTAGGTGCGGCTGAGGACACTGTGGCTTCGCTTGCCGGCGAACCGGCTCATATCAAGGCTATGACTGATGCCATCCCTGTGTGCTATGCCATGACCTACGTGTTTGGTACATTAGGAGCCGTGTGGCTTGTCGGCTACATAGGTCCGTGGATGATGGGTGGGCTCGAAAAAGTGAAAATGCTCACCAAGGAGTACGAGAAGACTCAGTCGGCTTCCGCAGTGGGCGATGACCCTGCATTTTTCGACGCTTGCCGCCCGGTAGCATTCAGGGCGTTCAAAGCCTCCGGCGAGTGGATGGCTCAGGAGCGTACGGTCGCCGAGATAGAGAATAAATTCAAGGATGAGGGAAGGCGTATCCTTGTGGAGAGAGTCAAAAAGGCGGATGGTACTGTCACGGATGCTGATGCCCGGTTGGTTGTTAGTCAAGGCGATGTGGTAGTGATATCCGGACGCCGTGAATTCATCGTGATGGATAATTCCTGGTTGGGCGAGGAAATCGCCGGAATCGGTATTCTCACATTTCCCGTTGAGGACGTGCAGGTCACTGCATCGAAGGATGTTGCCCAGATTCCGGTGCCGCAGCTTATGGCGAGCGATTATATGTACGGCGTAGAGCTCAAACGCATAGTGCGCGACGGGAAAGTATTGCCTCCGGCTCCGGATGTGGTGGTGCGACCGGGAGATGTGCTTGAGATTGTGGGCAGAAAAAAATATGTCGCTGCGGCAGCCGAACATCTCGGTTACACCGATGTCCCCACTCTTGCCACCGACTTTGTGTTTGTAGGTCTTGGAGTTCTCCTTGGCGGACTGCTCGGTAGCATTGCCGTGAGATTCGGCAGCTTGTCAGTGAGCCTCGGCACAAGCGGCGGGGCGCTGGTGATGGGTCTTGTCCTGGGATGGCTGCGTTCCAAGCGTCCTGTCTATGGCGCTATTCCGAAGGCTTCCATTTGGGTATTCAACAATCTTGGTCTGAACCTCTATATAGCTGTTATCGGAATTGCTTCGGGTCCTACATTTGTGAGCTCGTTTATGGATGTCGGTCCGAAGATATTCGTCGCCGGACTCATCGTCACTATTGTACCTCTGTTTATCGCGCTTTTTCTAAGCTATAAGGTGTTCAAGTTCCACCCGGCTATAGCGCTTGGCTGCTGTGCCGGAGCGAGGAAATCCACAGCTGCGCTTGGTGCCATACAGGAACGTTTGGGCAGTTCGGTTCCGGCGGTGGGTTACACCATCACCTACGCGGTGTCCAACACTGTGTTGATTATTTTTGGTATAGTCCTTGTCATGCTCATCGGGTAGGCAATGCTGACTGGGGAAAATACTCATATTTGGGTATTTCATGAAGCCACGATAATGTCTAATTTTGCATTGCAAATTGATAGAAGAAAATCCAACGTCTCACATAAGTCATGATTGGGCGTTTTCAGATAATAAATGCCGGAACAAGCCGATCCTCAGGGTCGGCTTGTTTTGTAATTCACCGTCAGATTTTTTGGAATAATATTATTTTATATTGCTGTCCGATAAAAATTTTTGAGAGATATCTAAAATAAGGGCTGAGAC
>CAYZPI010000137.1:0-6182 GCA_964480085.1 uncultured Bacteroides sp. | reverse complement strand
CCCAAGATATATGATGTAGTGCTGTCGGAAGGCGCACACAAAGTGAGCGAATGATGAAGACAGAAATCCAAGAATACCCCACCCGCAAAGGGATGGCGGCAATGGTAACCATCACCAACGACAAGGGAGCATCGGTGAAGCTTTGCTCCGTTGGAGCAGCCATCGCAGCCGTGAACGTACCTGACAAGGAAGGCAATCTTGCGGATGTCGTCATCGGCTATCCCGACCCGGACTCATATTTCTATGACGGACCATGTTCAGGCAAGGTGCCCGGACGCTACGCCAACCGTATAGCAAAAGGGCATCTCGTAGTGGACGGAAAAGAATACCAGCTTTCCATCAACAACGGACCAAATGCCCTTCATGGCGGCCCTGAAGGTTTCCAGAACCAAATTTGGGAGATGAAGGTGATAGGCGTGAACAAAGTGGAATTTTCCTATAAGGCCAAAGACGGAGAGGAGAATTATCCCGGCAACATTGAGGTGAAGGCCGTGTACACATGGGACAATGACAATGTGTTGTCGCTCGACCTCTATGGCAAGACGGATGCCGACACAGTGCTTAACCTCACCAACCATGCATATTTCAACCTCGCAGGCGAAAGCGCGGGCAACGGTGCGGACCAAGTGCTGTGGCTAAAAGCGTCTCGCTATCTGCCTACCGACAGTACCCTGATCCCTGATGGTGAGATGGCACCCGTGGCAGGGACACCGATGGATTTCACCACCGCCCACCGTATCGCCGATCATATCAAGGATGATTTCGCCGCCCTGAACTATGGCAAAGGTTATGACAACTGCTGGGTGATAGACGATTACACCCCCGGTAAGGAACAGACAGTGGCAGTGATGGAAGATCCGGCCTCCGGACGCAAACTTGAGGTGATCACCGACCAACCCGCCGTGCAGGTGTATACCGGCAACTACCTTAGTGGCTCACCCGTTGGTAAATCAGGACGCCCATACGAAGACTACGATGCGGTGGCAATCGAATGCCAGGATATGCCTGATGCCCCACACCATCCCAATTTCCCAAGTACACTATTGCATGCGGGCGAAGAATATCACCGTGTGATACGTTTCAAATTCTCATAACACCCCGGATAGGTGTTACATACCCGGAATGTAGGGGCATCGCTTTGCGATGTTGATCTGTCGTCAACAGGCAAGGAGGATGCCTCTACTTTATAACAATCCATTGTACCCAACCCCGATATGAAAACAGCGAAAGAATACGTAGAAATAATCAACCACACCATCGACAATATTGAATATCCTGCCTCACCGGCAGGACTATATGACCCGATACGATATGCGTTGAGCGGCGGAGGGAAGCGCCTGCGCCCTACCCTGCTCCTGGCGATGAACGACGCATTCGGCGGATCGACCGACGAAGCGATATGGCCTGCCGCCGGAGTGGAAATTTTCCATAATTTTACTTTGGTGCATGACGATGTGATGGACAATGCAGATATGCGTCGCGGCAGGCTGACAGTGTACAGGAAATGGGATGTGAACACAGCTATCCTGTCGGGGGATGCGATGACCACCATGGCATACAAATGTATGGCCGGATGCCCGCCCCAGTACCTGCCCGAAGTGATCGACCGATTCAGCATGATGACAATGAATGTGTACGAAGGCCAGCAGATCGACTCAGAGTTTGAGACGAGGGATGACGTGACCTTCAACGACTACATCCACATGATCATTGGCAAGACCTCCGCGCTCATAGCCTATCCATGTGCCATCGGTGCGCTGATAGCCGGAGCCTCGCCGGAAGATGTGGAGGCGGTGTTCAATTTCGGCATATCGCTTGGCATAGCCTTCCAGATGCAGGATGATTACCTGGATGTGTATGGTGATCCGGCTACATTTGGAAAGGAGATAGGCGGAGACATCGTCAACGACAAAAAAACATGGCTTCATATCATAGCGCGCGACAATGATAAGGACGGAGAATTCCGTACCTTGTTGGGACGTAAGATGGGGAATGATGAAAAGATTGCCAGGGTGACAGAATATTTCGACAGACTGAACCTGCGCGAAGAAGGAAAGACTATCATAGGCAGATATACAGCAGATGCTCTTGAATATCTGGATTCAACATCGATGAGCGAAGAAGCCATGGGATGGTTCAGGGAATATGCGTTGAAGCTGATTGGACGCAACAAGTGAAGATTATAAGGTTATTAGCTTATAAGGTTATTTGGTTGGAGGAAATGACGGTATGCTGATAGACACTCATACACATCTCTATCTCGATGATTTCGCTGAGGACGACCTGGGCGAGGGGGCGGTACGCCGTGCTATTGAAGCCGGTGTGGAAAAAATGATTTTTCCAAATGTGGATCTATCCACGATAGAACCCATGAAAGCATTGGCTTCAAAATTTCCCGGCGTGGTGAGCATGGCCATGGGGCTGCATCCTACCGAGGTGAAAGAGAGCTGGAAAGAGGATACTGAAGCCGCACTCGCCGAACTTAGGACAGGGTCAATGAAGCACGCTACTGAGACTAAAAGCCATTCGGATATTCCCGTAACTGAAGCACCGGCATTTGCCCCATTGTACAAGGCCTTAGGCGAAGTGGGCATCGATCTCTACTGGGACAAGACCTTCGAGAGGGAGCAGATGCTTTCGCTGGAAAGACAGATAGGCGTTGCAGCCGAGCTTGGTCTCCCAGTGATAATCCACTGCCGAGACGGTCAAGCCCAGACATTGGAGGTGCTTCAGGGATTCCCAACGGTGAGGGCTGTGTTTCACAGTTTTGGTGGCACAGCAAAAGATGTGGATGATATCCGCCGTGTAGGCGACTTTTTCTTTGGAATCAATGGCATTGTGACATTCAAGAACTGCAAAGTACGCGAAGCTCTACGTGAGATCACTCTCGACCGACTGATGCTTGAAACTGACTCACCGTACTTAGCTCCGGTTCCACACAGAGGAAAAAGAAATGAATCGGCTTTCATCACACACACTGCACAGCATATTGCTGATTATCTTGATTTACCACGCTCTGTGATAGAGGACAGGACGAGCGCCAACGCTGAAACCTTCTTCAGAATATAGAAAACGCATACAGAATAGGCCTATACAACCTGATCTGTATGCGTGCATGTAATGCTTTACCTATAGGAATTATTTGCGGGGGTGTACCTTGACCTTGAGAGCCTGATAGGCGCGGTCGGCTTTGGCACGGGCCTCAAGAACGCTGTCAGCCGTAGCAAGAATTACACCCATGCGACGATGCCCCTTGATTTCCGGCTTGCCGAAGATGCGGATCTGCACTCCCGGCTCCTGAAGCACCTGCTCAAGATTCTCCATCTCGATAGTGTCGGTGTCGCCCTCCACTACAATGGCTCTTGACGCAGACGGACCATAGAAACGGATCTCCGGAACAGGCAATCCGAGGAGAGCGCGGGCATGAAGGGCAAACTCACTCATATCCTGCGATATCATTGTGACCATACCCGTATCGTGGGGACGTGGGGATACCTCGCTGAAAATGGCTTTATCGTCCTTGATGAAGAGCTCTACTCCGAATATTCCATAGCCACCGAGAGCGTCCGTCACCTTCCGGGCATATTCGCGGGCATCCTTGAGAGCTTCAGGACTCATAGCCTGCGGCTGCCAGGATTCCCGATAGTCACCATCGATCTGTACGTGTCCTACCGGTTCGCAGAAAGTGGTACCGGAGATACTGCGCACGGTCAGCAGAGTGATTTCGTAGTCGAAATCGACGAACCCTTCCACTATCACCTTACCGGCTCCGGCACGTCCCCCACTCTGCGCCTCATTCCAAGCCTTTTCGATATCCTCAGGCTTACGTATGGTGGACTGACCGTGGCCGGAAGAACTCATCACTGGCTTCACTACACATGGGATTCCAATTTCTTCCACGGCTTTTGTGAATTCCTCATAGGTAGTGGCAAATCTATAAGGCGATGTGGGAATATGAAGCTGCTCGGCCGCGAGGCGGCGTATACCTTCGCGGTTCATGGTGAGGAGCGCAGCCTTGGCCGTGGGGGTGACGTGAAAGCCTTCAGCTTCCAGTTTTACAAGTTCGGGAGTAGCGATAGCCTCCACTTCAGGTATTATATGGTCGGGGCGGATGCGCATCACAGCGTCACGCAGATCGGCTGCGTTGAGCATATCGAAGACAAGCGCCTGATCGGCAACGTGCATTGCCGGAGCCATAGCATATTTATCGCAAGCAGTGACCTCGACGCCAAGACGCTGTAGCTCGATTGTGACTTCCTTTCCTAACTCACCGCTACCGAGAAGCATAGCCTTACGGCCTACCGGAGTGAACTTTGATCCTATTTTTGCCATAAAAATTAATTGATATTATTTTTGCAAAGTTACGAAATTGTACGAAATTTTTCCGTATTTTTGCAATCAAAACTCACCGAAGATAATGGAAAAAGACGTTTTCGACAAGTATATCCAAGAACATCAAGCCGAAATCAGCAGGATAAAAGCCGTGGCACACGAAGTTCATGCCTCTGTCAACCAACATTATGACAAAGTATTACCCTACAGTGTGCACTTGGATGCCGTGGCTGATATTGTGATTCGTTACGGCTGGGAAATGTGCGCAGACACGGCCGACATCCTACCGATAATCTTCGGAGCATACATGCACGACTCGATTGAAGACGCCCGGCTTACATACAATGATGTCACATCTGTGGCCCGAATGATGATGGATGATGAGCAGGCATATAAGGCTGCTGAGATAGTGTATGCCCTGACCAACGAGAAAGGCCGGAGCAGGGCGGAACGTGCCAATGATAAATATTACGAGGGCATACGCTCCACCCCCTACGCGCCGATTTGCAAGATGGCAGACAGGCTTGCCAACGTAGGATACTCCGCCAGGAACCTATCTAACAAGAACTCTAACATGAAGAATGTCTATGCCCGTGAGATGGCACATTTTCTTGACTCCATAGTGGTGGAGAATCCGGAAGACCGACGTCTTGCGGTTCCAAAAGCGATGATCGATGAGCTGATCTCAATTATTACTGGAAATCCACGAGCTCTACCTCGAAAATGAGAAGCTCGTTGGGACGGATACCGGCTCTGGGATTGCCTTCGGGACCATAAGCCATTTCGCCCGGGATATAGAGTTCATATTTTGCGCCTTTGTTCATAAGCATGATGCCCTCAGTGAAGCCGGGTACCACTTTCTGAAGATTAAAACCTATGGCCTCACCATTCGAATTATCAAATTCCTGACCATTGATGTGCCTGCCGGAATAAATCACCTTCACATTGCTGGTGGCGTCAGGGGTGGCACCATCGCCGGTAGCGAGCACCTTATAACCGAGACCGGAAGGCGTGACATTCACGGTAGAATCCGATTTCTGAAGATTCTCGATAAATTCTTTTCCAGCTTTCGAGCCAGCCTGGGCGGGAGTGAGTTTTTCCACCGCCGGAGTATCACCCGATGCCGCATTTTGGGATTTGTCACCCGAACAAGCCACCATGAACATCATGGCAGAGGCAGCAAAAAACATAAACAACCTTTTCATAGTCAAATTCAAATTACAATTTTACGGAGACAAAGGTACTAATAAATTTCAATATTCCGAAATATATTCTCCGCCAAGATTTGCCGATTCAGGAATTTTGAGTACCTTTGCCATAGATTAGAAAAAACGCTTAACGCATAATTTATCTATGGCAACAAAACCGTTCAAATACCAGCCGATGTTTCCGCTCGGACCGGACACAACGGAGTATTATCATCTTACATCCGACTATGTGAAGGTTGAAAACTGGGGCGGACACGAATTCTTAGTAGTGGAGCCAGAGGCACTTACCGTTCTCGCCAGACAATGCACTCATGACAACGCGTTCATGCTCCGGCGCGAGCACAACGCCATGGTGGCAAAAATCCTCAGCGATCCCGAGGCAAGCGAGAACGACAAGTTCGTGGCCCTCACCATGCTGCGCAACGCAGAGGTAGCAGCTAAAGGCCAGCTTCCCTTCTGTCAGGACACCGGTACAGCGATCGTACACGGAGAAAAAGGACAGAACGTGTACACAGGCTGCAATGACGAAGAAAAAATCTCACGAGGCGTTTACGACACCTACACAACCGACAATCTCCGCTATTCGCAGAATGCCCCCCTCAACATGTACGATGAGGTGAACACAGGCTGCAACCTTCCGGC
>CAYZPI010000136.1:0-6227 GCA_964480085.1 uncultured Bacteroides sp. | reverse complement strand
GCGTTGCATATCTCGGGTTTCTCCTTGTATTTCTCAGCGAGCTTCATGCCGAGGAGTGCGTGCGGCAGTTCGGGCTCCTCGTCGGGCACCTTGCCGATATCGTGGAGCAGGCCGGCGCGGCGGGCCTTCTTGGGGTTGAGTCCCAGCTCCGAGGCCATTATGGCGCAGAGGTTGGCCGTCTCGCGGGAGTGCTGCAGCAGGTTCTGGCCGTAGCTTGAACGATATTTCATCTTGCCCACCAGGCGTATCAGGTCGGGATGGAGGCCGTGGATTCCGAGGTCGATGGCGGTGCGCTTGCCGGTCTCGATGATTTCCTCTTCCACCTGTTTGCGCACTTTAGTGACCACCTCCTCGATACGGGCGGGGTGGATGCGTCCGTCAGCCACAAGTTGGTGCAGGGCCAGGCGGGCTATCTCGCGGCGCACGGGGTCGAAGCCCGACAGCACGATGGCCTCGGGGGTGTCGTCGACGATGATCTCGATTCCGGTAGCGGCTTCAAGGGCGCGGATATTGCGTCCCTCGCGTCCGATGATACGACCCTTGATTTCGTCGGATTCGATGTGGAACACCGTCACGGAGTTCTCTATGGCCGTCTCAGTGGCCACACGCTGGATGCTCTGCACCACGATGCGCTTGGCCTCCTTGTTGGCGGTCATCTTCGCCTCGTCCATGATGTCGTTGATGTAGGAGGCGGCGGCAGTCTTGGCCTCGTCTTTGAGGGAGGTGATGAGTTTTTCCTTTGCGTCCTCTACAGAAAGACCGGAGATATGCTCCAGTTCTTCGCGGGCCTGAGTGTGCAGACGGTCGATCTCAGCCTTGCGAGCCTCGAGTTTGGCAGTCTGGTCCTTGAGCTTGTTGCGCTGCTGGTCGATCTCGTTGCGTGCCTTCTGATTCTCGCTCTGCTGCTGGTTGAGCTGCATCTCGCGCTGCTTGATACGCGCCTCGTTGCTTTGCACCTTCGACAAACGCTGGTTGGCGGCCTTCTCGGCGTCGGCGGTTATCTTGAGAGCCTCTTCCCTGCCTTCGAGAATTTTGCTCTTCTTCAGGTCATCGGCTTCACGTTCGGCATCCTGCAGGATGAGTTTGGCGCGGCTCTTCGCCATCGATCGCTGCAACATAAGGGTGCAGCCCACGGCTACGGCTGCGGCGATGATAGCTACTGCTATATAATAAATTGCTGTCATGAAAGAAAAGAATAGATATATGTTGATAAAATAAAATGCTGTCACTCACTGCGGTGGGCGACATCTCTCGCGGCCATCCCGGAGGATAGGGCCTCAGTCATACGGCAAAGGGGGGTTATTTCACGGTCAACAATATTTCGTCGAGCTTATTCTCGAAATCTTTTATAGCTTTTTCATTGCTTTCTACGGTATGGGAGATGGAGTAGTAGTACCTTGCGTACTGAAACGCCACCATTGCCAGTACCTCCTGTGGTGAGAGGTAGCTGAAATCGTCGCACCATTTGGCCCATACCTTGTTGAAATTTTGCTCTGCTTTCTTTACGATGGCCTCCTGGTCGCGTGGTATATCGAGAACGAACGAATGTCCGGCTATTACTATTGATATGTTTTTTATCTCCTTCATATATAACTGCGCATCAATCCGACAGGTCGGTAATGCAACGGTCAATGTCGCGTATCAAACCTGATATCATGGCCCTTGCCTCCTCCACCTGATTGCGCGTCGGGGCTATTGTAGTGGCCAGCTGCAGATATTCAATCTTAATCTTCATCTGCTCCAGCTCGCGGTCCTTGGCGGCGTTCAGGCGCTCGAGTTCTTCAATCCTTGCATTGGCTGCGTCGAGGTTCTCCAGGATTCTCAAGTATCGCTGCTCGATTATCTCCGTTTTGGCGATTATCCTTTTGAACGTATTTTCGTAGTCAAAAGCCATGCTATACAAATTTTTGCAAAATTAACGGTTTTTTTTGGCTTTTCCAACAATTTTGCCAAAAAAGTTTTGATGCTTTCGCGAAGCGCATCACTCATTGATTAGCCGCATCTGGCAGCGGGCGCAGTCGAAATCCAGGCGATAGGTGGCTGAGGCTGAGGATAGATACAGGGGAGACGGCAACCGGTGGGCGCCTTTTTCCTTAAGGCAGGCCCCCAATTCGCGGCGAAGGCAATAGCGGGTGGTCATCACCACATCGCCTTTGCTGCCGGTGGCCTCCAGAGCGCGCTCCACCGTCTCCGCTCCGTGCTCGCGGTAGAATTTCTCCGCCAGGGAGTTGGCGACGTTGTCGTGGTAGGTGAGCTGCCGCGCAGGACTCACCGGCGAGTCAATCTCTTTCCTGCGGGCCGTGGGAGCGGTGCGGGCTTTCTCATCGAGGATGCCCACTGCCTGCTGCCTGAGGGAGTTGAGCAGGGAAAGGGGGATGAACGTGGCGGGAGCTGCCTGATCATGAAGGGCGGTGAGGCGGTAGTTGGTGCCACCGAACTTCGACAAAGCCCTTCGGCGTGCATCGGTCTGCGGTGTCTTTGCCTGCTGGATTTCAACCGGTGCGGAAACTTCGGCTTCGTCAGTCTCGGATTTAAGACGTAGGCCGACTACACCGTCTTCTACCGTCAGGGTAGCTTCCACTCCGATGGTACGTGTGGCTGTGGTGCGCTGCATCAGTGAGTCGAATTTCACGTCTTTGTTGCGGTAGAGCACGGTGCCGGGCCGGAGATTTACGGGCGATGCCGGTGTCAGGATTGCCGTGCCGTCGCTACGGTGGGCGGCGGTGACGGTGTTCAGATGAAAGCCGCAGAAGCGTTCGCCGGCATCGAAATAACCCAGTCCGTCGCCGTTGCTGATGGATGTCTCCGGCTTCACCACCAGTGACGCGCCATCCTTGCGGACTACCGTGGCTACCCTCTCGCCTGTCCATTTCGGTGAAAGATGATTGGCCATCGTTACCGGAAATGAGGGGCGGCCGTCGATGAAATAGGATGTGAATCCGCGATTGAATGTCTTGTTGACATCGGCATCGAACGTCCACTCCGATGTGCCATGGCTGGTGCGGTGGTATTTGCCGGGATTGTCGGCGATCACTCTGTCGAGGGCCTGGCGGTAGGCTGCGACGGTGGTCTTCACGTAGGCCGCATCCTTCAGGCGCCCCTCGATCTTGAAGCTGCTGATGCCGGCGCCGGCCATGCTGCTGATGTCGTGAAGACGGTTGAGGTCGCGCAGCGACAGGAGGTATCTGTCGGCGATCAGGACATTGCCGCTGGCATCTTTGAGCGAGTAGGGCAGCCGACACATCTGGGCACATTCTCCACGGTTGGCGCTGCGGTGCATTGCCGCCCAGCTTGCCTGGCAGTCGCCGCTGTAGCATACACATAAGGCTCCGTGGACGAAAGCCTCGAGTTTTGCCTCATGCCCGACGGCGGCGTACGTCGCCGCTATTTCGTCGAGCGAGAATTCGCGTGGAAGCACCAACTGCGAGAAACCGCAACGGACGAGGAATTCAGCTTTCCGGGGCGTGCGGATATCGCATTGGGTGCTCGCATGGAGATCGATGGGCGGAATGTCCATCTCCAGTATGCCGAGATCCTGCACTATTAGCGCGTCGACGCGGGCATCGTACAGGTCGCGAATGTTGCGCTCCACCAGTGCCAGCTCGCTGTCGTAGATCAAGGTGTTGAGGGTCACGTAGACTTTCACCCCGAAGACATGGGCGAAATCCACCACGCGCCGGATATCGTCGATGCTGTTGGCAGCGGAGGCCCGCGCACCGTGGCTCGGACCTCCGATATATATGGCGTCGGCGCCGTGGACTATCGCTTCCCGTGCTATGTCGGCATTGCGTGCAGGGGCGAGGAGTTCGAGTCCGCGGCTTTGCATGGCTTATCGGGAAGCGAAGAGGTTGTTGTGTGAGGCCACAGCCTGATGCAGTGCGTAGAGGCTCTCGGGAGTGTTCTCCACAAGCATAGTCTCGCCTGAGCCGATGTTAACCTTCAGGAATGTGTCGTCGACGAATGTCACGAGCGGATAGGTCTCTCCGCTCATTCCCTCGATGCTCCATGTGCGGCTGTCGCTGTCGAAATCAAGACGCACGGTCGACTTGTCGTTGAGGCTCGTGATGGTGTATCCTTTGCCATCGCACTCCACGAGGTATTTCCCGTCGCTTCCCTCGATCACCTGCGGAGCCTGTGCCAGGGCCGACTCACCGCTCCAGAACTCGATGCTGTTGAGCACGAGCAGGTCGGCTGCCGCAGCCACTTCGTAGGCGGGCAAGATCCAGAGGGCGATGAACACCACCTCGTTGACGAATTTATTGTCGATGGTGCGGTTCCATGCCAGGAGTTTGTTGGTGAGGGCGAAGCTGCCGAGGCAGGAGGTCAGGCCGGTCGAGGCGAGCAGCAGGCATGCGGTGGCGATGGTGATGGTTCTTCTTTTCATTTCTTTAGCGGATTATGGCGGAACTGGAGCTCCGCCGCATTTTCAAAAAACTAATTTCCGGGGATTGGGCTTTTTAATAGTGGAATGTGCCGTTGGGGGTGATGATGGTGAGGCGGTTGGTGTCGGAGGCTTCTACGCGGCCCACTATCCGTGCTTCGATGCCGAAGCTTGCGGCGATGTCGATCACCTCACGGGCGTGTTCGGGTGCGAGATAGATTTCCATGCGATGCCCCATATTGAACACCTTGTACATTTCCTGCCAGTCGGTGCCCGACTGTTCGCGGATGGTGGCGAAAAGCGGCGGGATGGGGAAGAGATTGTCCTTTATCACGTGCTTGCCCTCGACGAAATGCATCACCTTGGTCTGAGCGCCGCCCGAGCAATGAACCATGCCGTGGATTTCGGGACGCATCTTGTCGAGCACCGCCTTAATAACCGGCGCGTATGTGCGCGTAGGCGACAGCACGAGTTTTCCGGCATCGAGCGGCGAACCCTCAACAGGGTCGGTGAGCTTCAGCGAACCTGAATATACCAGTTCCTCCGGCACTGCGGCATCATAGCTCTCGGGATATTTCCCGGCCAGATACTTGGCGAATACATCATGGCGTGCGGAGGTGAGGCCGTTGCTGCCCATTCCGCCATTGTATTCTGTCTCGTATTTGGCCTGTCCAAAGGAAGCGAGACCTACGATCACGTCGCCGGCTGCTATGTTGGCGTTGTTGATCACATCGGAGTGCTTCATGCGGCAGGTGACGGTGGAATCCACCACGATAGTGCGCACCAGGTCGCCCACGTCGGCTGTCTCGCCGCCTGTGGAATAGGCGTTGACACCCATCGAGCGCAGGTCGGCGAGGAGTTCCTCGGTGCCGTTGATTATGGCGGAGATCACCTCACCCGGCACAAGGAGCTTGTTGCGTCCGATGGTCGACGACACGAGTATGTTGTCTGTGGCGCCGACGCATATCAGGTCGTCGATGTTCATTATCAGCGAATCCTGCGCTATGCCTTTCCATACGCTCAGGTCGCCGGTCTCGCGCCAGTAGATGTAGGCGAGCGATGACTTGGTGCCTGCACCGTCGGCGTGCATTATGTTGCAGTATTCGGGATCGCCGCCGAGGATGTCGGGGATAATCTTGCAGAATGCCTTGGGGTATAGGCCCTTGTCGACATTCTTGATGGCATTGTGTACGTCTTCCTTCGAAGCCGACACGCCTCTGAGGTTATATCTTTGGTCCATATCAATTATAATCTTTTGAATAACGGAGCATCTGGTCGGTGTAGCTTTCACCGTAGGTCACTTTGATGTCGACTATCTCGCCATCCTTCACCACGGGTTCGTATACGGGGTTGACGAAGCCTTTATAGGGGGCGATGTCGAGGGTGGCGTAGCGGTCGAGCACCTCCTTGTGGAGCTTCGGATCCACTTTCACGGCATATTTCTCCACCAGGGCGCGTCCGGCTTCATAGTCGCCCTCGCTCTTGATGCGCTGTATCTCTCCGAGGAGTTGTCCGAAGAGGTCGCGTAGCTTAGCGTAGTCGTTGATCCGGATATAGGTCTTGCCGTCCCTGTTGACGTATTCTATCACATTGTCGGCTTTGCCGTGCTCGTAAGCCCATTCGGCGATGAGCTTGCGGTTGCGCATGTGGGCTTCCTCGATATCCTTGCCCGGCTCGATGCGCATCAGCTGGGTCATCAGGCCGTTGAGGATGTATTTGTAGTATTCGGCTTTGTAGGCATCGGGATTGTCGAGCAGTCCAAGTTCCAGGAGCTTGGGATCAGCTAAATAATACAGGGCGAACAGGTCGGCACGTGTCTCCTCCAGAGTGCTTCCGTGGGCTTTCA
>CAYZPI010000135.1:0-6290 GCA_964480085.1 uncultured Bacteroides sp. | reverse complement strand
ATATGTACAACTTTTTCATTATAAATATTTTAGAAATTTAATTCAACCAACGGGTTGAATAAGTATTTTTGTATAAGGGGCGAGCTTTAGCGAGCCTTCTGAAAGCTGAAAAAAATGAAATACGCAATAATCGCAGCGGGCGAAGGCTCGCGTCTGGTGCAGGAGGGCGTAGCCCTGCCTAAACCGCTGGTGAACCTCAACGGGGTGCCGATGATACGCCGTCTCATCGACATTTTCCTCGACTGCGACGCCGAGGAGATAAGCATCATCATCAACGAGCAGATGACCGAGGTGCGCACCTACCTTGAGAGCCTGTCGCTGCCCGTGCCGCTGTTGCTCACGGTGAAGAGCACTCCCAGCTCGATGCACAGCTTCTATGAGGTGTCGCGCACTTTCACCGAGGGGAAATTTATCCTCACCACGGTCGACACGATATTCCATGAGGATGAGTTCCGCCGCTACGCCAAGGCGTTCGCCGCTGACACCGTCCGGGACGGCTACATGGCGGTGACATCGTTCATCGACGATGAAAAGCCACTATACATTGATGTCGACGCCGATATGCGCATCACGGCCTTCCTCGACAAGCCATTCGATGGCGTGAAATACATCTCCGGAGGCATCTATGGCTTGAGCCACAAGGCTCTGCCTGTCCTCGAAAAGTGCATGGCGCAGGGCATCAGCCGAATGCGCAATTACCAGCGCGCCCTCGTGGAGGCAGGGCTCGACCTCAGGGCATGGCCGTTCGACAAGATCATCGATGTGGACCATGCAGGCGACATAGCCACCGCCTGCGATTTTATCAGCGGCAACCACACTCCTCAATCCTGAAAAAACACATCATCACACGTAAGTTAACCACCATGAAAGATTTCAAACAATTGGAGCAACAACTATTGTCGCAGGGAGCGAAAAAGCGTATAGCCGTGGTGAACGGCGCCGACGCCACAACACGTGGAGCCGTGGCTCTCGCTCTTGAAGCCGGATTCGCCGAAGCCATCTTTGTGGGAGCCCGCAAGGAGGTGGAGGCCGATGAGGCCATCATGCGCCATGCCCCGTTGGTGAGCATCATTGATGCCGATGACGCCGACGATTCCGCAGCCAAGGCTGTGGCGCTGGCCCGTGAGGGTAAAGCCGACGTGATAATGAAAGGACTACTCAACACCGACAACCTCCTCCGCGCCATCCTCAACCGCCAGACCGGCATCCTGCCTCAGGGCGAGATACTCACGCATATCACCGTGGGCGAAATTCCGTCGTACCACAAACTGCTGCTTTTCAGCGATGTGGCAGTTATACCCTACCCCACCGACGCGCAGCGGGAAGCACAACTCAAATATGTGTTGAAAATGGCCCGCAAGCTGGGCATCGAATGTCCGCGTGTATCTCTGATCCATTGCTCCGAGAAGGTCGACGAGCGTCATTTTCCCTTCACCGCCCATTACATCACCCTCAAGGAGAATGCTGCCAAAGGCCTATATGGCGATTGCATCGTCGACGGTCCTCTCGATGTCAAGACATCATGCTGCAAGGCTGCCCTCGATAAGAAAGGCATTGTCTCGGCGGTCGACGGCGAGGCCGACGCCATCATCTTTCCCGACATCGAGGCAGGAAATGCTTTCTACAAGACCATCACACTCTTCGCCGGAGCCACCATAGCCGGCATCCTGTGCGGATGCTCGGTGCCTGTGGTGCTTCCTTCGAGGGGCGACAGCGTGGAGTCGAAATACAACAGTCTCCTTGTCGCATCCCTCCAGTAAGCACTGATCAAAATCCCGAAGCTTTATTTGAAACCGTGCCGGAGCCTCAGCTCCGGGTCTAAAACCTAAAGTCCCACAACCCATGAAAATACTTGTGATCAACCCCGGTTCTACCACAACGAAAATCGCCGTGTTCGACGACGAGAAATGTCTGATGGTAAAATCTATCAATCACTCCGCCGACGAGCTCCTGAAGTTCGAGAAGGTCACCGACCAGTGCGACTTCCGCCTTGGACTCATCAACAAAGAGCTGCGTGAGTCGGGCTACGACATGGAGTTTGATGCCGTGATCGGCCGCGGCCTGCTGGCACGTCCGGTGAGAGGAGGCGTCTACCCCGTCACCGAGAAGATGCTTGATGCCGCGTGGAACTGCGAACACCAACATGCCGCCGACTTAGGATGCATCATCGCCGACCGCATCGCCCGCAACATCCCCGGATGCAAATGCTTCATCGCCGACCCGGGCACCGTCGACGAACTCAACGACTACGCACGCATAAGCGGTTCGCCCCACTGTCCGCGCATTGCCATCTGGCATGCGCTCAACCAGAGGGCGATAGCCAAGAAATTCGCCAAGGATACGGGCAGACGTTACGAGGACATGAATCTTATAGTGTGCCATCTGGGGGGCGGTATCTCCGTAGCCGCACACGACCATGGCATTGCCGTGGATGCCAACAATGCCCTCGACGGAGAAGGTCCGTTCTCGCCCGAACGTGCGGGCAGCCTGCCTTCCGGTGAGCTCATCAAGCTGTGCTTCAGCGGTCGGTACACTGAGCAGCAATTGCTGAAACGCATTGCCGGAAAGGCCGGTCTCACCGCCCACTTAGGCACCAACGACACAAAGGAAATCATCCGCCGCATCGAGGGCGGCGACGAGAACGCCCGTCTGATCGTCGATGCCATGGTCTACCATGTTGCAAAGAATATCGCTGCCGAGGGTGCCGTGCTCTTCGGCAAGGTGGATGCCGTGCTGCTCACCGGCGGAATGTCCCACTCAGACTATATTATCGGCAAACTCATCCCGCGCATTGATTGGATAGCCCCGGTCTATGTCTATCCCGGCGAAGGCGAGATGGAGGCTCTTGCCGCCAATGCCCTGGCAGCCCTACGCGGCGAATGTCAGCTCAAGGAATATTGATCGTTATAAGGTTATGAGATTATAAGATTTATAAGGGAGCCGGGGGTTCATGAATCTCCAAGCTCCCGTATGATTTCCACCGCTGCCCGGCGCTCATGCACGGGCAGCGATTCTATTATCTGCTGCGGGGCAAGATGCATCATCCCTCTCACACGGCTCTCCAGGTCGGGAGATGAAGAGGCCGTGCGGCGCGTACGGCAAACATCACACCTGCCGCATTCGGGTGCATCCTCCTCCCCGAAATATCGAAGGATAGTGGCAGAGCGGCATTGGGTGGAATCGAAAGTGAATTGCCTCACGGCGTCTATCCGGGCTTTCATGCGCTCGCGGCGCTCTTCGTACACCTCCCGTGGCAGCAGCACATGACGCGGCTCTTCGCGCGAGGTGGTGTAGTAGATGTAAGGCGTGGATTTTTTCGGCACATACGACACAACCTTCATCCTCGACAGACTCAACAGCGATTCATATACCTGCTGCTCGCTCACTCCCGCCCGACGGGCCACCACCCCTTCATTGATATGCACATAGTCGGCGAACAGGCCTGTGTATTCCCGCTGCAGGGCATTGAACACCTCATCGGTGACATCATCAAGCTCCAGGGAATAGAATTCGTCCTTGCGGGCAATTATCATCACCCGCGAACGGCTCTGCACCTCGTCGACGAACTCAATATACTGCGCCCGCGTAAGTATCTTCAGGGCCGAATATGCAAGTGTGGGCGGCAGGGAATACACCGTGCAGAACCGGTTGAAATTAAAATCATAGACCTGGTCGTAGCCGGCGCCAACCGCCACATCAAGGAAATTGCCGACGAGTTCGTACACCCGGCGTATGAAATCTTTCTCCGGAAAACTGTCGTTGAGCCTGCGTGTAAGCGTGGCCTTGTCGGTCTTAGCCACAATGGAGAGGGCGAACGACGGTTTCCCGTCGCGTCCTGCCCTTCCTGCCTCCTGATAGTATTCTTCGAGCGACGACGGCAGGTCATAGTGCACCACCATTCGCACATCAGGTTTGTCAATGCCCATTCCGAAGGCATTCGTTGCCACCATAACCCTCACCTCATCGTTCATCCACGCGTTCTGACGCTCTTCTTTTTCGTAGACGTCAAGGCCGGCATGATAGTATGAGGCAGTGATTCCCGACGCACTGAGGATTTCAGCCAGCTCAGCGCACCGGCGTCGCGAGCGTACGTACACGATGGCCGGACCCTGCGTGTTGACGAGGGCCTTCACGAGTGTACGCTCCTTGTAGTCGTCATATCTGACGATATAGCTCAGGTTATCGCGGTCGAAACTCTTGGCGAAGCGGCGGCAGCCTTTACGGAAATCAAGCTGGCGCACTATGTCGTCGGCCACTTCCGGAGTGGCAGATGCAGTAAGCGCAAGGACAGGAGCATCAGGAAACATCCTGCGCAGACTCCGGATGTTGAGGTACGACGGACGGAAATCATATCCCCATTGCGATATGCAGTGGGCCTCATCGACCACAATCAGCTGTACGTCGAACATGCGGATGCGGTCGATGAACGATTTCGACTGCAGCCGTTCCGGCGACACATACAGGATCTTCGCCTTGCCCAAGGCGCAACGATCGTAGGCGAGCCTTGTCTCCGCCATTGTGAGCCCCGAGTGAAGGGCACATGCACGTATGCCGCGCCGGATCAGGTTGTCCACCTGATCCTTCATCAGCGATATCAGAGGAGTCACCACTATCGTCATCCCCGGCAGCATCATCGCCGGCACCTGGAAGGTGATCGACTTTCCGCCTCCCGTGGGCAGAAGCCCGAGTGTGTCGCAGCCGTCAAGCACAGAGGTTATGATATCTTCCTGCAGCGGCCGGAAGGAATCATAACCCCAGTATTTTTTCAGTACGTGGTGCATTGTCGTAAAGGAATATTTAAGCGCTTCGCGCAGTATCGGAGCCGATACTGAGCCGAATGCTCCAAGCGAGCTATACTAAGCCGAAGGCTCACGGCCGTATATGAATCTGCTTCACCATGAGCTGCACCGTGGGCATGCCGTTGCGGTGCTTGTTCTCCTCGATGGTATAGCAGATATCAAAACTCTTGCCGGCCTTGATGGCGTCGAAATACTCACGCTTGTTGAAAGCTATGGCGTTGAACACTTTCCCACTGGTATTATCGACTATCTCAAGCTTGATATGCTCAAGCTGATGACCCACCAGACGGCTCGTGCCGAAATCGATCACATCGCGGGTGCAGAACACCGGTTTCTGATTGCCGGGACCGAAGGGATTGAACAGCCGCAGAGTCGACACAAATTCAGGGGTGATGTCGGCGAAGGCTATCACCGCGTCAATGTCGAGCTGCGGTGTGAGCTGCTCAGGCAGGATATTTGCAGCCACATATTCCTCGAAGCGGCGTGTGAATTCGGGTATGTTCTCTTCCTTGAGCGAGAGCCCTACGGCGTAAGTGTGTCCTCCGAAATTCTCCAGAAGGTCGCGCGTGGAATCTACGGCCTTATATACATCGAAGCCCTGCACCGAGCGTGAAGAACCCGTGGCGATGCCGTTGTTGAGTGTCAGCACCACGGATGGCTTATAGTACACCTCAGTCAGTCGCGACGCCACGATTCCGATGATGCCTCTGTGCCAGTCCTTGTTGTAGATCACGATGGCTTTCTTGCTCGAATCGTTCTCACCCCTTGCCTCAAGGATGGCGTTGGCCTCGTCGGTTATCTGTTTGTCGAGCTGCTTACGGTCCTTGTTGTACTGGTCGATAGCCAGGCTCAGGCGGGTGGCCGTCTTTATGTCACGGGCAGTGAGCAACTCCACCGCCTCCTCACCACTCTGCATACGGCCTGAGGCATTGATGCGCGGACCGATTTTGAAAATCACATCGTTGATTGTAATCTCTTTGCTGCCGAGACCACACGTGCGGATTATGGCACGGAGTCCCATATTGGCGTTAGTGTTGAGCCTTTTCAGCCCATGGTAGGCGAGCACACGGTTCTCATCCACCATCGGCACTATGTCGGCAGCGATGCTCACAGCCACGAGGTCGGTCATTCCCTCAAGCTCGGCAGTACCGATTCCGTTGCTGATGGAGAAAGCCTGCATGAACTTATACCCCACACCGCACCCCGAAAGATGGGAGCAGGGATATGTCGAACCCTCCAGCTTGGGATTGAGGATAGCCACAGCCTCGGGCAGTTCGTCATCGGGCACATGATGGTCGCAGATGATAAAATCGATGCCAAGGCTCTTGGCATATTTTATCTCTTCGATGGCCTTTATGCCGCAGTCGAGGATTATTATCAGCTTCACACCCTTGGCTGCCGCCTCGTCGATGGCTTTGGTGGTGATGCCATAGCCTTCGTCGTAGCGGGTGGGTATGTAAAAATCGATTTCAGAGTAGAAGTTCTGGAGAT
>CAYZPI010000134.1:0-6472 GCA_964480085.1 uncultured Bacteroides sp. | reverse complement strand
ATGATCGCCAAGATGGGTCAGGACGGTCACGACCGTGGTGCCAAAGTGGTAGCTACAGGTTATGCTGACTGCGGCTTCGACGTGGATATGGGCCCGCTGTTCCAGACCCCGGCCGAGGCTGCCCGTCAGGCAGTTGAGAACGATGTGCACATCCTCGGTGTATCATCGCTCGCCGCAGGCCACAAGACACTCGTTCCACAGGTAATTGAGGAGCTGAAGAAGCTTGGCCGCGAGGATATCATGGTGAAAGCCGGTGGTGTGATACCTGCACAGGATTACGATTTCCTGTACAATGCCGGTGTTGCAGCCATCTTCGGTCCCGGCACACGTATTCCTGTATCGGCAATCAAGATGCTTGAGCTTCTGAACGAGGAATAATAGCCTCAAAGGTCTATAATAATCAACAGCGGCTATTCGCAAAAAAAACGAATAGCCGCTGTTTTTATTCAAAAGAAACAATCAGTCCGATATTCTTGTCAGCCATCTTTACTCATTGTGTAACAGATACGTCTGTAGTGGAGCGGCCATCTGACTCGTCACTAATAATGAAATGATGCAGTATCTTTTCATTCCTTTTATTTATAGTTCACGCACGAAGTAAATGTGCTTTTTTGAATGATTGAAAATTGAGCACGCGAGTTCGGGATAAGAAGAGTTTTCCAGCATGTTACACCTCGTGTCGATAATGCAGAGCAGAAATTGTGCAAGAGATTAGGGCAATAGTGATAGCTGAATTGGGAAAAAAGTGGTAATTTTGCAGTGTTTTTAAGATTATTGCTTATGAGACGATATACTTGCTTAATGAAAGCGGCACTGGTGGTGTCGGTAATGGGATTGTGGAGCTGCGGTCAGCACAAGGATGAGCTCTCGCACGGACACAGCCACAGCCATGAGCACCACAGCGAGGCAGAGAGTGGACATCATCATGACGGGGATGACGATCATGATCATGAATCTGAACACGGCGAGGAACAACACAGTGCATCGGAGATTGTGCTTGAGCCCGCTACAGCTGCAAAATTCGGAGTGGTGACAGATACCATATCCAAGGAAGCGTTCTCGGATGTAATCCGTGTCACCGGACAGATACTCGACACTCCCGGGTCGGCGTCTGTTATCTCCGCGCCAACGGCTGGCATAGTTAAATATGTGTCAGGAATACAACCAGGGAAAAACATTAGCGCCGGTGCGACCTTGGCAACCATATCATCGGCAGGAATCAGTGGAGGCGACCGCAATGCCATTGACCGCACGGCACTGGCGACTGCGGAAAGAGAACTCAACCGCCTGAAACCACTATATGAAGAAGGAATAGTCTCAGCAAAAGATTATAATGCGGCTCTGCAGGCTTACGAACTGGCAAAGGCACAATACAGTCCGGCTGCGGCTTCCGGAGCTGCAAAAGCGGTGTCGGGAGGTGTAATCGCTCAATTGCTGGTACCCAACGGACAGTATGTAGAAGCCGGGACTCCTTTAGCCACTGTAAGTGCTAATAAAAGACTGACACTCCGAGCCGACGTACCGGACAAATACCACTCTCAACTGCCTCTTGTTGACAATGCGAGGATACGGTTGCCTTATTCCGATGATGTGATAGACCTGAAGGAACTTGGCGGCACAAAAGTGACGGGCGCACAGCCGACAGCAAGGGAGAGCGCAGGATATATCCCCGTGTATTTCTCATTCGACAACAACGGACAGGCTCTGACTCAGACTTTGGTGGATGTATACCTTATCGGTGCTCCGCGATATGGCGTGGTGACAGTGCCGGTGGAAGCCGTGACTGAGCAGCAGGGCAAGCATTTCGTGTATGTGCAGCTTGACGAAGAATGTTACGAGAAGAAACCGGTGAAGACCGGAGCCTCTGACGGGAGGAAAGTGGAGATTATTAGCGGTCTGGACGGATCGGAGACTGTGGTGGTGAAAGGAGCCACTGCTGTTAGACTTGCGGAGACATCTTCAGTGGTGCCTGAAGGGCATTCGCATAGTCATTAGGCTTTAGGTTTCAGGCCTGCTGATAACTGACTTTTGTGGATATTTTGATTAATAGGATATAATGCGATGCTGAACAAGATAATACACTTTTCGCTTCACAGCCGGTTGGTGGTGTTGATACTGACAGCAATCATACTTGTGGCTGGAGTGATAACTCTCCTGAATGAGGAGATAGACATATTTCCCGACCTGAACGCACCAACGGTAGTGGTGATGACCGAAGCACCGGGGATGGCGCCGGAGGAGGTGGAATCCACTGTAAGCTATCCAATAGAGACAGCGGTGAACGGAGCATCGAATGTCAGGAGGGTGAGGTCAACCTCGACCACTGGCTTTTCGGTGGTGACTGTGGAATTCGACTGGGACACAGAGATAATGGAAGCGAGGCAGATAGTGACCGAGCGTTTGAGCGGAATGGAGAACAAATTGCCTGAAGGTGTGGAATCACCTGTATTAGGGCCGCAGTCGTCGATCCTCGGTGAAATGCTGATAATCGGCCTTACCGCTGACTCAACATCCCTGCTTGATATTCGCAACATAGCCGAGCGCATAATCCAGCCAAGACTTTTGGCACTTGGAGGAGTATCGCAGGTGTCGGTGATAGGCGGCGATGTGAAAGAATACCAGATACGCCTTCAGCCGGAGAAAATGAGATATCATGACGTGACACTCAACGAAGTGATTGATGCGACTGTGTCGATCAACGACAATATCGGCGGCGGGGTGCACTATGAATACGGCAATGAATATATCATCAAAGGCGATATCCGCACCGACAATCTCGATGACATTGCAGCCTCAGTGGTCAGGAGTGATGAACGCGGCACCGTGACGTTAGGAGACATAGCGGAGGTTGGAGCAGGGGCGCAACAGCCAAGACTTGGTGTAGCATCGGTGGAGGGACATCCTTCTGTGCTGATCACCGTGACCAAGCAACCTCAGGCAGGAACCATACAGCTGACAGAAAGAATAGAGAAAGAACTCGCCGAAATTGCCCCCACCCTTCCATCCGATGTGAAGATAAAGACAGACATTTTCAAACAAAGCGACTTTATCGACACCTCGATAGGCAATCTGCAAAAGACACTTCTTGAGGGAGCATTGTTCGTGACTATTGTGCTGTTTCTGTTCCTGATGAATTTCCGTACCACAATCATTTCGGTAATAGCTCTCCCTCTGTCGATCATAGTGACGGTGCTGGTGCTTCATTTCATGGGGCTGACTATAAATACGATGAGTCTCGGCGGTATCGCCATAGCCATAGGATCACTGGTGGATGACGCCATAGTAGATGTGGAGAATGTGTACAAACGTCTTAGAGAAAACCGACAAAGGCCAAAGGGAGAACGCCGGAGTGTAATCGACGTTGTGTATGATGCTTCCAAAGAGGTGCGAATGCCCATCTTCAATTCGTCATTGATAATCATAGCCTCATTCCTGCCGCTTTTCTTCCTGACCGGAATGGAAGGGAGAATGCTCATACCGCTTGGCATATCATTTATCGTGGCACTTATAGCGTCGACTATTGTAGCCCTCACGGTGACTCCCGTTCTATGCTCGCTTCTGCTTGCGGGTAGCCATAATGCAAAGGATACACTGCCCAAGGCGAGCCAGGCAATGATAGCCTGGTACCGTAAGGCTCTCGGATGGTCGCTGAACCATACAGGAATAATGTACGGGGCAACAGGCGTGCTTGCCGTAGTGGCCATAGTGGTTTTCTTCTCGCTTGGACGGAGCTTCATGCCGACATTCAACGAAGGGTCGTTCACTATCAATGTGTCAACGTTGCCGGGAATCTCACTCGACGAGAGCGACCGTGTGGGAAGATTGGCTGAGGAAATGATAATGAGTGTGCCTGAAGTGAAGACCGTGGCACGAAAGACCGGACGCGCCGAGCTCGACGAACATTCACTCGGTGTAAATGTTTCGGAGATTGAAGCGCCCTATCATCTTGACGGACGCACACGGGGCGAAGTGGTGAGAGAGCTGCGGGAGAAGCTAAATACCATCCCGGGAGCAAACATCGAGATAGGACAGCCAATATCCCACCGCATAGACGCGATGCTTTCAGGCACGGAGGCCCAGATAGCCATAAAGCTATTCGGCGAAGACCTGCAACAACTCTACACCATTGGCAACAAGATAAAGAGCACCATCGGCGGTGTGGAGGGTGTGGTAGATGCCAACATCGAACAGCAGGTGCAGCGACCACAGCTCGACATACGTCCCCGTAGGCAGATAATGGCCAGATATGGAATCACTGTTGATGATTTCCGAAAATTCATAGAGGTTGCACTTGCCGGAATGCCGGTGTCGAGGGTGTATGAGGACTCCCAGCCTTACGACCTGACTCTGAAGTTTGACAACGGAAGCCGTGAGGACATCGAATCCATTTCCAACCTGATGATAGATACCAATCAAGGCAAAGTACCGCTCTCAACAATCGCCGAGATAATTTCTACGACCGGACCCAACACCATCAACCGCGAGAATGTGAAACGCAGGATAGTGATATCGGCAAATGTAGCCGACCGCGATCTTGGAAGCGTCGTGGCCGACATAAAGAAAGCTGTGGCAGAGAATGTGAAGCTGCCTGAAAATTATTATGTGGTGTACAGCGGACAATTCGAGAATGCCGAATCGGCCACAAATACACTTTTATGGGCCACGCTTGGAGCAATTCTGGTGATCTTCATGCTTCTCTACCATGAATTCCACAGCATAAAAGAATCTCTCATCATCCTTGCCAACATGCCTTTGGCTATGATAGGCGGCGTACTACTTCTTGCAATCACCGGAGGGGAGCTAAATATTCCTGCGGTGATAGGATTCATATCCCTTCTGGGAATCACCACCCGCAACGGCATGCTGCTGATCTCCCGCTACAACAGCATGGCTGCCCAAGGCGTGGGGCTCGATGAAAGGGTGATGGCCGGATCGGCCGACAGATTGCTGCCGATAGTGATGACCATGCTCACATCAGCCCTTGCCCTGATACCACTCGCAGTAAACGGCGGACAGCCCGGCAACGAGATTCAGTCGCCGATGGCGGTTGTAATCCTGGGAGGACTGATAACGGCGACAGTGATGAACGTGTTCATCGTGCCTGCGCTTTATAAAAGGATAAATTGAATATTTTGATTATATATAAATTCGACACACGATATGAAGATGAGATATTTAGGCCTTTCGGCAGCGATGATGGCTGTGGCTTTTTCAGCAGGGGCACAAAATTATTATGATGATATTGTAGGAAACATAATAACCAATAATGGTGATATCCGGAGTCAGAGACAGGAGATCGAAGCACAGAGACTGGAGGCGTCAGACGAGAACGCGCTTGCGGACCCTACCGTTGAATTCGCGCGCGTGTGGGGACGTCACAGCATCGGCAACAAGTTGCAGTTAGATATAAGTCAAGAATTTGAATGGCCCGGAGTGTATTCTTCAAGACGCAAGGCAGCCGAAGCCGGAAGCAACGCGGCCCTGCATGCCGTCTTGGGTGCAGAACTTGACATGGACACAGAGCTTAGAATGTTGTTGAACGAATTGGTGTATGTGCGCCAGCAAATAAAAGCCATGGGGGTGCTTCAGGACAATTACGACCTTTTAAGCAAGACTGTGGAAAAGGAGATTGAAGCAGGAGAACTGACAGTAATCGACCAAAAGAAGATCGCGATTGAAGGATACAAGCTCTCCAACGACATTAATGATCTGCACATCAGGGAGCAACAGATCGAAGGGATGCTCCGGGGATACAGCATTGTGGAATTGGATCTGTCGGGGGTGAGCAGCTATCCGTTGCAGACATTGCTCGACGAGGAATCATACCTTAATAAGGTGAAGAATGATCCGAATGTGGAAGCGCTGACACTGACAGCCTCCCAAGAGGAACATAATGCACAGACAGCGAAGATGAAAAGGATGCCCGGTTTCTCTGTCGGCTACCAGCATCAGGCAGAAATGGGCGACCGCTTCAATGGATTCACTGTGGGACTGAACCTACCGGTATTCCAGGGGCGTCATGCCCGCCGTGCAGCCCTCGACCGCAAGGAAGCTGCCGACCTGAGCAAAGAGACTCTTATAGCCAAGAAGACAGCGGAGGTAGAGGCCCTGTACCAGGAGCTCCAATCGAACCGCACGCAAATGGAACAGTACAACAAAGTATTCGGTGACAATACATATCTCGAACTCCTTCTGAAAGCATATAAAGGCGGACAGATAGGCATGCACGAATACATCTCGGAGATGCAGTACTACAACGAGGTGACGATGTCATATCTTGGTTCAGAATACAATTATCAGCAGGCTTTGACGGCTATAAATCGGTATAATAGGTTTTAGGCTGAATGTGAAAAATGGTGAAATTATTGTGAGAGTGGAGGATGTTTCGTAAATTTGTGCATCCGCGTATACGGAGTAAAGAGAATTACCTAAATACTAATATATTCTTATCATGGAAGCAAAAATCAGAGAA
>CAYZPI010000133.1:0-6757 GCA_964480085.1 uncultured Bacteroides sp. | reverse complement strand
CGGCATGGATATTTCTAAATACAAATTAAATCAAGAGTAATTCACCCAGAAGTAAATAACAATGAGACACAATAAAAAATTCAATCATCTTAGCCGCAAGAAGGCACATCGCGACGCCCTCTTGGCTAATATGACAATCTCATTGATCATGCACAAGCGCATCTTCACCACTCTTGCGAAGGCTAAAGCTTTACGCATGTACGCAGAGCCGCTGATCAATAGAGCCAAAGAGGATACAATGGCCAACCGCCGCCTCGTTTTCAGCTACCTCCAGAACAAGGAGGCCATCACTGAGCTTTTCAACGGCATTGCTCAGAAAATCGCCGACCGTCCCGGTGGTTACACCCGCATCCTCAAGACAGGCAACCGTCTCGGTGATAATGCCAAGACTTGCTTCATCGAGCTTGTGGACTACAACGAGACCTACGACAATGGCAAGAAGGCTGAGAAGAAATCTACACGCCGCAGCCGCCGTAGCGCCAAGAAAGCCGAGGCCGCCGCTCCCGCAGCAGAGGCTACGGCTCCTGAAGCTCCCGCAGAAACTCAGGAATAATTTCCTGTGCGATGATAGAAAGCCCGGACCGCGAGATCCGGGCTTTTTTAATTTATTAGGTAAAATGTTATTGACGGATAGCGAAAAAGATGTAATTTTGTGGTGAATTATTAACGATGCCCACACAATGAGAGATTTTTTCAAGATATTGCGCAGATTCGTCCCGCCATATAAGAAATACCTTATCCTCAATATCATCTTCAATTTTCTCGCCGCCTTCCTGACTCTGTTCTCGTTCGCGCTGATCATCCCGATTCTTGAGATGCTGTTCCAGATCAACCAGCATGCCTACGAGTATATGCCCATGGGAGCTGCATCGCTCAAGGATGTGGCGATGAACAATTTCTATTTCTACACACAGCAGTCGATTCTAAGGTTCGGCCCGTCGGTCACGCTTGCCATTCTCGGCGTGATGCTTGTGGTGATGACCGCACTAAAGACAGGGGCGACCTACCTGAGTTCATATTTCATCATACCGCTGCGCTCGGGCATAGTGCGCGATATCCGCAATTTTGTCTACGACAAGGTCACTTCGCTGCCAATAGGATTCTTCACTGTCGAGCGCAAGGGCGATGTGATGGCGCGGATGAGCGGTGATGTGGCTGAGATTGAGAATTCGGTGATGTCGTCGCTTGATATGATGTTCCGCGATCCTGTGATGATAATCGTATGTCTCGGCATGATGATAGCTATCTCGTGGCAACTTACGCTGTTCGTGCTCGTGCTGCTCCCCATCGTGGGCTATGTGATGGGCAAGGTGGGCAAGAGGCTCAAACGCAAGTCGCTCGAACTCCAGAATCAATGGGGCATCTTGATGTCGAACATCGAGGAGACCCTCGGGGGACTGCGCATCATCAAGGCCTTCAATGCCGAGGGCAAGGTGATCAATCGCTTCCATTCGCAGAACCAGCAGTTCTACAATATGTCGAATTCCGTGGCTCGACGGCAGTCGCTGGCTCACCCTATGAGCGAGTTTCTCGGCACGGCTGCGATAGCGATAGTGCTGTGGTTCGGCGGCACGCTCATCATCACCGGTGCCTCTTCGATGAACGCCGCCTCGTTCATCTACTACATGGTGATATTCTACAGCATTATCAATCCTGCCAAGGATTTGTCGAAAAGCGCGTATTCAATACAGAAAGGTATAGCGTCGATGGAGAGGGTGGATAAGATCCTTGATGCGAAGAATCCCATCACCGACCCGGCACATCCAGTCGGCATTCCCGAAAAGCCTGGTAAGATATGCTATGAGAATGTGACGTTCGCTTACGATGATACTCCCGTACTGAAGGATATCAATCTCGATATCCCGGCTGGAAGCACCGTCGCTCTTGTGGGACAGTCGGGCTCCGGCAAATCGACTCTCGCCGATCTACTTCCACGTTTCTATGATGCGGGGCAGGGACGCATCACTATCGACGGTACTGACATACGTGATTTTAAGGTTCACGACTTGCGTTCGCTCATGGGAAATGTCAACCAGGAGGCCATACTCTTCAACGACACGTTCTACAACAACATCACCTTCGGTGTCGACAATGCAACGATGGAGCAGGTGGAGCAGGCTGCCCGTATAGCCAACGCCCATGATTTCATCATGGCGTCGGAACAAGGCTACGACACCCCGATCGGCGACCGTGGTTGTCGACTCTCCGGCGGTCAGCGCCAGCGCCTGTCCATAGCGAGGGCTATCCTGAAGAATCCTCCCGTGCTGATACTCGACGAGGCCACCTCCGCTCTCGACAGCGAGAGCGAGCATTTGGTGCAGGAGGCCCTCGACCGACTCATGCAGAACCGCACCACAATAGTGATAGCCCATCGCCTGAGTACTATCCGTAACGCTTCGATGATATGTGTGCTCAGCGAGGGACGTATCGTGGAGCGTGGCTCACACGACGAACTCATTGCCCTCAACGGCCACTACAAGCATCTTGTGGACATGCAGACCCTGGGGGCTTAGGCTTTGGTCATATAAAAATCAATTTCCAACATAATCAATCTATTTTTATCATGAAGAAGACATTCTATGCAATCATCATGGCTGTGGCCGCTCTCGGATTCACGGCATGTTCGGGCAACACCGAGAACAAGGCAGCTGATGCCGCCCAGGAAGAAGCTGTGGAGCAGACCGAACCACAGGTAAAGGAATCGGCTGAACCTGCCGAAGATGTGATCAGCCTCACCGATGACAATCTGTTCCGTCCGGGCAAGTCTCCCGAAGTGCTTACAGTGCTCGATTTCAACGCCACATGGTGTGTGCCTTGCAAGAAACTCACTCCTGCATATCATGAGGTAGCCGCACAGCTCGGCGACAAGGTGAAATTCTATTCCGTCGATATCGACAATAATCCCGCCACCAAGGAAGCGTTCAATGTGCAAAGCGTGCCTACCGTAGTGATAATGGATCCCAACGGCGCAGTGGAATCATTCGTCGGACTTGGCCCGTTCGTAGGAGAGGGACAGCCCGAAGGCGACCTCACTCCCATCATCACAAAGAGCCTGCTGGAGAAAATCGACAAATATCTTAAATAAGTGACTCTTAAGGAAATACTCCAGAATATCGGCCAGCTGCATGGGGTGGAGAATCTCAACCCCATGCAGCGTGCCGTGATGCAGGCTAAGGCGAGCCGCATCTTGCTCCTCGCGCCCACCGGATCAGGCAAGACCCTGGCGTTCGCTGTGCCGATGATCGAGAGGCTCGGGCCTTCCGACGGCAAGGTGCAGGCTCTGGTGATTGCCCCTTCGCGCGAGCTGGTGATACAGATTGCCGAAGTGGTGCGTTCGGCAGCAGCCGGACACAAGGTGACGGCTCTCTACGGCGGTCATCCGATGGCGGAGGAGGTGAATACCCTTTCAGTGGTCCCGGACATTGTCGTGGCTACACCTGGACGTCTGCTCGACCATATCCTTCGCGGCACAATAGATGTGTCGGACGTGCGCACTCTCGTGCTCGACGAGTTCGACAAGTCGCTCGAACTTGGGTTCCACGACCAGATGCGGCGCATTGTGCGCCGGATGCGGCATTTGAGGTACGTGATGCTCACCTCCGCAACTCCACTTGCCGAGATGCCTGATTTCATCGATATGTCGCAGGCGAAGGTAATCGATTTTTCCTTGAAAAGCGATTCTCCGCGTGAGCGAATGGAGGTATTCTTGGTAAAGAGTCCGGTTAAGGACAAGCTGCAGGCTCTCTCCACACTGCTCGCATCGCTTCCAAACGGACGGACGATAGTGTTCGTCAATCACCGTGAGAGCGCCGAGCGCGTGTTCAGATATCTCCGCTCCGTGGGCTATCCCGTGGGTCTCTACCACGGTGGCATGGACCAGCTGCAGCGCGAGATAGCCATCGACATGCTCAACAATGGCTCCACTCCAATCCTTGTGTCCACCGACCTGGGATCGCGCGGACTCGATATCGAGGCGGTCCGTTCGGTGGTGCATTATCATATTCCGCCGTCGGCTGAGAGCTGGACCCACCGCAATGGCCGTACTGCCCGGGTGGATTCCACCGGATGTGTGTATGTGCTGGTGAGCGAGGATGAGAAATTGCCTGAGTATCTCGACTATGATCAGGAGTATGTACCCGATGTCGACAATCCCGATCCCATCACAAGTCATCTCACCACTCTCTATTTCAATGCCGGAAAGAAGGAGAAGCTTTCCAAAGGCGATATCCTCGGTTTCCTTACAAAGCAGTGTGGCATAGACGGCAAGGAAATAGGAAAGATAGTGGTGAAGGATCATTGTGCGCTCGTTGCGGTCGACAACAGCTACGCTTCTGCCGTGATTGACACTGCGAAAACGACGAAAGTGAAGGGACAGCGCGTGCGTGTCACGGCCGTTGCTTCAGGTGTCGGGACAATATTTTGACTTTATAACATGACTACCAGATCATTCTTATCTTTAATTCTGAGCGTCTGCGCGATGCTTGCCGTGGCGCAGACCTACGATATGACTCCCGCCGACGGCCAGAATCGTGGATTCGTTTCGAAGCAGCTTCCCGACGGCAATTATAGGGTGACTGTTACCCTCGGTTCTCCCGATCGGGCAGCCTCCACCACCATACGTGCTGAGAACCGGCGTCTGATGCTTGAGAACATCGCCACTGAGCCAGGCGAGATAAAGACTCTTGATTTTGTGGTGAACAAGCGTAATGTATATTACGGTGACTCCTTGAAGGTGAAGCTCAAGGCTGAGGAGGATAAATATTTCACATGGGATGACAGTCTCACATTAGAAATTACAGGTGATAATCCGGCTGTGCGTAACATCATCGTGGAGCCTGATACCACGGCGCGCACAATCTTCCTGTGCGGTAATTCCACGGTGGTCGACCAGTTCGAGGAGCCGTGGGCGAGCTGGGGTCAGATGATTCCCCGCTGGTTCGACACGAATGTGGCGATTGCCAACTATGCCCACAGCGGACTGTGCGCCGAGGTGTTCATTGCCCAGGGACGTCTGGCTAAGATTGTGGAACTGTTGCGGCCCGGCGACTATGTGGTGGTGGAGTTCGGTCATAACGACCAGAAGCAGAAGGGTCCTGGCAAAGGTGCCTGGTACAATTTCTCGACGTGCCTGAAGGTGTTCATCGATGAGGTGCGTGCCAAAGGCGGCGAGGTGATATTCTGTACACCCACACAGCGTAGGATGTGGGAGGCTGACAATGCAACCATCCGCGAGACCCATGGCGATTATCCGGCGGCGATGGTCGCTGTAGCTGAGCGTGAGAATGTGCCGGTGATCGACCTGCACCAGATGACGCGGGAATTCTTTGAGGCTCAGGGATTCGAAGGTAGCAAGAGCGGACTCGTGCATTATCCTGCGAATACATTCCCCGGGCAGACCAAGGAGCTCGCCGACAATACGCATTTCAATCCATTCGGTGCCTATGAGGTGTCGAAGATGGTGGTGGAAGGTATCAGGAAACTCAATCTGCCGCTTGTTGACAATATCCGCGGGGATTATGTCACTTTCGACCCTTCCCAACCCGATGATCCTGCCGATTTTGTGTGGACCCTGTCCACTATCCAGAGCATGGAGAAACCTGCCGGAAACTGAATTCACATTTAACGAAGTAGTACAGAACTTTAACGGGAGCGTACAGGAAAATCGGGGGATATAATTTCTCCTGATTCTCCTGTGCGCTCCCGTTAAAGAAAGCTCTGCGAGCCCTCTGTTGCTCGGCGTGAGATTTTATACGTTGAAGCGGAAATGCATTATGTCGCCGTCCTGCACCACATATTCCTTGCCCTCGACCGACAGCTTTCCTGCCTCTTTCACGCCCGTTTCGCCTCCGAGATTCACAAAATCGTCGAACTTGATTACTTCGGCGCGGATGAAGCCTTTCTCAAAGTCAGTGTGGATGATTCCTGCACATTGCGGAGCCTTCGAGCCGTCGCGGAAGGTCCAGGCGCGGCATTCATCTGCTCCGGCAGTGAAGAATGTCTTTAGGTTGAGAAGCGCGTAAGCGGCCCGGATCAGGCGTGACACGCCTGATTCCTCAAGTCCTATCTCGTTGAGGAACTCCTGTTTCTCCTCCCAGGTATCGAATTCGGCAATCTCGCTCTCAGTCTGTGCCGCCACTATCAGCAGGTCGGCGTTCTCGTCCTTTATGGCCTCGCGTACGGCCTCTACGTATGCGTTGCCTGTCGCGGCAGCCGAATCGTCCACGTTGCACACATACAACACGGGTTTGTTGGTGAGCAGGAACAGGTCACGGGCGAATTTCTGCTCATCCACGGTGTCGAATGTCACCGAGCGGGCGGGCAGACCTTTTTCCAGGGCTTCCTGGTATCTCTGAAGCACCTCCGCCTGCATCTTGGCGGTTTTGTCGCCGCCGGTCTGCGCCATCTTGAGAGTCTTGGCAAGTCTGCTTGTCACCGTCTCAAGGTCTTTGATCTGTAGCTCCATGTCGATAATTTCCTTGTCGCGTACAGGATCCACCGTGCCGTCGACATGGGTGATATTGTCATCATCGAAGCAGCGGAGCACGTGAAGTATCGCGTCGCATTCGCGGATGTTGGCGAGGAACTTGTTGCCGAGGCCCTCTCCCTTCGATGCGCCCTTCACCAGGCCGGCAATATCCACGATCTCCACCGTGGCTGGAACCACAGATTTAGGGGCACACATATCCACGAGCTTGGTCAGACGGTCGTCGGGCACGGTGATCACGCCCACATTGGGCTCGATGGTGCAGAACGGGAA
>CAYZPI010000132.1:0-6915 GCA_964480085.1 uncultured Bacteroides sp. | reverse complement strand
GCGCTCTCTATCCCGAAGTGTTCACAACCGCAACCGCCGACAACCGCCCCGTCACTGAGCGTATCAAGACCTTTGAGGACGCTTGCAATGCCCTCGGCAATCATCCTCTCGTAAATCACTACCGCTACCTTGTCGAGGAAGCAGAGAAGCAAATGGACGAGACCGGTGCGGATATCGTGGCGTACCTCAAACTCCGTATCGTAGTGGCCGCCATCAATGAGGGCTGGACACCCGAATGGAGCAATAAGGATCAGCGCAAGTGGCACTCATGGTACTATATCCTCACCAAGCAGGAGTACATTGACCTTGATGAGAAGGAGAAGCGCCGTGTTGTTGCTCGTGCGCACAGCAGCTCGAATGCGTATGGCGGTCTCGTTTATGCGTTCGCGGATGACGTTTCTTCGAGCGCGTACACGTATGGCTCATCCCGGCTTGCCATCAAGTCCAAAGAGCTTGCAAAATACTGCGGAGAACAGTTCGGTGAATTGTGGGCCGCGCTCTTCATCGCTTGAAAAAAATATGATAGCTGAAATCAAGACCGGCGATTATGTCCGCAATAAACTCTCCGGCAAGTTCGGAAATGTAGTTGAAATATCACCCGACAATAGACGAGTGATTATCCAAACGCTTAGCAATACCTATGCGGCATGGAGAATGAAGAATCTCAAACTAATAAAAGACGCTAAGCGATGATAAGTAACGAAGAGCATGAAAACTACCGATTGGTTTATCAACGCCTATCTGGATACTACACAGTAGTAATTTGGAAGGTTCAGAAGAAAAGAACATTCCTTATGTTTTCCTGGTGGAAGGATATATATGAAGCAAAAGAAACTGAGAATTTACGCGGTGAAATAGAGGGAGAAGCTAAAAGATTAGCAAGGAACAGATACAGCTGTATTTTGTCAGGAGAGATTTTCCCTGAAGGTGAAAAAGTATTTTTTGATCATCGTATCTTTAGCCGAAAACACTAAAATAATAGCAATGATATCCCCCCACGATGAATAATCAGCAGCGCTGTAAACGCCGCGCCAACCTGCTCTATAAGCTACGCCGCAAGGGGATTGAAGCCGACACCCGTCAACGTGTAATCTTCATCCCCTACGGCGAGCAACCTCAACAATACATTCAGGCAGTACGTCTCTGCCGCGAATTTAATTTCAACATCCAATTCATAATCACATGAAAATAGGTTTAGTCGATGTCGATGGGCATCACTTCCCAAACTTTGCCCTGATGAAATTATCGGGCTATTACAAAGCCCATGGGCATAGTGTTGAATGGGCTATGCCTATGTTTGGAGAATACGATCGAGTCTATCAGTCCAAGATATTTACCTTTACATCTGACGAGCAAACTAATTGGAACTGCGAAGTAATTAAGGGCGGTACAGGGTATGATATTCGCAGTCGCTTGCCGGAGGAAATAGAGCAATCCAAATTCATGGATTATACTATCTACCCACAATACCCTTTCTCAATCCTATTCCTGTCTCGCGGGTGCATACGCCAATGTCCGTTCTGCCTTGTTCACGAAAAAGAGGGTGAAATTCATGCGGTAGAGCCAGTTGAACTTAATCCTAACGGTCAATGGATTGAGGTGCTTGACAACAATTTCTTTGCCAATCCCGAATGGAAGTTTGCCGTGGACTTTCTACTCTCCACAAAGCAGAAAGTTAATCTGCATGGCGTTGATATTCGTATCATGAACGAGGAGCAGGCTTTTTGGCTCAATAAATTGCCGTTGCATAAGAATGTTCATATCGCATGGGATTTGCCTCAGATAGACCTCACCGACAAGCTGCGCGAAATTATACATTACATCAAGCCGTGGAAACTCATGTGTTATGTGCTTGTTGGCTTCAACTCCACAATTGAGCAAGATATGTACCGCATTGAGCGTCTGCGTGAGCTTGGCATTAAGCCATACGTCATGCCTTACCGCGACTTTGAGAATAAGACTAAACCCTCTCAGTATGCCCGTGACCTCGCACAATATGTGAACAAACCGCAGATTTTCAAAACCTGTTCATTCGCCGACTTCATTCCTCGAAAAGGCTTTAAGTGTGCAGAATACCTGAAAAAACAATAATCGTCAAAAATTATCACAAATAATATATGAGAAAGACAACAGCCAAGAGACATATGAGCATTAATGTTCAAGGAATTCTCGAAAATTACCGCCGACGTTCTATGAAAGGACTTGTAACCAAAGATGATGGTACAAAATGCACAGATGAAGAGTCTCGACAATATTTCTATGATCACCTATTACAAGGCCATGCTGTAATACCCATGTGTGATGAAAAAGAATGTCCTGACTTCGATTATTCAGGAGGCGGTTGCCCCGGGCATGGTATACATTACTACGACAATGACGACAACGAAATCACCAAAGAGGAATATGACGCTGCAATCAAAGCCATGAAATAGTACAGACTAATTCAATAAATATGGAGACTATAGGAAACATCACATTGCATCATGGCGACTGCATGGACGTTCTCAAAAGCCTCCCGGCCAAATCATTTGATTTAGCAATAGTAGACCCACCATATTTTTCGGGGCCGGAGCGACGGCAATTCTATGGTAGTCGCAACAGTTCTATCGGTGTAAGTCGAATATATGCTAAATCTGAGTGGTGGGAAGTTCCGGGTAAAGAGTATTTTGACGAGTTAAAGAGGGTCGCACGATATTATATCGTTTGGGGTTGTAACTATTATGACTACATTTTTGCGCATGGCCGTATAGTCTGGGATAAATGCAATGGAGCATCTTCATTTTCGGACTGTGAAATTGCGGCCACTAATCTATTTAACTCTGTTAGGCTGTTCCCGTTTATGTGGAATGGTATGTGTCAAGGTAAGAGTATAGCGGAAGGTCGCATCATGCAAGGAAATAAAAAGCTGAATGAGAAACGTATTCACCCGACACAAAAGCCGGTGGCCTTATACGCATGGCTTCTGACTCAATATGCTCAAGAGGGGTGGAAAATCCTCGATACACATCTTGGCAGTGGCAGTATAGCCATTGCATGTGACGAGTTAGGATATTCTCTTTTAGGCATAGAGATTGATGAACATTACTATTCTGCGGCCAGAAAGAGGCTATTAGAGAACCAAAGCATCTTAAAACTATTTCATTAGCACACATGGAAACTGATTACAACGATCTTATAAACCTTGCAGGTGCAGATGGACATTCATTCGGCGAGTTTTTAATACTATTTGCCATTGATTACGGTATTGGCGAAAGTTATACTTCCGCTCTTGCATGGCGGGTCAAAAACGATGGCCCGGTTTTTCATGGGTTTATAAATCCAATAGAAAATATGCTTGAGCGATATGAAGTAATGCCATCATTGAATATTGCAGATTATATTAAAGACAATTCACCACGAATTCTATGGACGCCCGACAGTTCTTTGAAAGAGTAAAGACTATGCGACATTTCCAAAAGGAATATTTCAGGACTCGAAGTCGTACGGCCTTACAGCAGAGCAAAGCTCTGGAACGAGAGATTGACGAGGAGATAGACCGAGTAAACAGGCAACTCAATCTCCCCGAACCCAAACAGCCAGAAACACCCAATCTTTTCGATTATGGAAATGAAAATACTTGATCTACCTCTCATGTTCGTTTGGTACGACATGATAGATTGCGGCGAAAAGCCGGAGGAGTACCGCGAAATTAAGCAACATTGGTTTGACCGTCTGATTGATTGCCGGGTGCCTAAATCCTCTTTCTTGGCAACAAGATACTTTGGATTAGATCGCTCCACTCCACAAGTCCATAATCTTAAAGAAGATTTTGAAGGAGAATGGCTTTTGTTCAAGGAATTTGATGCAGTCCGCTTCCGTAGAGGCTACACCAAAACAACCATGCTGTTTGAGATTAAACGTATCTCAATCGGTTTAGGCAATCCCCAATGGGGCGCGCCCAAAGATAAAGAAGTATTCATAATCAAACTCGGTAATAGAATATGAAACAACTTGAAATAAAGACAACCACGCAAACGAAAACGGAGGTATCCATAGGCGGCGAGAGCGTAGAAGATTTTTTGAAGGAAGTGTGCAATCTCGCCCATAGTGCACTCATGGAGCTTTCATTTTACCGCAACGACCATAATCTGCCCGATGATGAATTTGACGGCATAGAGGGTAGGTTTTGCGCTTTACTTGACAAATTAGGAGATTGAAATGGGTTACTTTGACGATAATGCAGATTATTTAATCTATGGCCCAAGATTTCGCTCCAGCTTTTTAAGTCAAGAGGACTATGAAAGATTGAAACAGCAAAAACTGAAAGATGAAATTCAGAATAGAGAACGTGCATTAAAGAACAGAGTTTGGCGGTATTGGAAATCTGGTATCAATATTTCGAGCATGAAAATTGAACATCTTGAAAGTGCCATACAACTTTGTATTAACAATCCTGATAATCCTCGATATGAAGGTTTCCTGCCATTATTGCAAGAACGATTGAACTATATAAAATCACTTATAAAAGAATAATATGCTATCCATTTCACTTAAAATCATTGTCTGCATCGCTATTTACGTCGGCGTTGCCTTTCTCTGCACATGGTTCAACCGTATGTTGAGTAAGAAAGACAAATATCGTATGACCTACGAATACATGCCGTTTGATTTAGTCCGAGATCATAATGGCGACATAAAACAATCCTCATGGGAAGAACTTAAAACTCTCGGTGCCGACGGCTGGGAAATAGCTTTTAACATCGATGAAAGTTATAAAAGTTACTTTCTAATTCTCAAACGTGAAACATTCCATCAATCATGAAAATCTTATAACAATGAACCAGACAACAACCGTCCTGACCGAGATTGTGGCGTTTATCCTCGGTCGCAAGTATTACGCCAACATCATTCACACCCGTGGCACTAAAAAGTGCGAGGTTTCGAGCTTCATCTTCCTTTCAAAGAAAGATGCTGATGCTCACCGTAACGAACTTGAAGATAACAGGTCTTATAAGTTCGTGGAAACCGTGTCGTTCCGTTCACGACGCGACTATTCCAACTTAACAACATACTCTAAATAAATCATACTAAATTCGCAACATGCTTCAAAAACTGATTACATGGTGGCGCAACCGCCGCAACTTTGTGATTGTCGATCCCAACGACAACTCAATCACACTCTCCCGGAGTCTCTTCAATCACATAAAGAGACAATCGGGAGAGGCCGATGTTCAACCCAAAGTATTTGTGTTCTACATTCCGGCCACAAAATGCTACGGCTTCACTCTCAATCCTCAATTCACTACCCCCACGCAGTTGGCCGATATACAGTACAACTCAAAATATAAGTGCATAGGATTTGAAAGTCTTAATCCTACTGTCGCAAAAATACTGTATGATTACGATGTCCCGCAGTCTCAAAAGCCATGTAAGCTATCTGTAACCATACAGATGAAGCATCGATGCTACTATCAAATAGAGCGGCCTCATGAAAAGTATACTCGGCATAAATAGACGCTCTGATGTCATTTTCCGCGCGGACGGTCACTTTGATTTGACTGCTCGCGTGGTTCGTGCGCTCAACATTGTCCCCGGTGATGTCGTGGACGTGTTGAGCGACGGTTCTGAATACTATTTATATGTCGCCTTTCACGTCGGCAATTCATCGTTAGGCCGATTTGAAGCACAAGTGTTCCCCTCATGCAAAAGAGGCAGTCATTTCAGGGGGTCATCGAGACGACTCTGCAAGGCTATATTGGAGATAGCAGGGGCAGACAAGAAGGCTGCACTACCATGTGGAGAGTTAATAAAAGACAAAGGCGGTCGGCTTCTGCTGCCAATCATTGTAAAACATAATCTGGCCAAGTCATGATAAAAGAAATTAAATACGGTGGCTTCACGGCTCAACCGTCCGACTATGAATGTCAAGACGGAGACCTCGCTGCATCTATCAACCTAATCAATGAGGACGGAAACATCAAGACAATTTCTCAACCCTATGTTGAGAAAGAAATGTCTGCTGAAAGTTCAGGAAAGATTGTATTTATTCATGAGACCGCAAATTTCAAGCATTATATTATTCAGGAAGGCAATCATGTTAAGTGGCTCAACGGACTTACTGACTCCGAAGAAATGACAGCACTCGTCAATCTATCTGCGGGCTATGAGATTTATGGTTATAATGCTGTCGGCAACACTTTAATTATTCTTACGTCCGCGGGCATGTATTATTCCCTATGGAAAGATGGAGCATATCTTAATCTCGGCACACACATTCCAGAATTACCCGTGTCTTTCGGCTTACAAGGCGAAATGATACGCGGCGATGAATTTCAGATTTCGTTTGACAATATTGCTTTCTTCAGTGGCGATATTTGGAATGAGTTTACAGAAAGCAATCGCACTAAAATTACAGACCAAGTGCTCGCAAAGGTTAATAAGTTCATTGCTGAAAATTCAACTAATGTAGGCAAATTCATGTTTCCGTTCTTTGTGCGTTATGCTTATCGTCTATACGACGGTTCTCTGACTATGCACTCTGCACCGGTTCTAATGGTCTGCTCCTCCGACCTTGCTCCGCAATGTTTCTGTACAAATTTACATGGATACAATACTTCTACAAGTATCAACTCTGCAAAGTTGAGGCTGGCCGCAATGTTTCATAAACTTGACTATGCTGTAGACTACTATGCCCTGCAAACATTAAAGAATTGGAGTGATATAGTTAAATCAGTAGACGTATTTGTATCAAAACCAATTTACACATATGACCAGAACGGACAATGTACCAAATTTATGAATACGGGGTACTCTGATTGTTATGCTATCTGCAAGCACACCAATCAGGCTGCATCAGCTACTACATACCCGTTGCGTTATCAAAAATCAACATTCTCAAAATTATGGGCACTAACATTTGATCCCACCGGCTTAACG
>CAYZPI010000131.1:0-6976 GCA_964480085.1 uncultured Bacteroides sp. | reverse complement strand
GCATCCCTGCGTGGCCGTACCGAAACTATGTAACTATCAAAATCCTATTTCTTTCAGGTTATATGTTATAGTGAATAGTGAATAGGTTGGCTTCGCGAAATTACTTATTCACTATTCACTATCACTTATCACTTAGTTTACGAACTGCAGGTCGCCGCTCTTTGAGATCTTCACTGCGAAAGTGCGGTCGAGCACGTTCTTGATCAGTGCGTCGATTCCGGCGCCGAGGTCGCCGTGGATTGTGTGCACGTCGTTGCATGTGCGCACCTCCTTGCGTCCGTCGATGGTGAGGACTGCCTCGATGTCCATTGTGATGTCCCAGTCGACGTCCACGCCGTAGGCGGGGCGGTTGGTGGTGTCGTACACCATCACCACTGGTGCGGTCACGGGGAACTTGTTGAGGTCGTATGTCACGGTGAATGTGTTGCTGAGCATGGGCTGCCACCTTGCGTCTGTGCCCTCGTTGTTGTTGTAGCACACGGTTATCTCTGCGTAGCGGAAGAGCTCCTCGGGCACGGTGTATGTGAATGTCACTCGTGCGTCTGTGATCTTGCCTGATGCTGCGGAGGGAGCGGCGGGCTCGTCGTCTGTCGCGGAGCAGGAGGTGAATGCGAATCCCATTACGATTGCCAGGATGAAAAGCTGGAACTTGTAGGCTGCGGATGTTGCGATAGTCTTCATAATTTCGGATTTTTTGATAGTTTGTAATGTCGTTTTCTTGCTGTTGCTGTCGTTTGACATTACAAAGGTATGGCGCGAAAATCCGGATGCAAAATCCTAATTGCAAACAAATGTTAATACAATTTCTATCCCTGAAAATAGTTTATAATATGCTAATATATAGTATATTACCTATCTATTCAACCATTACAATACTTATACAAAGCATGGAATATTACAGCTTTCGAAACCACCGTGTAACATTTGCGGACAATATCTCTGATTCATATAACAGGCATTACTCATGAAGCGGAATAAACGTTGCCCTAATGCTCAGAAATCAAGTGTCTGTTTTCCTGTATCACACTTTAATGTTTCGTTTTTTTTTTGTAATTTTGCAGTATTCATGGCATATTATCATTGGCAACTTTGCTCTCGAAAGGTACAAATGGCAAGAACATACATATCGTTATTCAGTAGTGCGGGCGTTGGATGTTACGGATTCAAAATGAATGGTTTTGAGTGCGTGGCTTCCAACGAATTGCTGACACCCAGAATTTCGGTACAACGTGCCAATCATAAGTGCAGGTACGAAAGCGGATATATTTGTGGTGACGCGACATCTCCTGAAACACACAGGCGTATTTTTGACGAGATAGAAATGTGGAGGCACGAACATGGACTTGAGCATGTCGATGTAGTGTTCGCCACACCGCCTTGCCAGGGAATGTCGACCGCCAATTACAAGAAAACCGACCACGAACAGGATCGCAACTCACTTGTAGTGCAGGCCATCAGTATGATACGGAGAATTCAGCCTAAAGTTTTCGTGTTCGAGAATGTAAGGGCCTTCATGAAATCAATATGCACCGACATTTCAGGTGAGAACATCACAATAAAGGAAAGCATATTCAGGAATCTTTCCGAACAATACAACATATATTGGAAGGTGATAAATTTCAAGGACTATGGTGTTCCTTCAAGCCGTCCGAGAACCATTGTGATAGGCACAAGCAGGGAGCTGCATAACGTAATGCCTCTTGACCTGTTCCCCATAAGAAAAGACGAGATATTGCTCAAGGATTCAATCGGAGGATTTAACCGGCTTGCTTTCGGTGAGAAAGACAAGACGGACCCATTGCATTTCGCGCGTCCTTTTCCCGAGTACATGCTCCCTTGGATAGAAAATCTTGGAGAAGGAGAAACGGCATTCGACAATCCTGATGAAACAAAACCTTACCAACTGGACAAGGATGGCAACAGGATTATAAACAAAGGTGCCTACATGGGTAACAAGTACAGGAGGTTGATATGGAATCGCCCGGGTGCGTGTATTGCAACAAGAAGCGATATCATGTCGTCGCAAGACACGATACACCCTTGCGACAATCGTGTTCTGAGCATCCGGGAACTTATGGCCTTGATGACGATACCCGACTCATTTCAATGGACCGATCATGACGCTGCCCTCACGGTTGAGAATTCCGATGTCTATTTAAAAGAGAACGAAGGGAATATCAGAAGATGCATAGGCGAGGCAGTGCCAACCCATATTGGATATACCATCGCGAAAAAAATCAGGACGATGCTTGATTATGAGGATATGATGGATGGAATCGATGTGGAAAATGCGCACGATAATTTCTATATCGCCTCGCATGATCTCAGGGGTTTTGTAATGGAGCCTCAATGGGTGTTCGATCACATCATGAACCTGTCTTCAGAATACGCGACCCTGAATGTTGAGGTTGAGTCATTGTCATCCTTTGTAGTGTATATCCCGATGCTTGTATCTTATTTTTCCCATGTGGGCAAGATAGATATCGATGTGATGTCCAACGCAGGTGAAGATGAAGGTAAATTGAAATGGATTCTTGGACTGATGGATCTGGGCGACAACGTACATGTAAATTTCATCACGGCCCCCACCGACAGCCGCTATGATATCCGTGTACGCCACGATGGGTGCTATGAATTACCAAGGCAAACGAAAAGGAACTCGACGAAAAAGGCCGAAGACAATCAATTGCAGTTGACGTTCTTCTGATCATGGATGGAAGCTTTCTTGAAACGATAATTTATGGACGTGTGGAGCCGCATATCTACGCGTTCCGTACTAAGAATGTGCCTGGCTATACAAAAGTGGGCGACACATATCGCCCAACCCAGGTCAGAATACAAGAATGGAAGCGGAAAATCGGAGATGAGATCGATATTATATTCGATGAGCCGGCGTTTGCAGATTCCAATGGAGAGGTGTTTTTCCGTGACTATTCAGTGCATTCATTTTTGGAAGAGCAGAAACGTAAACATCGTCTTACCAAAACTGACCCGGAAGGCGAACACTGGTATTCAAATGAATTCTTCCACGACACGGGTATAGCGGATCTGAAGGAGGCCTTGGAGGATGTGATTGACTCTTACTCCAATGGCAATTACAGAGGTTATGTCTTTTACAAGACCATCGACAGGAGCCACACTGAGAAAATAGAACGGAGGAATCTGTCGTACAAGGCGAGGGACAACCAGAAGGATGCTATAGAGAAATTCAGGAAACGGTATTTCGGGACAAAGGGCAAGCTCAGTCTCTTGATGTATGCGGTGATGCGGTTCGGCAAATCGTTCACTGCATTGCAATGTGCCCTTGCGATGGACGCGAAACTTGTCATCATTGTGTCTGCCAAGATAGATGTAATGAGCTCCTGGAAAAACACTTTGTATGAGCATGAGGATTTCAATGACTACATATTCATAAATTCTGACATTCTGAAGGAAAAGGGATTCAGCATCAAGAGTGGCATGGATGCCGGTAAAAGGTATGTGCTGTTTCTGTCGCTTCAGGATCTAAGTGGCAAAGATGTGAAGGAAAAGCACAAGGAACTGTTCGGACTGAAGGAAGAGAAAACGCTTCTTATCGTTGACGAGACCCATTTCGGAGCAAGGGCCTCGGAATATGGGCAGGTCCTTAGATCTTCGGATTCTGAAAATTCAGTCCGGAAGGACGACCTGAAAGATGTGGCCACAGCGTATAAGCTTGATGTAATAAAGAACTTTGATAATGTCAGGGTCCGTATCCATTTATCAGGCACACCCTACCGTATTCTCATGAACGGTGAGTTCGCCGACAACGACATAATTTCATTCGTGCAATACGGAAATATCGTCAAGGCTCAGAAGGAATGGGACATGGAGCATCTGGGAGTGGGGGCGTCAGGGTCGGAAGAGTGGGATAATCCATATTTCGGTTTTCCCGAGATGATAAGGTTCGCTTTCCATCCCGACAGGGAAGCAAGGGCGCTGATTGAAGAGATGAGGAAGAAAGGCGCTGGCGGCCTGACAGAATTGTTTTCTCCTGTAAGTGTGGAGAGGACAGAGGATCCTGTGTTCAGACATGAAGATATGGTCATCCGGCTGCTTCAGGCAATCGACGGAACCAAGGAGGATCCTGATATATTCCCTTTCCTTGATTATAAAAAGATAAAGGAGGGAAATATGTGCCGTCACATGGTATGGGTCCTGCCGTTCCAGTCCTCATGTGACGCGATGGAGCGATTGCTGGGTAATGCCGGCCTTTCAAAGCTGCGTGTGTTTTCCGATACCCATGCCGAGGGCTATGAGATATTGAATATCTCGGGCTATAATTGTCCGAAACGTTACAGGGGAAAGAACGCACCGGAAAAAGTGAGGAAGGCCATAGAGGAGTTAGAGAACAGAGGGATAAAGACCATCACTCTGACCGTACAACGCATGCTTACGGGAAGCACCGTGCCACAATGGGACACGATGCTTTTCATGAAGGATACCTCTTCGCCTCAGGAATATGATCAGGCGACGTTCAGGATACAGAATCCGTACGTAAAAACAATCGTTGGTTACGGACCTGACGGGAAGGAAAATAAAATCAAGCTCAACATGAAGCCGCAGACTCTTCTTGTCGATTTTGATCCTGCCCGGATGTTCAGGATGCAGGAAGCGAGATCTGAATTCCATGATGGTGAGGATGCTAATGGAAATGACGGATTAAAGAGGCGTATAGAGGAAGATCTTGAAATATCCCCGATAATACATATCGATGAGGGTGAACTGTCCAGGGTGAACGCAAGCTCAATAATCAAGGCTGTGAGGGAATATTCCAAAACAAGAAGCGTACTCGACGAGGCGTCTCTGATTCCGGCCGACAATTCCCTTTTGGAGGACAGGAGCATACGCGCAGTTGTCGGCGCCTTAGATGACATGGGCAGTGGAAAGGGGCTTGAGCTCAATGCTTTCGAGGGTGATGGAACGGCTATTGAAGGGCTTGATAAATTGCTGGGAAAAATCCGGCATGACGATAAGGGGGACAAGGCCGGTGGCAAAGATCGCAAGCTGTCGGAGGAGGAGATATTAAGGCGAAAGCTTAAGACATTGTATGCCGGCATACTGATGTTCGCATTCCTGTCGGACTCGGACATCCGGTACCTTACCGACATCATAGCAGCCTTGCAAAATGGAAATGAGGATGATATCCGTATAGCGGATAATCTTGGAATCAACATACATGTCCTGGAAATCATCAGGGATAAGGCCGGCCGTACAGCAAGGCATCATCTTGACAATAGGATTGAGAATATCCATGACCTGATGAGGGATACACCTGGCGAACCAATCGACAAGGCGAGAATAGCCCTCGCGAAATTCGACAGGCTTTCTGCTTCTGAGATAGTCACTCCCAAGGGCGTGCTTGATATTCTCATTGACGGTATCCCTCCTGACAGGGTTGAAGGGAAGAAACCTGTGTTCCTGGATGTTGCTTCGAAACAGGGGGAGCTTACGATTGCATTCCTGCAGAAATATCCTCACGCCGACAAGAATGACATCTATTCCGTGGCGACATCCTCTGTGGCTTATGAAATGACCCGGAAGGTATATAAGGCGCTTCAAATTCCTGTTGAGAACGTGATGCTTCCACCTAAAGGCGGAGATGGCTATTATGAGGATCTGTTGGCTTTGATCAAGTCAACAATGGGCGACAAGAATCCGAATATTGTGATGTGCTGCCCACCATTCCAGAAGCCGAAAGGTGGAGGCAGGGGAGACGGAGGTTCGGATATTTATCCGTATTATTATTGGCTTTGCAAAAGATTGAATCCTAATGATACGGAAGGTGATGAAATCCCATATATGTTCGGGATGTACATAAAGGCCACCTGGAATACTCACGGCACATCATTCTATCCTGAGCGTGGCGCGGATGTGGTAGATGTTGCTGAGGATCGTGGCAAGCGGGATAATCCGGATGTGGAATCGTATATGGGTGAGAAGGAAAGGGAGCTGAGGGAAACAAGTATTCCGGATTTCAGGAGGATGATGCTTGCCGACAGACACATCTACAGGCTGAATGACTATCTAAATGCAAAACCGTTCTATTCTGCCAACCAACCCGTTACTCTCCGGGGTGGCGTGAATATTTTCTTTTGGGATAACCATCCGGTTGAAGTCCCGAAGATCAGTCTATTTATCGACATGGACAAGCCGGTGCAGGAAGAAAATAGAAAGCTATTGCCGGATGATATCCGTAGTTTAATGATAAAAAATGGAATAGTAAGTGGCGTTTCCCCTGATTTCCCATATCTGAGAATAGGTGGTCCGGGGATGGACATTTTGAGGAAAGTTCTCAAAAAGGCCTTGTCGGAAAAAATTCCTTTCTTGTGGGTCGGTGCAAGAAATAAGTTTAAGGTAGTGGACAAGATTAAGGATATCTACCAAGGGACTCCAAAACCATCCAATGGAGTAAAAGTATATGTGCAGAAAGGCAACTGGGTGTATGCCGACGAGAGCAAGGTCAAGGCGTATGAAACCCAGCGTGACCTTGTTAAATCCTGGAAAGTGATTGTAGCCAAAGGAAGCTCCGGGGAGGATAAATTCCCCCATTCGATAATCAGTCAGCCCAGATTGGCCGAACCGGGTGCGGTATGTTCCGATACTTATTTAGTAATAAAGCACTTTACTGGCAGAAATGCGGAATCTGAAGCCAAGGCCTTTGTAAAATACATGAAATCCGGGCTATTCAGGTTCTTGATGTTGCTTGCAAAAAACGATCAGAATCTTACCCGTCATTGTTTCCGATTTGTGCCGGATGTGGCAAGCAACCTATATTCTGACATTTATAAGTATTTTGGTATCAATCAGCCGGAGATAGATTTCATAAGGAATTTTATAAAACCATGGGATTCAGAGGATACCGAGGGAGTCTGTCTGAACTCGAATGCAGATTTATAAGGGAAAAACGGCCGCGCATCCCTGCGTGGCCGTACCGAAACTATGTAACTATCAAAAT
>CAYZPI010000130.1:0-7390 GCA_964480085.1 uncultured Bacteroides sp. | reverse complement strand
GAGAGTAGGTCAACGCCATCCTTAGCCCCCTTGCGAGAGCGAGGGGGCTTTTTTTAATTGATGCCGGACAGTGGGAAATGAATTGGTAACATAAATTGAATGGTGCCAAACGGATGGCATCATTCATTGTTCATTTTTATTATTCCTATTTTTTTCGTATATTTGCAAGATTTTATTTTTAAGATGATGAATATTGACAATGATACACCAGGTGTTGGTATTGCTGTAGAGCAAATCAGCATTGACGAAGCACATATCAATAACGTAGCTGATCCTCTTGGATTGAGCATTTTGCCTACCCGAAATCTGGTTCTTTTTCCGAATGTTACCATTTCTATTTCTTTGCGGCGTGAGATTTCAGTACGCGTAGCTGAAAAAGCTTATGCGGATCTCCGTCCAGTAGGAATTGTTTGTCAGCGGGATCCGGAAAATGATTCTCCCAGGCTTTCGACCGGTATGTTCAAATATGGAGTCCTTGCTGATATTCTAAAGATTATTGAGCTTCCCACAGGCGATAAGACTATCTTGGTGAGGGGTAGGGAACCTTTTAAAATCATTGGCTCAAATAGGAAGACTAACGGCATCAGTGGCGCTCTTTCGGCAAAAGTGGAGTTTTTGAAGGATGAGTTGCCTGAGAAGGACGATCATAATTTTAAATTGCTAATAAAGAATATCAAGGAAAAGCTTTCTCAAATCAGTTCGAATATTGCCGATCCTCTCGGTCACATGTTGGCAGGAATAGTTTCCACCGATGATTATGAGATGCTGATAAATACTGTTCTTACTAATTTCCCCTGCGAGATTGAACGTAAGGTGAAATTGCTTGCTGAACGTAGTTTGAATAAAAGGGCCCTCGGTCTCCTTTCTGTCTTGCTGGAAAAGGAACAGGAAATGAATATAAGCCTTGATATCATGCGTAAGGCTAAGGTCGATATGGACGAGGAGCAGCGTAGGGCTTTTTTGCATCAACAGATGGTTACGATACAGGAACAGCTCTACGGGGATGCTTCAAATGATATTGCAGATTTTGAAGAGAGGCTTGGTAAGGCCGATATCCCTGAGGCTGCTCTAACTACCTTTATCAAGGAGCTTAACAAACTCCGCCGTCTAAATCCTAATAACCCTGACTATTCTGTTGCGTTCTCGTATCTTGAGACAGCTCTTGAAGTGCCATGGAATGAGCAGGATCTTCTCAATACTGATTATGTTTCGGCTCAGTCAATTCTTGATTCCGAACATTATGGATTGGAGAAGGTGAAGGAGAGAATCCTTGAACAAGTGGCTGTATTGATGCATGATCCCGACGGAAAGGCTCCCATTTTGTGTCTTGTTGGCCCTCCCGGGGTTGGAAAGACCTCCCTGGGACAATCGATTGCGAAGGCGCTTGGCAGGAGTTTCGCACGTGTTTCGCTTGGTGGCCTTCATGATGAGTCTGAAATTCGTGGACACAGACGCACATATATAGGTGCTATGCCCGGACGAATCATTGAGGCCATGATAAGAGCCAAGAAGGTGAACCCGGTGATTGTGCTTGACGAGGTGGATAAAGTCGGTCAGGATTATAAGGGTGATCCGGCTGCAGCTTTGCTTGAGGTACTCGATCCCGAGCAAAATTGTCATTTCCATGATAATTATCTGGATGTGGATTATGACCTCTCGAAGGTGATATTCATTGCCACCGCCAACACACTCTCTTCCGTGCCTCAGCCACTTATTGACCGTATGGAGGTTATCGACATCAGCGGCTATCTTGCTGAGGAGAAGATGGAGATTGCCAACAGGCATTTGTTGCCACGAATTTTCAAGGATCTCAAAATTGAGGATGGGGCTTTCTCTGTCGCTGACGAAGCCCTTCGTGCCATCATCGACAGATATACCAACGAAAGCGGTGTGCGGCAGCTGGAGAAGGTGCTTTCTAAGCTTGCGCGAAAATATATTCTGGCGCTGATGAGTAAGAAGGAATTTCCCAAGAAGATCGAGACTTCAGACCTCCATGGTATCTTAGGCATGGCGCCATACGATAAGGAGGTTTACGAGGACAATAACTTTGCCGGTGTGGTAACCGGCCTGGCTTGGACTCAGACTGGAGGTGAGATACTTCTGGTGGAATCATCGCTTACACCAGGCAAGGGCGATAAGCTTACGCTCACGGGTAATCTAGGTGACGTCATGAAGGAGTCTGCCACTATTGCCCTCCAGTGGGTGAAGGCAAATGCCGCAAGACTTGGCATCAACAATTCGCTGTTCGAAAAGTATGACCTGCATCTCCATTTCCCTGAAGGTGCGATTCCGAAGGATGGTCCGTCGGCGGGCATTACGATCGCTACTTCAATTGTTTCATCGTTCTTGCAGCGTCGCGTACGTGAACGTCTGGCTATGACAGGTGAGATCACCCTTCGAGGAAAGGTTCTCCCTGTCGGTGGAATAAAGGAGAAGATTTTAGCAGCCAAGCGTGCCGGGATAACAGATATAATCCTTTCGGCAGAGAATCGCAAAAATATCGACGACATCTCTGCTGCCTACGTCGAGGGCCTCACTTTCCACTACTTTGAAAAGGTGATTGATGTGATAGAGTTCGCAGTTACCGACCAACCTGTAGAAAATGCTCTCGCTCTTTAACGAAATAAAAACGGCATGATTGGATAAATCATGCCGTTTTTTCAATAAGCTTTGGTTGAAACGGTGCCGGAGCGTAAAGATCGCTACCAGGTCTCCAACCTACAACAGATACCTTTTTGTCAGTCCTCCGTACGAATCAATGCGCCGGTCGCGCAGGAATGGCCACCAACGTCGCACCTGCTCTGACCGCTTCATGTCGATATCAATCACTTTTGCCACTTCCTCATCGGTGGGAGCCTGATACAGAAGTTCGCCCTGCGGACCAGCTACGAACGATGTTCCCCAGAATGTGATTCCGTTTGTCGCCCCCGACGGATCAGGTTCCAGTCCGGTTCGGTTCACTGTCACCACCGGCAGACCGTTTGCCACGGCATGCGCTCGCTGGATTGTCATCCATGCTTCTCTCTGCCGCGATTTCTCTGCATCTGTGTCAGTGCTTTCCCAGCCTATAGCCGTTGGATATATTAGTATCTCTGCTCCACGTAATGCCATAAGACGAGCTGCCTCAGGATACCACTGGTCCCAGCATACGAGCACTCCTAATTTTCCCAAGGATGTGTCTATCGGTTCAAAACCCATATCGCCGGGTGTGAAATAGAATTTCTCATAGTAGGCAGGATCATCGGGTATGTGCATCTTGCGGTATTTGCCTGCCATCGACCCATCCTTGTCAAATACCACCGCCGTGTTGTGATAAAGACCGGGTGCGCGTTTCTCAAAAAGCGACGCCACGATTACAGTGCCAGTGTCCCTGGCAAGCTGTGAATAGAAATCCGTGGCTTCTCCCGGAATTGGCAATGCAATGTCACAGTTATCGACATTCTCTGTCTGGCAGAAATATAGCGAATCATGCAATTCTTGATTCACAATCAATTGTGCGCCTTCGTGAGCAAGCATCCTTGCCTTTTCTGCAATTTTCCGCCGGTTCTCCCGGGGATTGCTGTCGGCCCGCTGCTGTATTATGCCACATTTCAGTGTATCCATTTCTTTGCGATTTTGGTGAAAATTATGTTACAAACTTAGTATATTTTTTTGTTTTTTTCTAATTTTGTGATGGAAAAAATTCATCATTATGGATAGTCATGGATTCTTCAAAGTAGCTTCTTGTGCTCCGGTCGTGTCAGTAGCAGATTGCTCCACCAATACCGGTCATATCATTGCTATGGCATCCGCCCTTTATAAGAGAGGGGTGGAGCTTGTGGTTTTCCCTGAAATGTGCATCACGTCATATACATGCGCCGACCTTTTCCACAACCAGGCTTTGCTCGACAGCTGTGCGGATGCGATTGCTCGCCTTTGCAGTGCCTCGGCGGCCGATTTCTTATCGGCAATAGTGGTGGGTGCTCCTCTTGTTGTGGGCAATGCACTATATAACTGTGCTTTGGTGATTCAGGGCGGAGAAATAGTAGCTGTGGTTCCAAAGACATATATTCCGAATTACAACGAGTTCTATGAGAAGCGATGGTGGCAGCCTGCCCCTGCCGGCGACACTTTCATTTCGATATATGATTCAAAGAAAAAATTGATTGCGCAGAATGTGCCTTTTGGAGTCAGTTCGCTCATCGAAATCAATGGTATAAAAGTCGGCGTGGAGATATGCGAGGATTTGTGGACACCCATTCCTCCGAGCTGCTACGCCGCTCTTGCCGGTGCTGAGGTTATCGTCAATCTCTCAGCTTCCGATGATCTTATAGGCAAATATGCTTATCTGAATTCTCTTATCTCGCAACAGTCGGCCCGCTGCCTTTGTGCCTATGTCTACGCGTCGGCAGGCTACGGCGAGTCATCCACCGACCTTGTGTTCGACGGCAAGACTATCATTGCGGAGAATGGTACAATCCTGGCCCGCAATTCCCGATGGCAGGCGGATGACCAGTTTGTGATTTCCGACATAGATGTGCTGGCCCTGCGCCGCGACCGCATGCATTTAGGCTCTTTCTGCGATTGTGCGGCCAAGAGTGTCGATTCGAGAAGTTTCAAGGTTATTCCCGTGACTGTTGCATTCCCTGATGGCGCCGACTATGAATTTTTCCGTACCGTAAATCCTACGCCTTTTATCCCGGCGTCCGATGATGCCATGGCTGAGAGATGCGATGAGATAATCAATATACAGGTCGCCGCACTTGCCAAACGCCTTGATTTCATCCGTTGTCGCACTTTAGTGGTCGGTATCTCAGGTGGACTCGACTCCACCTTGGCTCTCCTTGTGGCAGTCAGGGCATTCGATCGGCTTGGACTCGACAGAAAGGGAATTGTCGGAATCACCATGCCAGGTTTCGGTACAACCGACCGCACCAAGGACAATGCAGAATCCCTCATGCGCGAACTTGGAGTCACCGAGCAGTGCATTCCCATCGCTCCTGCCGTTACGCTCCATTTCCAAGATATAGGACAGGATCCCGAGGTGCATGATGTCACTTACGAGAATTCTCAGGCGCGCGAGCGTACACAGATTCTCATGGATGTGGCAAACCGCCTGGGAGGAATTGTGCTCGGCACCGGCGACCTCTCTGAACTGGCTCTCGGATGGGCCACCTATAATGGCGACCACATGTCGATGTACGCCGTCAATGCCGGTGTGCCCAAGACCCTCGTAAAGTATCTTGTCAGACATTTCGCTATGTCGGATGACAATGTGGAGGTACGACGCACACTTATCGACATTATCGACACGCCCATCAGTCCGGAATTGATTCCTGCCGATGCCAACGGTGAGATCACCCAGAAGACCGAGGATCTTGTTGGCCCCTACGAACTCCACGATTTTTTCCTGTACTATACGCTGAGATTTGGTTTTTCGCCTGACCGGATCCTCTTTCTTGCACGCAAGGCTTTTGCCGGGCGATACGCGGATGATGTCGTTGAGAAATGGCTTCGTGTATTTGTCCGTCGCTTCTTCCAGCAGCAGTTCAAGCGATCATGTCTGCCGGATGGTCCGAAAGTGGGTTCTGTATGTCTGTCGCCGCGTGGCGACTGGCGTATGCCTTCCGATGCAGTACCCTTCCATTTCTGAACTCTTCTCCTCAGCCGTCACGGCTCCCTGTGAAAAATATTATTCTTTCTGATTATTATTCATTTTTGATTATGCGTAAATTAGTTGAGTCGAAATATTTTCTATTTCTAAGTGTTCTTTTCGCCCTGTCAGTTCCTAAATCTGCTTTCGCTTGGGGTCAGAAAGGCCATGATGTGATAGCATATATAGCCGAGCAGCATCTTACTGATGCTACACGCCAGAAGGTAGATTCGATATTAGACGGCATGTCGATGGTATATTGGGCTAATTGGCTTGATAATGCCAGCCATACTCCCGACTATAAATACACTTCTTCATGGCATTACAAGAATATTGATGTTCAGTACTCCTATGAAGAGGCACCTGTGATTTCAAGTGGCAATATCATCACCGCACTCACCGCTGTGGTAGATTCCCTTTCGTGCGACACGATCAGCAAGGAAACGGCTCAGTTCAATATGAAGCTCATTGTACATCTGCTTGGTGATCTCCACCAGCCTATGCATTTCGGGCGCCTGTCGGATATCGGCGGCAATCGCACATCTGTGATTTTCTTCCGCCGTGACAAGAATTTGCATGGAATCTGGGATACCGAGATGGTAGAGCAGGCCCATAACTGGAGTTATTCTGAATGGCAGCAGCAGCTGGACCGTCTATCGCAGGAGCGTCAATATGAAATAATTAAAGGCTCTTTCGATGACTGGGGCAAGGAGAGTCACGCGATCTGCTATGAAATATACGAAACCACACCCCACGATGAAAGTCTCGAATACGACTATGTGGCAAAATGGACTCCCGTCATCGAGACTGTGCTCATGAAGGGTGGTCTCCGTCTCGCCCATGTCCTCAACTCCATATTCGACCCCACATACTCCTCTCCCCTGAATTGATTCCCCGCCATTATTCCCTTAAATATTAAGTATCTTTACATATTATTGATATACTATGTAACTATTCAACGGATGTTATAGGCTGTAAATCAATATTTTGTATGGACGCGGTCTGCCGCGTCCGCGCAGAAAAGGCATATTTCATAATGTCCGCTGAATAGATACACTTATAAATGCGAAAAATAATGCAAACTATAAGAATCACTATCCACATATAATAAGATTCTTTCATATATTCTTATGGTTACTAATATGCTGTTTATTCACACGATATGAAAGAATACCTACAAGCACCACAAATAGGATTGCACACACGCCCGCACATCCTCGCATTATAGGTATCATTTTGGTAGGAATATTATCTAACCAAAATGTAATACCCAGAAGAAGGATGATAGCAATAGCTATTACAGCCAAGGCTATTAATTTCAACTGCCGGTTTTTGGGTGCGTTAGAGAGTTTTCTCAATTCTTCGCGTTCTCGCAGGTGTTTATTCATTTCACTGTTGGAGTTAATCTTATATTATATACCGAAGAAAAAGGGGCAAAAGATGATAAGGGAAATAATAAAGCCAATACAGTATCGTACAAAACGATATGTTATTTTCTTTTTCAACCACTCCGAATCAGCGATCCCAACACCAACGAGTGTACCAATCATTGCTGTTACAATAGATAGAAATACTCCTTCTGCCATACTTATAATGTTTTTATAGAGTTAATTTATTCTTTTATGATTTTGAGGGCTTGTTCAATCACGTTGTCATTGCCGAAAATTACACTTTCGGTTTCTTCAACGACGACATCGGGCTGGATACCCACTCCGATAAATTCCGTGCCATCGGCAAGTTTTTCATGGCGGGTGCAAA
>CAYZPI010000129.1:0-7419 GCA_964480085.1 uncultured Bacteroides sp. | reverse complement strand
ACACCCTCGACAAGAAGGGCACATCGGTGGTGGAGATCGTGTCCAACTGTCCTTCAGGATGGAAGATGACCCCGGTGAAGGCCAACGAATGGCTCAAAGAGAACATGACGGAGAAATATCCTCTCGGCGACTTGAAAAACGTGTGATTATGAAAGAAGAAATCATTATAGCAGGCTTCGGCGGACAAGGTGTGCTGTCAATGGGCAAGATATTGGCTTACGCCGGACTTATGGACAATCTTGAAGTGACATGGATGCCGGCTTACGGACCCGAACAGCGTGGCGGCACCGCCAATGTGACAGTAATCCTAAGCGACTCGCCCATCTCGTCGCCCGTGCTCGACACATTCGACACGGCGGTGATCCTCAACCAGCAGAGCCTCGACAAGTTCGAGAGCAAGGTGAAGCCCGGTGGCACACTCATATACGATCCATACGGCATACACCACAAGCCCACACGCACCGACATCCGTGTGATTCCCGTGGAAGCAACGGAAGCAAGCTTCGAGCTTGGCAACTCGAAGACCTACAACATGATCTTGCTTGGCTCGCTCCTCTCAGCCCGCAATCTGCTGTCGGACGACGCCGTGGTGCGCGGCCTGAAGAAGACCCTCCCCGAGCGCCATCACCACCTGATTCCCCTCAACGAGCAGGCCATCGCAAAAGGCCGCTCGCTGGTGAAATAAATCCCTCATCAATACAAGCATTGCGCCGCAGGACAATATTCTGCGGCGCAATGCGTTTTCCTAAACTATTTCAATGCCGGTTCATCCCCGGGCGACAGGGCGGGCCGACACAGGAACGGGTGAGATCGACTGCAGCAAGCGGCGGTTGAGACGACGGCGGTCGGTATCGACCAGCCAGCCCCATTTGTTGAAATACCTCACCATATTGGAGACATGTATCCACAGCATGCGGCAGCTCTTGCGCGAGGCGGCTGCGTGCTCATGGATGATGCTCACCCCGGGCCAGTACATCGTGCGCCAGTGCTGATGCACACGCCGGGTGATGTCAATATCCTCGGGATACATGAAAAAACGCTCATCGAACAATCCGCACTCGGCAAGAGCACTGTTGCGGAACAGCAGGAAGCTGCCCAGGAGATACGGGCAGTTGAGCTCGCGGTCATGGTCGTGGGCGGCAAGCAGGTAGCGCCCGATACGGCGGCGCGTCAGGACTGAGGGTAGGAACCGTTTGGCAAACACATCGTAAGGCGTGGGGAGCATCCGGCACGTATACTGCAACGCCCCGTCGGGATAGTATACCTTCGGCATCACCATACCCACATCGGGATTCTCCCGCAAGTAGCCGACCAATGGCGCGAGCACATCTCCCTCCCAGCACACATCAGCGTTCATCACCAGGTGGAATCCGTCGGGATTCGCATCTATTGCCTCGCGCAGGGCGATGTTGTGGCCCGCGCCGAAGCCACGGTTCGCCACATGGCGGTAGTCGATACGCCCGTCGTCCGGCAGATGTTGACGCAACGAGTCGTCTTCGCTATTGTCGATTACGTAAATGCGCGCCATCCCGCCCCTCAGCAGGCAGGCGAGTGCCTTACGAAGCTGTGCCTCAGGGGTGCGGTGCACAACGATTGATGCTGTAAGATCATTCATATTATCGGCAGATCAGATATAATCCGGCAACAAAATTACGAAAAATTTTTCATTCCTCCCCTTTATGCCACCGTATGCGCCATGATGCATACCCACGTCCAAATCCATGCCAAATGGACGGATGCACAAGTTTTCACGTGATTTTATTTGCTTTTTCTTATAATTTGACGTAATTTTGCGGAATTATAGGTAAATTCTAAAGTAAAGTAATGACAAATCCTTTTAGAAGCAGCGTAAGCACCGAGGGAAGGCGTATGGCAGGAGCCCGTGCTCTCTGGAGAGCCAACGGAATGAAAGAAGAGCAGTTCGGCAAACCCATCATCGCCATCGTCAACTCGTTCACACAGTTCGTGCCCGGACACACCCACCTGCATGAAATCGGACAGATCGTCAAGGACGAGATAGAGAAGGCAGGATGCTTCGCCGCTGAATTCAACACCATAGCCATCGACGACGGCATAGCCATGGGCCACGACGGCATGCTCTACTCACTGCCGTCGCGCGACCTCATCGCCGACTCGGTGGAATACATGGTCAACGCCCACAAGGCCGACGCCATGGTGTGCATATCCAACTGCGACAAGGTGACTCCCGGTATGCTGCTCGCGGCCATGCGTCTCAACATCCCCGCCATCTTCGTGTCCGGCGGACCTATGGAAGCCGGCAATGTCGACGGACGCGACGTTGACCTCATCGACATAATGGTGGAGAGCGCCGACGACAGCGTGGCCGACAGCAAGATCACCGCCCTGGAGCAGAAAGGATGCCCCACATGCGGATCGTGCTCGGGAATGTTCACCGCCAACTCCATGAACTCCCTCACCGAGGCCATAGGTCTCGCCCTACCAGGCAACGGCACCCTGGTGGCGACCCATGCCGACCGCATCGGGCTGTTCCGCAAGGCTGCACGGCAGATCGTGAAGAACGCCTGGGCATACTACCGCGACGGCGACGAGAGCGTCCTTCCCCGCAACATAGCATGCCGCGATGCGATGCTCAACGCCATGGCCCTCGACATTGCCATGGGAGGCTCCACCAACACGGTGCTCCACCTCCTGGCCGTGGCCAACGAAGCCGGCACCGACTTCACCATCGACGACATCGACGCACTATCGCGCAGGGTGCCGGTGCTGTGCAAGGTGGCTCCAAACTCGCACTACCACATACAGGATGTGAACCGCGCCGGAGGCATCCCCACGATATTGAAACAACTCGCCGACGCCCGCCTGATCGATACATCGGTGAAGCGCGTCGACGGACTTACCCTCGCTGAGGAAATCGACCAATGGGCCATCGGTGGAGCTTGCATCACCGACGAGGCCCGCGAAATGTGGCTGTGCGCTCCCGGTGGGCGACGCACCACACAGATGGGATCGCAGACAGAGAAATACGAACGCACTGACGATGACCGAGCCCAAGGCTGCATCCGCGATGTGGAACACGCCTACGTGCGCGACGGCGGACTGGCCGTGCTCCACGGCAACATCGCAGCCAACGGCTGCGTGGTGAAGACCGCCGGCGTCGACCCGTCGATATTCCGCTTCAGCGGTCCGGCTAAGGTTTTCGAGAGCCAGGAAGATACAGTCGACGCCATACTGCGCGACAAGATAAAGCCCGGCGATGTGGTGGTGATCACCTACGAGGGGCCGAAGGGCGGACCCGGCATGCAGGAGATGCTCTACCCCACCAGCTACCTGAAATCAAAGCATCTGGGCAAAGAGTGCGCCCTCGTCACCGACGGACGTTTCTCCGGGGGCACATCGGGTCTGTCGATCGGCCATGTGTCGCCTGAAGCCGCATGCGGAGGCAACATCGGACTGGTGCGCGACGGCGACATCATCGACATCGACATTCCCGCACGCACCATCAACGTCAGGATAAGCGATGAAGAGCTCGCCTCCCGCCGCGCCGAAGAGGAGGCTCGCGGAAAGGATGCCTTCACCCCCCGCAAACGCCAACGTAAAATATCCAAAGCCCTGAAGGCCTACGCCGCGATGGCGACCTCGGCCGACAAAGGCGGCGTAAGGGAATGACAGCCCCGAAAGCTCTCATAACCTCATAAGCTCCTAACCTTATAACCATTCTATGATGGAAGAAAAAATCACAGGCGCCGAGGCGCTCATACGTTCGCTCCTGGCGGAAGGAGTGGACACGGTGTTCGGATACCCGGGCGGGCAGATCATCACCGTGTACGACAAGCTCTACGACTATTCTCATAAAATCAACCACATACTGGTGCGCCACGAGCAAGGTGCCATCCATGCCGCCGAAGGCTACGCCCGCATATCCAACAAGCCCGGTGTGGTGATCGTGACATCCGGTCCGGGTGTGGCCAACGTGGTGACCGGACTGAGCGACGCCCAGATGGACAATACCCCCGTGGTGGTGATCTCCGGACAGGTGGGAGCCAAATTCCTCGGCTGCGACGCATTCCAGGAGACCGACGTGGTGGGCATCACCCTGCCCGTCACCAAATGGTCGCTGCAGGTGCGGAGCGCCGATGACATCCCCGCCGCCGTGGCTAAGGCATTCTACATCGCCGCTTCCGGACGCCCCGGACCGGTGGTGCTCGACATCGCCCGCGACGCGCAGGTGGGCACACTGACATGGAAGAATTACGAGCCGCTGAAATTCATACGCAGCTACAATCCCCGCCCGACGATAGATCCCTCCGACCTGCTGAAGGCTGCCTCGCTGATCAACTCCGCCGAGCGTCCGATGATCCTCGCCGGCCATGGAGTGATGATAGCGGAAGCCGAGGACGAGCTGGTGTCTCTGGCCGAGAAATCCGGCATACCGGTGGCCACCACCCTGCTTGGACTGTCGACAATACCCTCAGCGCATCCCCTCAACAAGGGAATGCTCGGGATGCACGGCAATCTCGGGCCGAATTACATGACCAACCGGGCCGACGTGATCCTCGCCGTGGGAATGCGCTTCGACGACCGCATCACCTCCGACGTCTCGCACTACGCCCCCAACGCCAAGATAATCCATATCGATATCGACTCGGCTGAGTTCAACCGCATTGTGCCTATCGAGGTAGGTATCCACGGCGATGCCAAGGATGCCCTCTCCCGGCTGCTGCCACTTGTCGAGGAACGCAGCCACAAGGAATGGGCCGGGCTGCTTGACCGCTGCAACGACGCGGAGACACGCCTGGTGAAGGACAAGGAGCTGCACCACGACGGCAAGATCACGATGGGCGAGGTGATCGACCATGTGGCAGAAGCTACGGGCGGCAATGCGATCCTCGTCACCGATGTGGGACAGAACCAGATGATGTCGGCGCGCTATTTCCGCTACACCATGCCACGCAGCATCGTCACATCCGGCGGACTGGGCACGATGGGATTCGGACTGCCGGCCGCCATCGGGGCACGGCTGGCCGCTCCGGAGCGCACTGTGTGCTTCTTCAGCGGCGACGGTGGCTTCCAGATGACCATCCAGGAGCTGGGCACGATAATGCAATACGGCATCAACGTAAAGATAATTGTGCTCAACAACAGTTTCTTAGGTAATGTGCGCCAATGGCAGGACCTCTTCTACAACCACCGCTATTCGCAGACGCCCCTGTGCGACCCTGATTTCTGCATGATAGCCGAAGCCTACGGCATACATACAGAGAAAGTGGAGACACGGGAGCAGATAGCACCGGCTGTGGAGCGAATGCTTGCCCACGACGGCCCCTACCTGCTCAACGTGACAGTGGATGAGACCGACAATGTGTTCCCGATGATTCCGCCGGGCGGAAAGGTGGACGAGATTCTTATCAACCGCAGCGAGAAGTTCACTTTCAACGAAAACTAAAATTCAGAGCCACAATGGATTCACCGACAAGACAACTTTTTACCGTCACCATTTTCTCGGAGCATTGCGTGGGTCTGCTCAACCAGGTGTCGATCATCTTCACCCGCCGCTGCCTCAACATCGAGGATGTGTCGGCAAGCCATACATCGGTGGAGGGTGTCCACCGTCTCACAATCACCGTGTGGAGCGACCGCCCGACGATGGAGAAGGTGGTGGCGCAGATCGAAAAACGCATCGATGTGCTGCGCGCGTACCTGTACACTGACGACGACATCATATATCAGGAGATCGCCCTCTACAAGGTGGATACGAGCAAACTCATGGAGGAGCAGTATCTCGAACGCATCATACGCCACCACAATGCCCGTGTGCTCGACATCACGCCGGAATACACCGTGATCGAGAAATCCGGACAGCCTGTGGAGACCGAGGCCCTCCTGGAGGAACTGAAGCCTTACGGCCTGAAGCAGTTCGTACGCTCCGGACGCGTATGCGTCACAAAGTCGCCTGAAGAGAAACTCAACATCTATCTCGACGAGCAGAAGCTCCGCCACGACAGAATCTTAGCAGCCGGACAGAAATAATGGATAAGCCACTCCCATCAGAACTCACGCTCGACTGCTTCCTGACAGCCGGAGAGACCGACGCGCAAGGCCACATGCCGCTGTGGCTCATCGTGTCGCGGCTCATCGAGGCCGCCACCCTCCACGCCAATGCCCTTGGCGTGGGATATGCCCACCTGCTGCCCCTGCGCATGGGATGGGTGCTCTCGCGCCTGGCCATCGAGGTGGTGCGCTATCCTGCCCCCAACGAACCTTACAAGGTGACCACATGGATCGAGGGATACAACCGCCTCTACTCCGACCGCTGTTTCATTTTCACCGACGCCGACGGCAAGCCGATAGCACATGTCCGCTCGATGTGGGTGGCCATGGATATGGACAAACGCACGGCTGCCGACCTCTCGCTTCTCGACCGCAGGCATTTCGTGGTGTCGGAGCGCAAATGTCCGGTGCTCCGCTACAGCCGTCCGGCTCCCTTAGCCGAAGACGCCATCACGCAGGAATACACATGGCGATTCTGCGACATCGATTTCAACCGCCATGTCAACACCGTGCAGTACGTGCGCCATATCCTCAACCAGTGGGATATGGACAGATACGACGAAGACGAGATCGCCCGCTTCGACATCACATTCCACAACGAATGCCACTACGGCGACACAGCCCGGCTGCGCCACGCCGACCTCCCCGACGGCACATCGGTGTGCGAGATCATCGATCCGCAGGGGCGTCGTGCGGTGCTTTCCGCCATTATATGGCGTAAGGCAATGAACAATAAAAATGAAGAATGAAAATTTAATTTAATAAGACAACCTATGGCAAAAATGAATTTCGGCGGTGTAGAGGAAACCGTCATCACACGTGAAGAATTCCCTCTCTCGAAAGCTCGTGAAATCCTCAAGGACGAGACTCTCGCCATCATCGGCTACGGCGTGCAGGGTCCCGGTCAGGGACTCAACCTCCGCGACAATGGTTTCAACGTAATCGTAGGCCAGCGTCAGGGCAAGACCTACGAGAAGGCTGTCGCCGACGGATGGAAACCGGGCGAGACCCTCTTCTCCATCGAAGAGGCTTGCGAACGCGCCACAGTGATAATGTGCCTGCTCTCCGATGCCGCAGTGCTCGACCAGTGGCCCGTAATCAAGAAATATCTCACCCCCGGCAAAGCCCTCTATTTCTCCCATGGCTTCGCCATCACCTGGAGCGACCGCACCGGTGTGGTGCCTCCCGCCGACATCGACGTGATAATGGTGGCACCCAAGGGATCAGGCGCGACAGTACGCTCGCTCTACCTCGAAGGCCGCGGCATCAACGCATCGTTCGCCGTGTACCAGGACTACACCGGACGCGCCCTTGAGCGCACTCTCGCCATCGGTATCGGCATCGGTTCGGGCTATCTCTTCGAGACCACTTTCCAGCGCGAGGCCACCA
>CAYZPI010000128.1:0-7583 GCA_964480085.1 uncultured Bacteroides sp. | reverse complement strand
ACCTCTTCACCTACACCATCTGCAAGCCCAACGCGCTCAACGACCTCTACACCAGGGCGGACAACACCAACTATTTCCTGGGACGCACCAACAACAACACCTTCGCTCCCTCGCAGTATTCGGTCAATGTGTTCGACCCGTCGTGGGACCGACGCTGGGAGAACACGTTCATGACGGCGTTCGGTATGTTCTCCATGACCGACCCTGCCTATCAGTGGATTGGTCCGTACGCAGGGGCTAACACCTGCGTCACCATCACTCCCCCGATGGTGAAGAAATATGGCCTCAACACCAAGTTCACCGGCAAAAAGATTTATCCATACGCGGATATGACTGTTGTTGAGGGCGGCGCTTTCAACCAGTTTGTTCCAAGAGGTATATGGCCCAAAGGTGAGACATCGGGCAAAGCCGACAATCTACAGCAGGTGAAGAACGTCTATGTGATCGACTATCCCGTGGCACTCGATGACAACCGCTTCGCATTTATCATGTCGAAGGAACCGCGTACTGCCGAGCAGAAGGCCGAGAGCCAGTACTTCACCATCAATATCGATGATCTCTTTGGCAGCCAGGAATACTCCACAGAGTACAAGACCGAGCAGTTCGACGGCACCAACTCCTACCAGCTATATCCTTCGCTGATCAAGTTCAACTGGTGCTACAACGGCTCATGGGGTAGCGGCCTGAACACAAAGAACGGCGAGATGATGATAATGCGCACAGCGGAGATCTACCTGATCGCAGCCGAGGCTTGCCAGCAGCTCGGCGATGCAGGTGCGGCTGCAAGATATCTTGAGCCCCTTCGCACACGTGCCACACGACCCGGAGCAACAGCGCCCGCTCTTGGCAATGTCACCGAGGATGTGATTTTCGACGAATATGCACGCGAGATGGCCGGCGAGCTCAACCGCTGGGCCCTGCTCAAGCGTCACCACGCATTCGAGGATCGTCTGGCCAAGTACAACAAACGTGCTGCCGCTTTCTTCAACCCGGACCGCCACTATCTGCGTCCGATTTCGGCTGACTTCCTCAACCAGATCGACAATAAAGACAAGTACGGCGACAACGGTTACGGCACCACCCCCGGCAAGGGATTCTGATTAACGCACCTACAGTTAAAAACCATTAAAAAAGCCTCGGTATTCTTGACCGAGGCTTTTTTTTCTCAACATAAATATTTAATTTTGCGTAATTTTCAACTCTAATATCAAAATAAATGAAGAGATTTTTACTCATCGCAGCAGCTGCCTCCATGGGCATGGCTGCATCAGCGCAAACAGTCATCGCTCCTCCCTCAGTGGAAGAGGCTCAGGCAGCAGGTATGGAAGCCCTCTGGGGTGACTATCAGTACGGCTATGTACTTCCTCAGGATTACACACTTGTTGACAACGACGCCATCAAGGTAGTCATGAACAACGGCAGCTCAGCAAAACCCGGTGCAAACGTCAGCGTATCCGGCCTAAACACTACGGTCTTCAGTGCTGCCTTCAACATGGGATCATCTGCCGAGTTCGGTACTAACGATGCTGTATACGATCTGGCTGCTGTTTCAAACGGAATCAAACAGCCTTACGCCATCTTTACCGTGGAACCCAAAATCGGTGGAGAACTGACGATGTACACAAATCGTAGCAACAAAAAATACACAATCTACGTTTGGGACACCACCGCCAAGAAATTTGGTGAGGGTGAGGACATCACTTACGACGGATCCTACGTTCTGACCAATTCAGTAGAACCTGGTGATTCGTACGGAAAAGAACTCGTAAGCCAGTCGACTGTAGGACTTCTCGCAGGCCACACTTATTGGATCTTCGCTTCCGAGGTAGGTGCAAATACTTTCATGTATGAGATGGTTTATACTCCTTATTCATCTGAAAACTACTCCGTGACTGAGTTCGATGCATCCAAATTTGAAAACATTATCGCTCCTCCCACAGTGGAAGAGGCTCAGGCTGCCGGTATGGAAGCCCTCTGGGGTGACTATCAGTACGGTTATGTGCTCCCTCAGGACTACACCCTGGTGAACGATGATGTAATCAAAGTTGTGATGAACAACGGAAGCTCGTCCAAGCCCGGTGCAAACATCAGCGTATCCGGCCTCAACACTACCGCCTTCAGTGCTGCCTTCAACATGGGATCATCTGCCGTGTTCGGTGCTAACGATGCTGTATACGACCTGGCTGCGGTTTCGAACGGAATCAAACAGCCTTACGCCATCTTTACCGTGGAACCCAAAATCGGTGGAGAATTGACGATGTACACAAATCGTAGCAACAAAAAATACACAATCTACGTTTGGGATACCACCGCCAAGAAGTTTGGTGAGGGTGAGGACATCACTTACGATGGCTCATACGTATTCGCCAATTCAGTAGAAACAGGTGATTCGTACGGAAAAGAACTCGTAAGCAAGGCAACTGTAGGACTTCTCGCAGGCCACACTTATTGGATCTTCGCCTCCGAGGTAGGTGCAAATACTTTCATGTATGCCATGGGCTACAACAGCTATGCATCGCCTAACTACAGCTACCAGGGTAATGGTGGTACAACCGGCATCGCTGACATGATCGTGGACGCCAAGGCTGAGAACAACGTTATCTACAACGTAATGGGCCAGGTGGTTGACAGCAACTACAAAGGTCTCGTGATCAAGAACGGCAAAAAGTACATCCAGAAATAAATCTGACGTCAGGACAACTGACACCACAAAAGATAAGAGCGGCAATCTTGAGATTGCCGCTCTTATCTTTTGTGTCGGGAGGAGAAACCACCTTCGCTCCGACATCAGGAAGCAGTTAGACTATTTAATTACCTTTGTGGCTTTACCGCCGCTGACCTTGATGTAGATGCCTGCCATCGGGTTCTCTACCCTACGTCCCTGAAGGTTGTAATATACTGCGGTTGTGTCATCAGCTGTCATAGCATTCACGATGCCGGAGGTTGAGCAGTCGATATAGTCCGAATACTCGGCACGGAACGATGGAAACGACTCGTCCATCTCCGGAATATATTCGCTGACGGTCCAACTAACAGGGCAACCGTTCTCTTCATCGTATTCAACCGCTCCTTCAATCATTGATTCAATATAGGAAGGACCTCCGTTTTCCGACACCTCCAGCTTATCAAGTACTATGAGGTCATCGGCCGTATAAATATAGGTTTCGACAATACTTTCGTTTCCTATAGACATACTTCCCATCATAAAATCATAAGTCATTTCTACCTTCCAGCCTTTGTTAAGAGGATAGTCAGTAGAAAAATCCAGCTCCGTATAAGCAATTGTGGTCACAACGCTAATCCCTTCTTCCCCGACAATTGCGGTGGCCACATAATTATTGCCATCATATTCCACATTAAGAGACAATACCTGGCCATCAATTTCAATATTAGCCGATTTCAGCCTGTTGGCACCACGGAAAAGATCATCGTCATCTTCAACACCCACGATCTGTCCGTCGGTCTCAGCCCATACTATGTCGGTGTATCTCTCCGTTTCTACCCATGCGTATTCTCCGGTGGAATAATCGTATGTGAGTTCGGTTACCACTATTCCATTGGCCTGTCCGTCATCACCATAACTGATGTTTATTCGATAGGTGGGATCATAGACACCTTCAAAAAAGACAGCGCGTTCCATCTGCATCACGTTGCCGGCATCATCGCGTGTTATTGTCTGCTTATAGTTGTTGGATGGAGCCCATGAGCCGTTGTTGCAGATTTCCTGGTCGTTGAAGGTGATGAACGATGTCAGGCGCGAGTCATATTCTCTCCTGAGGCGCGAATAGTCCTCGTATTCGCCGTTGCCACGTGGATCTACTTGTATGAAACGGGTTGCGAGCTGGCCGTTGTCGTTCCAGGTGTATGTCTCGCGGTTGACATATCCGTCCTCGTCGGTGACGGTCTGCACTGTCTTCTGTCCCTGTTCGTCGTAACTGATGGCGTATGTTTCAGTTAGCACCCATTCCTCGCCGTCCCAGCCGAATGCCTTCTGGGTCTGGGCACGCCACAGAGCAGCCGCTTCGGCGGCCTGGGCTGCATATCTGAGGGGAGCGTCAGCCTTTGCTTCAGCCTTGAGCTGCGGAGCGATCCGTGCCCTTACATTCTTGAACACAGCGGGCAATGGGACAGCCCCGGCATCCTGGCACATTCCTCCCACCATAGCTGAGGCGAGAGCAATCAGAGTAAAATTCTTCATAGGCGAAAAAAATTAGTATTTTTGCGAAATTATAATTAATAATACGCAAAAATACTAATTTATTTCCACAAATCTATATTTTTAGATAAAATTATAGGTAAAACAATACGTCGGACGGAACTATTTTATGATGTCTGAAATCAGGGTCTGGATCGCACGGGCGGTCTTGGCAGCCTGCACGGGGAACTCCTTGCGGCTGTCGGCTGCATCGACAGGAAGCTTATCGGCCCGGACAGTGTTCTCGTCGGTGAAAATCTGGCAGTCAGCCACGAGGGTAAAGCAATTTTCAAGCAATTCGGGCCATTCGGCAAGATCAACACGTGTCTGAAGCGAGTCGAGCGCCAGGGAGATGTTGAATGCCGCACGTGTCAGCACGTTTTCCGGCGAATTGTTCTCGCAGTGGTAGATGAAAGTGTTGAGACGTTTCAGAAGTAGCGGACTCATCTTGGTGAGTTTGTCCTTCTCAGCCGCCGAGTGGAGTATTCGCTGCTTCTCGATCTCCGCATCTACATCGATCTCCGATTTCATGGAGCCGACCGCATTCAGGAAAAAGCCTAAGATGGTCAATCCACACATTACCTCCACAGCTGTCACAGTCTGCGCCCAGCCATGAGCCGGTGTGTAGTCGCCAAAACCGAGAGTAGTGATTGTGACGATACTATAATAGAGCCACGAACCGAAATCGGTCCCCGCTCCATCGGGAATGCGGAACTGCCCGTCGGGCAGCAGCCAGTAAATTACGGCGAACACAGGCACGAGGCCAATATAAGAGCCTATCCAGATGATAGGACGCACATTGGACACCACGTGGAAGAAATGACGGATTCTATCTGAGACTTTCATATCAATAGTTGTTTTATGAAAGTAACACACTTTCACGCCAAAAGGTTTCAGCTGCTGCCTTAGGAAGCCTAATTCCTTACGATGAAGCTGCCGTTGGCCTGATGGGTGGCGAGGATGAGCATCTCAGCTATCTGCACATGTGCGGGAGCCTGGGCAGCGTAGAGGGCGGAGTCGGCTATGTCGTCGGCGGTGAGGGGTGTGATGCCTTTGTAGACATTGTCGGCACGGGCATCATCGCCGTGGAAACGCACGTTGCTGAAATGAGTCTCCACGAGTCCGGGCTTGAGGAGAGTAACCCGCAGCGCGGTATGGGCCACGTCGATCCGCAATCCGTCGGTAATGGCCTTCACGGCAGCCTTTGTGGCGCAGTACACGTTGCCTCCGGCGTATGCGGCATCGCCGGCTACAGAGCCTATGTTGATGATGTGTCCGCTGTTGCGTTCCACCATTCCCGGCACGATGGCCCGTGTCATGGTGAGCAATCCCTTGATGTTGGTGTCGATCATCGTGCTCCAGTCGTTGAAATCGCCCTCATATTCAGGTTCGAGGCCGAGGGCAAGTCCGGCATTGTTGACCAGCACATCAATCTTCGCCCACTTTCCGGGCAAACCTTCTACGGCAGCCACGGCGGCGACATGGTCGCGCACGTCGAACACCAGCGGCAACACATCGTCGCCATATTCATCCTTTAGCCTACTGAGCTTTCCGGCATTCCGGCCGGTGGCTATCACGCGGTATCCCGCCTCCAGGAACCGTCGGGCGCAAGCCTCGCCAATACCGCTGGTCGCACCCGTAATCATTGCTATCTGTTTCATAATCCATACAATATCTGTTCAGCCCATTCGGGCACTCCGTTGTTCAGACATAGCTGACTTTACGATACAAAAATACAACGAAATTTAATATCTTTGGCACCAATAGATGTAAAAAATTTCTTTTTTTGCAGATTGTATTGTTTACAGGACGTTATGATTTATGATATTTGATAAGATTTCATAAGGCAGCCCGGTCAAATTTTTGATATTTCAAGAAATTGCCGTAAATTTGCACTATAACTAAAACTATAGCTGTACTTTTATGATATGGAAAGGAATCTAAGCAATATAATTATGGCAAATGGGAGACAGACTGCAGCCGATTGGCTGCTAACTCAACCAGAGCAATGGAGATCGCTGGAAACCGAAGCAATATACGAGTGCTTGAACCGGAACTGGGAGCTTCACGTAATGAATATCCAGAGCACAGCAAGAGAAATCGATGCAATACGCAATCCGAAAGGTTGGTGACTATTTCCACACTCAACTTAGATAGAATCTAAGCCGATGGATAGAAGCGACATCCAGATATTTGAACATGGACTTGAAGCATCATCCAACGAACACTCGGAGGATAGTGAGAGGATACGTCGAGAAGCTGAATCCGAAAGATTGATTGGAATTGCAAAGGCGTTAGGTAAATTTTTAACTCATAGTGAGTTTCAATCTCTTGGATTTCGTTATCCAAAGCGTACTGGTGAAAGTGAAATTGTTATCAACGAGGAAAATGGCATAGTATATAAATTTAAAGATCCTTTTGCCAAATCACCTATGAAGGGAAGCGTGCGCCCCGAGGATGTGATATATGAGCATCTGGTGCATAACAAGTATTTCCCTGAGACCAGCTATAATTTCGTGGGGATCGGTGAAGAATTGGATAATGTGAGAATCATCCTTTCACAAGAGTTTATTCATTCGGTCGGACAACCGAACAGAGAGCAGATAGAAACTGCATTGGCATATAAAGGTCTTTACCCAGAGGGTACTTATTGTTATGGTAACGATGAGATTACTGTGACTGATATTGCAGGCGATAACGTGCTTCTGGGCATCGATGGCAACGTGTATTTCATCGACCCGATAATCAATTTCAAGATACCCGTCAAGGAGATTATCAACAATAAGGTTTTATAGTTCTCGCTTGAAATATTTGCTTCATTTTCAAGTGTGGATCCTTGATATGGAATATATGATTGGATCGCCGAATAAGAATTTGTGGCGGAGCAACTTTTTTGCTGCTCCGCCACAAATTCTTATTCGGCGATGAACTGTATGCGCTCAAGGGTGCAGAGCGACCCGGACCCGGGGGTATTGAACACCAGATAGAGCGGGTGCTTGCCTTTCAGATTGCTCACTGCGCTTACATCAGCCTTCATCTTCATCGGCTTTATTGGATCGTCCAATTTTATTTCAAATTTGCCCACGGGCGTCGGATTGCCCTTCCAGGGAGCCTCGGTGTAGACAGTTATAGTACCATCAAATCCCAAGGGTATAAGGTCGAGCGCAAGCTCCACTTTTTTCGCGCCATTAAGCTTGTCGAAATTGAAATACTTGTATCCCACGATGCTCCCGTCGGTATTGTTGATTACAGGATTGACATTTATATCAGGATGATAGGGATTGCTCAGATTATGGTCATCGTAATATACGGGCAAGAAATGCGATCCACTGTAGTGCATGCGCGGATAAGTCTGATACGCACCATCCTTTCCGGTGAAATGTGAAGC
>CAYZPI010000127.1:0-7613 GCA_964480085.1 uncultured Bacteroides sp. | reverse complement strand
ACGATGTATTTCTGCAGGTAGAGGGCAATCGACTCTGTGGTGCAGAAATATTTCATCGTATCGGGGATGGTGATGCGCATCTCCTCGCATAATTTGAAGAAATGGTCGATTGCTGTCTTGGCGGTGAATATCACAGCGGTGAAATCAGGAATAGACACTTTCTGCTGGCGAAATTCCTTTGCCGAGAGACCCTCAACTTTGATGAAAGGACGGAACACAACCTCAACGCCGTATTTTTCTGCTATGTCGAAATATGGTGATTTTCCGGCAGCTGGCTGGGGCTGCGATACAAGGATTTTGTTAATCTTCACTTTTGTATTGGTTATCAGGTTAGTATCAATCGCTATTCACCAATGATAGCGCTAAATTGTAAAGGACAATAAGTGGAACAATTTCGAGAGTGCAAAGGTACAAAATAAAATAAAGCAACGACCAGATTTTTTGATAAAAAATCCTAAATCCTTTGATTATGAATATAAATCGGGCCACAAGATACAGCGCCCCGGCCGTGAAGAGCATCGCCTCGGCTGTCTCACGGTAGAAGAGCGCGACCAGGACGGGGATGATAAGCAGGAATCCCAGGAGCGACTGCGATGCGGTGAACCCCTTGACGTAGAAGGTGCGCCCCTCCGCTGTGGTGAATGTGTAGCCCACGAGATTGTAGGCGGCGAGCTGGAATATGTAGTAGCCTGCGGTAAGCGATATCAGCCGGGCTATGTCGATGAAGGCATTCTCCGGCGAAAGGTTGTAGAGATAGGTGAAGAGGATGTACAGCACCAGTCCGGTGTAGACGCTCCACTGCATCGCCATCAGGGTGAGCACGCCGTTCTCATTTGATGTGTGCTCGTCGAATACATTTGGGCTGCGCATCCCGAGAAGGTCCTTCAACAGCACCTTGAAAAGACGCTTCGACTGACGGAAACCGAACATCATCAACACGAACATCCCGGTGATGATGGCAAGCACTCCGGAATTGTCGCCGGCATTGATGGGGCGTGGTGTACCTTCCAGACCGTCTTCCCATGTCGGTTTCTCCGGAGGGACGGCTATCTTGAGGGCCGCAGTGTCGATGCCTCCGGTGGAATATGTGGCTGAGAGCGCGGCGTGGAGGTCGGTGTTGATCTCGTTACGGCTTGCATGGCGCGGAATCACCACGGGTGTGGTGTCGCGCGGTGCGGTCCTCAATTGATGGAACGCATGTGCGGTGGAGTCGGACATGGCGATTTCGTGCGCCGGTACAGACACAAGCGTCGTATCCTCCGGCGACACCGTCAGAGGAGCATGGTTCTCGGATATGGAGAGGCTGTCGGGCATCGGTTCAGTCGAGGATTAATGATAGGGCCTGCTGAGGAGTGGTGGCTATCTCCCATGACGGCGCACCGTAGGAAAAACCCTCCGCCACCGTGGTGTCGAGAAAGTCGATGAGCCGGTCGTAGAAATGATTGATGTTGAGGATCACTACCTTGCCATCATATAGATTCAGCTTGCGGGCCGTCATCATCTCTGTGATCTCCTCAAGAGTGCCTACACCCCCCGGAAGGGCTATCACTCCTATGGCGAGATCGGCGAGGGTGCGTTTTCTCTCTTGCATGTCGGCCGTCACGATTGTCTCGGTGAGGCGGTCATAGTTGCGTCCCGCATCCACCATGAACTGTGGAATCACGCCAATGGCAGAGCCTCCCGCCGAGAGCGCTCCGTCGCTCACCGCACGCATGAGCCCCATGCGGCCACCGCCGTTGATCACCGGCAGCCCCCGGCGGGCTATCTCCGCGCCAAGAGTGGTGGCAGCTTCGAAATAAATGTCGGATATGTTGTCGCTCGATGCGCAATATACAGTGATTCCTTTCATAGGTACAGGCTGATTTCATCCCATGCAGGGGCACAGGCGGGATTTTTTGCAAAGTTACGAATTTTATCGCTAATTTTGCAAAAAATCTCTGCTGTCGGTCGTGAAAGCAGAGATTTTAAAAGATTTATAAGACATATAATGATTATGGATATCGAAGACTACATCGACAGGCACATCTCTCCCGAACCTCCGTGGCTCACGGAGGTGTACCGGCGCACTTATCTCTACCACCTGTATCCGCGCATGTGCTCGGGCCATAGCCAGGGGCGTCTGCTCACGATGCTCACACGGATGATCTCCCCGCAGAGGATCCTGGAGTTGGGCGCATTCACCGGTTACTCAACCCTGTGCTTTGCCGAAGGGATGCCACGCGACGGGCACATCCACACAATAGAGATTGACGACGAGAGCGAGGATGAACTCCTCGCCACATTCGGTGCCACGCCTTGGGCCGACAGGATACACCTGCATATCGGCGACGCCCTTGATGTGATCCCCACGATAGATGAGGAATGGGACTTGGTGTTCATCGACGCCAACAAGCGATGCTATGTCGACTATTATGAGGCGGTGCTTCCGTCGGTCAGGCCCGGCGGATACATCTTTGCCGACAATACCCTGTGGAGCGGCAAGATTCTCGACCCGGAGGCCAATCACGACGCCCAGACCAAGGGTATTCTTGAATTCAACGACCACGTTGCCGCCGATCAAAGGGTAGAGACTGTGATCCTGCCCATCCGTGACGGCATGACTATCCTAAGGAAGCTGTAGGGACGCGATGGAAAAATGGGCAAAAAAAATGACGCGCCGTAAAGCGCGTCATTTTTAATTATGATCGTAAGGGTGAATTACTTCACGATGTTGGTGATCAGGTCCTGAAGGTCGGCGATAGCCATGCCCTGAGTTGTGAGGAGATCCTTGATGCGAGCGATTTCAGCCCATACATCACCACTCTTCTCTTCGAGAATGGAGATAGCAGCAGAGTTACCCTTAACAGTTTCTGTCAGGTCGATGAGAGTCTGCTCAGCGTTAGCGATAGCTTCCTTGTTGATATCGTTGTCAGCCTGAAGAGCTGCGATAGCACCAGTGTTACCCTTAACAGCGGGAGAAAGCTCAGAAATAGCCTGCTCAAGGTTGTCGATAGCTTCCTTGTTGATATCGTTGTCAGCCTGGAGAGCTGCGATAGCACCGTTCATGCCGGCAACAGCAGGAGAAATCTCAGTCATAGCCTGCTCAAGGTTTGCGATTGCTTCGATGTTGATGTCTACATCCTCCTGAAGTTTAGCGATGGCACCATTCATGCCAGCAACAGCGGGAGAAATCTCAGTCATAGCCTGCTCGAGGTTTGCGATTGCTTCGATGTTGATGTCTACATCCTCCTGAAGTTTAGCGATAGCACCATTCATGCCCTGAAGCATGGGCTGAGCCTCTACTTTCCAGCCTTCGAGATCGTTGATAGCATCGATGTTGGTCTGAACTTCTGAACCAAGGTCGGTAACTACGTTGTTGAGCTGTGTGAAGCCGAGTTCCTGATTCTCCATGCGCTGCTGGAGGTCTTCGATTGCTTCGTTAACGCCTGAGAGGTCAACGTCAGCACCACCAGAGAGAGCATCAACTTTTGCCTCAAGAAGGCTAAGACCTACCTTGTTGGAATGAACCTGCTCGGTGAGCTCGGGAAGTTCAGAGCTGATGTTAGCGATATCTTCTTCGTTCTTAGTTACCTGTTCCTCAAGAGCGAGAACGCCGTTGCTGAGCTGTGTACCAAGCAGGAGGGCGTTGTCAGCCTGCTCAACTGCATAGGTTGCCTGTTCCTGAAGTTCAGCGATAGCCTCTTCGTTGGCCATGGCGATGTTTGTAGCACCTGTAGCGAGTGTGGCAACATTTGTGAGCTGTTCATCGAAGCCTTCAGCGTACATTTCGATAGCCTCTGTGTTAGCCTCAACGCGGTTAACGAGCTGTGTGGTGAAGATGTCCTGGTCTTCGTTCTTCTGCCAGAGAGCTTCGAGTTCTTCTGCTACGTTCTCAACACCTGCTACACCAAGAGCCTTACCGGCGATGGTAGCGTAGGGAACAGCACCGAGCTGAGCCTCACCAGCGACTGCGCCGTTGATGTAGGTTACTACCATATAAGGACCGGCTGCCCAGTCGATTTCCTCGATGTGACCGTATACACCGTGGAAGTTTTTGGGGTCGGGAGTACCAAGACCGAGCTGGCAAGAGAATGCGCCGGCAGCGTTGGTAGTTACAGTGTGCTCCTCAACATAGTAGCACTCAGAGCGATTGGCATCGGTGAGGTAGAGGATAACAGAAATTTCCTGGCTCTTAACATCGCTTACACCCTGGTAGCTGTACCATCCGGGAATTGACTGTGCAGATGCGCCGAAAGCAAGAGCAGCTGCTAAAGCAACTGAGATAAATACTTTTTTCATTATCGTTATGAATTTTTGTTTTGTTTTTTAGATAGGATTACTTGGAGAGTTTGTAAGTTGCAACTACACCGTTGGAAGTCTGGATAGCGACGATGATGACTTTGCCGCTAAGCAGATGGTCGTACTTGAGAGTGTAGGGATTGGACGTGATCTTGTCGCTTTCAAGCAACATACCGGAAACGGAGTAAACCATGTAGGATGCGCCGTCGGCGATCATCTGGTCGGTCAGCTTGATGTTGAGCGACTTGTCACCGGCTACGTTCTCTACAGTCACATCACCGTCGGCATAGATTCCGTCGATGCCAGTGGTCACGCCAGTGGCATTAACCCACATTCCCGCCATAGGGCTGAAGAAAGGCTGTCCGATGGTGCTGGAGAGCTCATCTGTCGATGTGCCACCCGCAGCAATCACGGATGTAACCTCTGACTGAGCGAAAGCAGACAGTCCGCAGAAACAGCAGACGGCTACAAACGCGCTTCTGAGAAGGTTGGTTAGTGTTTTTTTCATTTGTGAAAATTGAGATTAGTAGTTTATGCCTTGTTGAAGGGCACGTTATTTATTGATTATTAGTTTTCTTTCTTATAGGCTCTCAATTGGAAATCAGAGGTTTGAAGCTTTTGATAGATGTGTTGTTGTTAAATTTTGGCTTTGCAGCCGTGATTTAATTGTGCAAAGATAGGATGAAAAAATAAATTATGCAAATATTTTAGAAAAAAAATTTCGCGCTTCGTGCCAGTATGGCGGCGCCAGCCTCTATAAGCATTGTTCGATGGCCCATACGAAGGCGCGGAGTCCAAGCTTGGGGCGGTCGTCATCGATAGCTTTGAGTTTTGCGAGCACGGGGGCCACCTGATGGTCCTCTACGATGGAGATGACGGCGGAGGCCATTGACGGCCAGGCATGGGATCCGAAATGAGGTTCGCCGGTGTGGGAGCCGCGTCCCTGCACCTGTTCCCAGGCTGTGAAGCCTCGGCAGTTGGAGCGTTCGAGCACATCGATGATCTTGGCATAGTGTGCCTGGTCGAATGTTATGAGTATTGCTTTCATTTAAGTAATAGGTGATAGTGAATAGGTAGGTTATAAGTTATAGTGAATAAGTGGCCATCCGGATGGTACTTATATTCTAAGTTATAGGTGATAGTGAATAGGTAGGTTATAGGTGATAGTGAATAGTGAATAAGTGGCCATCCGGATGGTACTTATTCACTATTCACTATAACTTATAACTTTTTATGTAGTTTGCGTCGCTGGTTGCGGATGCCGTTGCCGGCGAACACGCAGTAGAGGGTGGGCACGAACAGCAGGGTGAGGAGCGTGGAGAAGGTGAGGCCGCCGATCACGGCTGTGCCCATCGGGGCCCACATCTCCGAACCCTGGCCTGTGCCGACAGCCATCGGCACCATGCCGAGGATGGTGGTGAGGGTGGTCATCACCACAGGACGCAGACGGCTCTTGCAACCATGGATCACGGCCTTGCGCACCGCCATGCCGCGTTCGCGGTTGAGGGTGATGTAGTCGATCAGCACGATACCGTTCTTCACCACGATACCGATAAGCATGATGGCGCCGATCATCGACATCACATTCAGGGTGTGTCCCGTCAGATACAGGATGATGAACACGCCGGAGAAGGCGAACATCAGCGAGGTCATGATGATGGCAGGGTAGGTGTAGCTCTCGAACTGCGCCGCCATCACGATATATACCAATATAATAATGAGCAAGGCGAGCGTGAGCAGGTCCTTGAACGAATCCTGCTGGTCCTCGTAGCTACCGGCAATCTGAATGGCTATGCCCATCGGGAGGTCCATCTTGGCAATCTCGGCCTGGGCAGCCTCCACCACCTGGCTCATCGGCGCGTCCTGCACGATCGACGATACGGTGATGATGCGCTCGCGGTCCTTGCGCTCGATGGTGGGCGGGGTGAAGCGCTCCACCACGGTGCCGATGTCGCGTATGCGCACACCGCGTCCGGCGGCGTTGTAGATCATGATGTTCTCGATGTCCTCGATCGAGGTGCGGTGCTCCGGGGCGTACATCACCTTTATATCATATTCGTCGCCGTCCTCGCGGTACTGCGATGCGGTGGAGCCGTTGATGCGGTTGCGCAGGTAGCTGGCGGCCGTCGCGAGATTCAGGCCGTACAGCGCCAGCTTCTCGCGGTCGAAGTCCACCTGGTACTCCGGCTGGTAGTCGGAGCGCGATATGTTCACGTCGGCCGTGCCTTCGATGCCTTCGAGCACCCGCTTGAGCCTCTGTGCCACGGAGTCGGTCTCGGTGAAGTCGTAGCCATAGATCTCAAAGTCGATGGTGGCCTCGCCGCTCATGCTGCTTCCACGGCTGCCGCCTACGTTGACGAGCGCCTTCTTGAATTCGGGATACCTCTTCAGATCATCGCGCATCATGGCGGCTATCTCGGTGATGCCCCGGTCGCGGTCGCCGGGATCGGTGAGCGAGATGTTCATCGACACGATGTGTGAGCCGTTGTCCTGCATCGACGCGAAGGTGTTGTCCGACGATGCCTGGCCGGTGGTGTAGTTGATCACCTTTATCTCGGGGTATTTCTCACGCCATTCGTTGCTGAGGCGTTCGGTCACCTCGCGGGATATCTCCACGCGTGTGCCGATGGGGAGCTCCAGGTTCACGCCTAACCGGGCGTTGTCCGACACGGGGAAGAACTCTGATCCCACGCCCCTCATCAGGAATATCGAGCCCACGAAGATGAGGAGGCAGACGATGATGGTGAAGGCGCGGTGGCCTACGACCCATGTCACCATACGCGCGTAGCCGTTGTCGAAGGCGTCGAGTGCTTTCTGGATGGGTGTGAAGAATATGGTGTAGAGCTTGCCGTGGCGGGTGTTGCGGCGGAGCAGCAGGCTGCAGAGCATGGGGGTGAGCGACAGGGCGCAGATGGTGGAGATGATCATCATGATGGTCACCATCCAGCCGAGCTGACGGAAGAGGACGCCGGTCATGCCGGTGACGAGGGTGAGGGGGAAGAACACTGCGATGAGCGTGAGCGTGGAGGCCACCACGGAGATTGCCACCTCGTTGGTGCCGTGCACGGCCGCCTGCTTGGGATCTGAGCCTCGCTCGATATGGGTGGTGACGTTCTCAAGCACCACGATGGCGTCGTCGACCACCATACCGATCGAAATCGACAGCGCCGACAGCGACACGATGTTGAGGGTGTTGCCCGTGACGGCCAGATATATGAACGACGCGATCAGGGATATAGGTATGGTGATGGTGATGATGATGGTGGCGCGCCAGCGTCCGAGGAAGAAGAACACCACGATCACCACGAACAGCAGGGCGTAGAGCACCGTCTCCA
>CAYZPI010000126.1:0-7927 GCA_964480085.1 uncultured Bacteroides sp. | reverse complement strand
CTAATCCTGCTACAATCACTCTTAATTTCGAAAGGGCTTTGTATTGGATCAACGTTGGTGCTCAACCCACCGACACTGTTCGTTCCATCCTCTCTCACGAAGGTGTGCTCCTTATGAAGCACCTTCAGGGTGGTGTGAAGAAAGGCGCTTTCGACGAGGCTGAAGCCGAACGTCGTTTCAACGCCTGGAAAGAGGCTCGTCAGGCTAAGGTTGACAAGCTCAAGGTCGTTATGGCCGACAAGAAGGAGGAAGAAGTGAAGGCTCGTCTCGAAGCTGAGCAGGCTGTAAACAAAGCCAAGGCTGAGGCCGTGGCCAAGAAGAAAGCAGAGCTCGCCGCCGCCAAGGCTGAGGCTGAAGCTGCTGCCGCTGCTGAGGCTGCTCCTGCCGAAGAGGCTCCCGCCGCTGAATAATCTAACGTTCAGACCGACAACAAAAAGAAATCCGACCCGAATGGGCCGGATTTCTTTTTGTGCGGTTTATTGTTGATCTTCTTTTGCGTCGGTTTCATCCGCGGTGGGTTCTTGTTCTGAAGGATCATCCTCTTTTGCGTATCTCGCTATGCGTTCGAGCAGCGTGCCCGGAAGCGGCACAGGATATTCGGGAATGTCTGCCATCAGGGCTTCCATCTGTTCGGGCACAACGAACACATCTTCCGGCGAGGTCGGACGCATGTCGGTGTACCACTTGAACTGAGGCAGGAAGAACAAGGATTTCTTTGCCAGATACAATGGCGTGACCGTGCCGCTGGTCGAGGGCCACATCTTCATCTTCAGGATATCGCGTCTTTCGAAATCGGCCGTCATGAAACTGCTCTCTACATTTACAATCTTGTTGTAGGTAGAATCGTCCTCCATCGGCAGCATTATCGCCTGCACGTTGCCGTTGACATCCAGCCGGTACATCTCGCTGTCGCGGAAATAGGCTATCATCTCCTTGCCGCTGAGCTGGTTGAAGAAATTGCCTTCGATGTGCTCGGCTGAGAAAGCAAAATCGGGTAGGATAGCCTTGTCGATGGTGGAGTCGTTGAGATGCACTTCGATGACGTTGCCGAAAATCTGGCGCTCGTCGCTCCACACCACAGGGTGATGGAACATGAACAAGGTGGAATCGCGTTCCTCAAACCGCAACGAGTCGCAGAGTCCCTGCATGTCGGAGCGATAGAAGCGTACACGCGGATGCGCCACCATAACATGTGTGGTGTCGACGGTCGAATATGCCTCGATGCCTGCAATAGTGTCGGCCTCGAACTTCGTGGTGTCTGTCACGGTGAACGAATACAGGTAGCGTCCGTGCATGTACAGGGTATCGCCCTGCGAATATTCTTTCGCTAAAGCGCGTCCGGTGGCGAATGCGCTGTCAGTCAGTTCATTGTAATAGCCATAATCGCCCGTGAGAATCACACAATGGGCGGTGTCGACAATCTCCATATTGCCGAATGCCTCTCCGAAACCCACATTGCGGTCGTAGAACAAAGTGTCGCCTTCGAGGGTGGTGCCGGTGGACGCCACCACTTTCGAGCGGTCGTAGAGATTGGCTACGCTTGTGTTGGTGTCGTAAGTGCCATTGTCGGTGGTGATTGTGGCCTGCGCATTGATAATGGTCGACGGTGATACAAGTTCGGCCACATGACTTTCGGTGTTGTAGAACAATGTGTCGGACAGGATCAAGAGCGTGTCGCTTTTCGACAGCGATCGGAGGTTCACATTGTCGTAGAAATTAGCCTCCTTGGTCTTGGGAATGTACTCTCCTTCTATGGAGGTGAGCTGATTGCCCTTGTCGGTGAGTTTGCCGCCTTCGTAATAGTAGCCGTATTCGTTCTTGAGGTCGTAGATGAAGGTGGGAGTGACCAGCGTCACATCGCGGTTGATCATCTTCACCGGGCGGCCATCGGTGCCATAGAGATAGGCCTTCTGCTCGATGCCGTTGAACGTGAGCTCATCGCCGTAGATGAACAGGGTGTCGCCCTGCTCCATGCGTATGTTGCCGAAAGCGTCGAGCGACTCCGTGCCGTCGTAGAAATGCGCGCTGTCGCAGAACATGTGCATCGCCCCGTGGGAGAACTCCACATTTCCGGTGACGATAATGAACGAATCCCTCTCCATCTGCTTCATCACATCCGCCCGCTCCAGAAAAACACGCTTGCTGTTGTTGCGGTCGGCTGTCGGTATCTGAGGTGCAATCTTCGGGAGCGTCTGAGGGGTCTTCAGTGGCTTTTGTCCTGTAGAAGATGCAGGAAGCACCAATGGCAGAGCCATCAGTGCCAATGCGGATATGACGATGTGTCGGGCCGAGATTCTCATCTTATCCATCCTTCGTGCTCGAAGTCGCAGCCTCGCCAGCCTTCCTCAATACGCACGTAAGTGTCCTTGATCTTTTTCTCCAGCCAGTCGTTGATTATCTTTTCTCGCTGGGCGTTCTCGTACATGTTCTTTATCAACTGATAGTCGTCGGCGTAAGTGGCCTGGTGGGCATCGATGCGCGACACGAGTTTCACGATCGACACCTGCTCGCGGTTGTTCTTCGCTCCCCTCATGATGAAGGCGTTGGATATCTCGCCCGGCTGCAATGTCGACACGGCTTTGGCGATTTCCTGAGGGAGTTCCGACATCTGGAACCGTGTGGTGCCTGTATTCGGGTTCACCATCAGGCCGTTGCTGTTGCGTGTGTCCTTGTCCTGCGAGATGTGGCGGGCTGCTTCCTCGAACGTAGCGCCATCCTCGCCCTTGAGGATGAGTGTCCTCAGCGAGTCGAGGCGCACCGTGGCATCAATCAGGTCTTTTTCCGCCACTTCGGGCCGCAGGAGGATATGGCGGCAGTTCACGCGGTCGCCGCGTTTCTCGATGAGCTGTATGATGTGGTAGCCATATTCCGTCTCCACGATTTTCGATACCTTCTTCGGGTCGTTGAGATTGAAGGCCACGGCAGCGAATTCCGGCACGAGCTGTCCGCGCCCCAAGAATCCGAGTTCGCCGCCCTGTGGACCGCTATCAGGATCATCGGAGTAGAGGATGGCGAGGGTGGAGAAGGGGGTCTCGCCGTTGTTCACACGCTCGGCATATTCGCGCAGACGTGCCTTCACGTTGTCGATTTCCTGCTGGGGAATGACGGGGTTGAGGGTGATGATCTTCACCTCCACCTGCTGGGGGACGTACGGGATGGAGTCCTTGGGCAGGCTGCGGAAATATTTGTTGACGTCAGCGGGTGTGGCCTTCACGTCCTTGGTAAGGTTCTCCTGTACGGTCTGTACGCGGAATCGGTCAGTCATCATGGTGGTGTAGTATTCGCGCAGCTCGTTGACCGACTTGCGTAAGTACTGCTCCAGTTTCTCTTTCGATCCAAAATTGGAGATCAGATAGTTGATCTGCGCCTCCACTCTCGACGCCACCTGGCTGGGCTGCACCTCCACGGTGTCGATATCAGCCTGATCGAGGAACAGACGCTGCACTGCCATCTCCTCAGGGATGACACAGTAAGGGTCGCCTTTGATCGGAACTCGTTCCGACTGGTACTCCTGGTAGGTCTGTTCAATCTCCGACTTGTAGATGGGAGTGTCGCCTATCATCCATGCCACTTCTTCGGCGATATTGTTCTGGGCGCATACGCACATGGGCAGCATGGCGCAGATCAAAGCAAGGGTAATCTTATGGATATTCACTGTAGATGTTCTTGTAAGGTTGACTATTTTTATTTTCAATCTGCAAATTTAATCAAAAAAAAACATTTCGCCTAAGATTGCCATGAAATTGCCCCGAATTTGTAAAATATTAAGATATTATTTCTTTGCCTTTTTAAGCACCTTGTCGTTGATCTTCACCTTGTAGGCTTTGTGCAGGGAATCCACCCATTCCTTCTCAAGGGAATTCTGGTAATCAGTCACCACCGCTCCCCTTACATCTGTCATCTCCTCGGGCTGGTCGATGATCTTCTCGCCGAAGGCAATGAACGATTTCCACTGCTGGTATTTGGGAGTCTCGGGTTTGGGGCCTCCGAAAGCCAGATAGTCGATGATCTCGTTGTCGCCCTTGCCTACGACCACACGCTCCACCTTAACCTGCTTGCCGAATTTCTCTTTCATGGCCCCGGTGAATTCATCCTGAGGCATGGATGAGTCCAAAGTTTTGGCATAAACGCTTATTTCATTCATAGTGGAGTCGTTCTGCGCGAAAATCACGTAACCCTTGAAATGGGGGACTGTCCAGGTGTTGTATTTCTCGCGGTTGTCGGCGAAATACCGGTTGAGGGCATCAGTGTCGCCAGACGCTTTTTCCCACACTTTCTTATTGGCCACATCGAAGAGCAGGATGCCGTCGCGGTATTCATTCACCAAGTTGCGGTATTCGGGATTGTTCTTCATCATATCCTGTATCTCCAGCTCGGTGATCTCGCCGTTGAAGGCTTTGTCCACATAGTGGGTGACGGCGCGTTCCACGATATCCATGCTCGGCATCGGGGGCAGCTTGGTTTTTGACAGCACATCGCCCAATGTCACGCTTTTGCCGGCTACGGTATAGGCAATGACGGGGCATGCCGACAACTGTGCGATGGCGGTAGAGTCGCCCTGTCCGCCGTTGGCCGCCACGATGTCGCGTACGCTCTGCATATAGTTTTCGTTGATGCTTGATCCTGTGGCTTTTGCCACTGCGTCGATCTTTGCCTGCACGGGCATGTTGGCGCGCATGTCCCTCTCCATGGCAGTCTTTATCTGTTCGAGCACCTCGGCTTTCTCGGGATAGCTGCGGTGGCCTTCGTTGAGCACGATATGGTAGCCGTAGGCCGTCTCGAATGGCCGGGAGATGGCGCCCTGGGGGAGGGCGAAGGAGGTGCTGTCGAATTCAGCCACCATCTTGCCTGGACCGAACCAGTCGATGAATCCGCCCTGGGATGCCGAACCGGGATCCTGGGAATAAGCGGTGGCCACTGCCGCGAAATCGGCTCCGGGGGCGGTGACCACTTCATAGAGTGAGTCGGCCTTGGCCTTGACTGCAGCCTTGGCGTCGCCGGCAAGGCCCTGGGTGAGCAGCAGGATATGGCGAACCTTCACTTCGCCGCGCGACGGACGCGACTCTTCCGGGCGTACTAAGTGATAGCCTACTCCGGAGTTGATCACCTCGGATATTTCGCCCTGCGGGGTCTCGAAAGCTGCCTTCTCGAATGTCCAGGGATAGAGGCCTGTGCCTGTCATCCACGCCATGCGTCCGCCATTGGCTGCCGAACGCTTGTCGATCGAGTTCTGCCTTGCTGCATCCTCGAAGGTGATATCTCCGGAGAGTATCAGGGAGCGTATCGAATCAAGCTTGTGCTCGCCCTGAGGGTCGCGTGCGTCGAGCATGATATGGCTCACGAACACCTCTTTCTTATAGTGGTCGTAGGCTTCGTCGATGAGTTGCTGCTCCACTTTGTCGTCGCGCAGATATGGCTTGGCCAGGTCGAGGCGGAATTTGTCGAACTCTGTACGGAAGCTCTCTGTGGTGTCGCGTCGCTCATGCAGTGCGTCGGCCACCTTGAGCTTGTAGTTGACAAACATATCCACATATTCGTCGAATGTCACAGGTGCCACCTGCTGGGAGTTATTCTTATTATATAGGTATTCGAATTCGCTCAGATACACATCTTTTCCGTCGATGGTCATCACCACGGGATCTGAGGTCTTGGCGGTCACAGTCAAAGCAGCCGCTCCTATCAGAGAGGCTGTGATCAAGAGTTTTTTCATTTTCTCAATAATTATATATATGGGTATTAACGCTGTCTCGTGCCGTTTATTGTGTGTGATGCCGCTCCAGAAGAAAGAAAATTGAAATTTTTTTTGGAGAATAGCGGGAAAAATTTGTAACTTTGCATGCAATAATATCAAAAACATTTTACGATGTCATTTATTGCCGACCGAGTAGAAATGGACGGTCTCACGTTCGACGACGTCCTGCTCATTCCAGCCTATTCTGAAGTACTTCCCCGCGAAGTGAACCTGAAAACACGCTTTTCCCGCAACATCACTCTCAATGTGCCCATCGTGTCCGCCGCAATGGACACCGTCACCGAGGCACAGCTCGCCATCGCCATTGCACGCGAGGGCGGCATAGGCGTGATACACAAAAATATGCCTATCGCTGAACAGGCGCGTCAGGTGCATGCCGTGAAGCGTGCGGAGAACGGTATGATCTATGATCCCGTGACAATCCTCCGTGGCTCCACTGTGGCCGACGCCCTGAAGATGATGGAGGAATATCATATCGGCGGTATTCCCGTGGTGGACGAAGAAGGCTATCTGGTGGGTATCGTTACCAACCGCGACCTGCGTTTCGAGCGCGACCTCACCCGTAAGGTCGACGAGGTGATGACATCGAAAAACCTTGTCACCACAAATCAATCGACCAACCTTGAGGAGGCTGCCGAGATCCTTCAGCGTCACAAGATAGAGAAACTGCCCGTGGTAGATTCAAATAACAAGCTTATAGGGCTGGTCACATACAAGGACATCACCAAGGCAAAGAACAAGCCCAACGCATGCAAGGATGTGCTCGGACGTCTGCGTGTGGCTGCCGGAATAGGCGTGACAAAAGATTTCATGGAGCGTACCGACGCCCTGGTGGCTGCCGGTGTGGATGCCCTGGTGATCGACACTGCCCATGGCCATACACGCGGGGTGGTGGATGTGCTCAAGGCCGTGAAAGCCAAATATCCCAATGTGGATGTCGTGGTCGGCAACATTGCCACAGGAGCTGCTGCCAGATTCCTTGCAGAGAATGGGGCGGATGGAGTGAAGGTGGGCATCGGCCCCGGTTCGATCTGCACTACCCGTATCATCGCCGGAGTGGGCGTGCCGCAGCTCTCCGCTGTCTATGACGTGGCAAAGGCTCTGGAAGGCACCGGTATTCCCTTGATCGCCGATGGCGGCATCCGCTATTCGGGCGATATCGTCAAGGCGCTCGCCGCAGGAGGCTACAGTGTGATGCTCGGCGGCATGCTTGCCGGTGTGGAGGAATCTCCCGGAGAGACCATTATCTTCAACGGAAGGAAATACAAGACCTACCGCGGCATGGGTTCGCTCGAAGCCATGGAGAAGGGTTCGAAGGACCGCTATTTCCAGGGCAACGAGACGGATGCCAAGAAACTTGTTCCGGAAGGTATCGCAGCCCGTGTGCCTTACAAAGGCACTCTCTATGAGGTGGTCTATCAGATGCTCGGCGGTCTGCGTGCGGGCATGGGCTACTGCGGTGCAAAGGATATCGAGGCTCTGCACAAGGCACGCTTCACCCGCATCACCAACGCCGGCGTGAACGAGAGCCATCCCCACGATGTGGCCATCACAAGCGAGGCTCCCAACTACAGCGCCTCCTCCCGCTGATGCTCCGGCCGACGGCCTTTTTCGTCCCGTGAAAATCGAAAAATATTATAGCTGCGCATGGTCCCGTACAGAAACGGAACCATGCGTTTTGTTTAGCCCGGCCTGATGTCCTGCAAGGCATAGTTGAAGGCGTTTTTTTTGGTGATTTGACGGAATTTTTGTAATTTTGTGGCTCTAAAACAACGAAAATTTTACAAAGGAAAAATCATATTATGGCAGAAAGAGAAGAGGAATACAGTGCCAGTAATATCCAGGTGCTCGAAGGCCTGGAAGCTGTCCGCAAACGTCCTGCGATGTACATAGGCGATATCTCCGCCAAAGGGCTGCATCATCTTGTGTATGAGGTGGTCGACAACTCCATCGACGAGGCTCTCGCCGGATATGCAAGCCGCGTGCAGGTCACTATCAATGAGGATAATTCAATCACCGTGATCGACGATGGCCGCGGTATTCCCGTGGATATGCATGAGAAGGAGCACAAGAGCGCCCTCGAAGTGGTGCTTACGGTGCTACACGCCGGCGGTAAGTTCGACAAGGGTTCCTACAAGGTGTCCGGCGGTCTGCACGGTGTCGGCGTCAGTTGCG
>CAYZPI010000125.1:0-7993 GCA_964480085.1 uncultured Bacteroides sp. | reverse complement strand
GCTGCGTGACCGATGGAAAGGACAGGCCGGATGGTGCCATGGATGTCAAAATCAGGCGGTGAGAGTATCGGTACAGCTGCGCTGTGCAGTATCGATGCGCTCCGCGCAATACTTAAAGATTGAAAAATTTTATAACATGGAGAAGGATTCAAGGATATATGTGGCCGGGCACCGGGGAATGGTGGGCTCGGCCATCGTGCGTGAGCTGGAGAGACAGGGCTACACCAACATAATCACGCGGACTCATGCCGAGCTGGACCTGACCGACCAGCGGGCGGTGGATGGGTTTTTCGCGATGGAACGGCCGGAGTATGTGTTCCTGGCTGCCGCAAAGGTAGGCGGCATCATCGCCAACTCGGAGCATCCGGCCGATTTTATGTACGACAACATGATGCTGGAGATGAACGTGATCCACGCGGCGTGGAAGAGCGGATGCAGGAAACTGGAGTTCCTGGGCTCGTCGTGCATCTATCCGCGCATGGCTCCGCAGCCCATGCCGGAGTCGTGCCTGCTGACGTCGTCGCTCGAACAGACCAACGAGGCGTACGCGCTCGCCAAGATATCGGGGCTGAAATACTGCGAGTACCTCAACCGCCAGTACGGCACGGACTACATCTCGGTGATGCCCACCAACCTCTACGGCCCCAACGACAACTACCATCCCGAGCACTCGCACGTGCTTCCGGCGCTCATCCGCCGCTTCCACGAGGCCAAGGAGCGTGGGCTTTCGGAGGTGATCTGCTGGGGCGACGGCAGTCCGCTGCGCGAGTTCCTGTATGTGGACGACCTCGCCAACCTGTGCGTGTTCCTGATGAACCACTACAGCGGCAACGAGACTGTGAACGCCGGCACGGGGAAGGAGCTGACCATCCGGGAACTGACGGAGACGGTGGCCCGCGTGGTGGGTTATGAGGGCAGGATCCTGTGGGACACGACACGTCCGAACGGCACCCCGCGCAAGCTGCTTGACGTGAGCAAGGCCAGGCGCCTTGGCTGGAGCTACCGCACTGAGCTGGAGGACGGCATCCGCCTGGCCTACGACGATTTCCTCCACAACCCCATGAGGGCGGAGAGGTAGAGCCTTCGGCTCAGTATTGGCGGCCTCGCCGCAGTATGCTTACCATGTGATCGAAAAATGATCTTGCTTGAGATTACGGAATGGGATGCTGTCGCCGCACTGACGGATGAGCGCCGCGCGTCGAGACGGATGTATATCCGGAGCCAACAGAATAGTGTCGGGGCTGAGGTGTCTGTACACTCGTTCGATTGTTCCCCTGAAATCGGAGTTGATCAGTGCGTAGTCCACATGGAAAATATCCGGCATTTGCTTGCCCACCACGGCGATTGTCCTGTCCACCGCTAAGAGCGTCAGATCTTGGATTTTTAATGAAATATCGCTTAGAGAGTCGGTCACCGGAATGAATGACTCTCCGCATCCTCGGCTTAGAAGAAAACGGCGGTAGCGTTTGTTGGCTCGGTCCAGCACGCTGCCGCTTTCGTTTTGTACGGGTGTGTAGATCCAGGCTTTGTTGCCGGAGCGCATTATCACGGAGGAGGGACTAAACGATGAGGGAATATACAATTCGGTGGCGGGTACGCGTTCGCGTGTGACAGCGGCGGTGACGAATGTCATTACGGTCATCGTGCCGGTGAGTATCCACCACAGGCGTCTGCGATGGTGAAGGGCAAGCGCGAGCATAACCACAGTGATGGCATAGGGGAGAATGACCCAGGCAGAGAAATAGGCATGTCGAATCACCGACCCGTCGACGGATCCGAGCGCAGAAAGACTCCACTGCATCAACGAGTGGACAGCGTCGACGGCTGCACCGAGTAATCCGAAATTCACACCTACAGCTGTGAGGACAGCGAGCACGATGCCGCCACCCAGGATGAGGGGGAAGAGGAAGCCGGTGATGATATTGCTGATGATGAACAGGGCGGGGAATGAATTGAAATAGTAGGCACTGACTATACCGGTGCCGATCATGGCTGATACGGATGTGAGTACAAGCCCGGAGGCGGAGTAGAGCACGGGATAGCGGCGCAGACTACGGGGTAGAAGTCCTCCGAACATCAGGATGGTGATGACGGCTGCCACGGAGAGCTGGAAACCGGGACTGAAGAGCGACATGGGGTCGATGGTAAGGATTACTACCACGGCGAGCGACAGGGAGTTGTAACCGTTGGCCCCTCTACCTATGAGCCGGGAACTGAGCATGACGGTGATCATCACCGCGGCGCGGAGAATGGAAGGAGTGAGTCCGGCAATCACTGCGTAACACCATACAAAAGCCATGGTGAGTAGGGCGGCCACAGATATTCCCCTTCGCCAGAGCCGGAGCGGATAGAGCAGGATGGCGAGCATCGACGCGATGATGCCGACATGGAGGCCGCTGAGGGCAAGGATATGGGCGACACCCGTGTCGCGGAATGTGGAAAACTCATCGGGGGAGATGAAGCGTCGGTCGCCAAGTATCGATGCCACAAGGAACGCGGCTGTTTTGCCGTCGACGGGTGAGTCGACGATAGCATTATAGATATGGTCGCTGACGGTGTTGGCGAAAGCTTGCATTCCTGTGGCGGGGGCAACCTGATGGAGAGGTCCGTTGAGCATGCAGTTCGCCGTGATGCCCCGGGCTGTGAGGAATTTACGGTAATCTCCTTCGTGGGGTATCTCTTCCTCATATCCGATGGGCAGGAGCCGGGCAGTGAATCTTACGGTGCATCCCGGTGGAACGGGGTTCGATACGGAGTTGGCTGTGACGAGGGTGAGGAAAGGACGGCATTTATTATCATCGATTTCCGTGACCTCTGCTATATACGAGATGGAGGTAAGGTTCTCTGAAACCTCATCCACGGTAGCGATATACGAGTGTTTCCCGTCGAACAGGAATTCGGGTGCAGGTGTTGCCCGGTGGGCAATGGCAAGAATGGCTCCCGCCGCAACCATGAGGGCGCACAGTGCGGAATAGTGAAGGCGGCGGAGATAGAGGATGATGAAGGCAAGGATGGCGGCTACCAAAACGATGCCCCCGACTCCAAGACTGTCGGCCAATACGCCGGCAGAAATACCGACGGCGGCAGGGAGGGCTGGGACGTATGACAGAGGGGCTTTCACGTGCGGGAGGATGAGAGTCCTACTGCCGCCAGATATTCCAGGCTGCAAATGCCTGCATGAGCAACATCTCCAGACCGTTCTTGGTCACGGCTCCACGCTCGGCGCTCTTCTTCATGAAGAGGGTGGTGTCGGGATTGTAGAGCAGGTCATAACACAGGTGGTCGGGAGTGATATAGCCGTAGGGTAGGTCAGGACATTCGTCGACGTGGGGATACATGCCAAGAGGCGTGGTGTTGACGATCACGGTGTGTTCGCTCACGATCTCTGGATTAAGGGAAAGGCCATGGTAGGTGAAGCGGGACGGGGCTTTTGTGCGGGAGACAAACGCAGGCTCGACACCGAGCTGGCGCAGACCGTAGGCGACAGCCTTGGAAGCGCCGCCTGTGCCAAGCACAAGGGCTTTCTTGTGGACGGGACGCAGCAACGCCCGGATGGAATCCATGAAGCCGATGACATCGGAGTTGAATCCCTTGAGCTGCGAGATCTCCCCCTTGGCGTTGCGGATGACCTTGATGACATTCACTGCTCCGATGGCTTCCGCAGTGGGGTCGAGGCTGTCGAGCATGGGGATGACCTTCTCCTTGTATGGAATGGTGACATTGAGACCGCTGATGTTGGGATTACGGGCGATCACCGACGGAAACTCGTCGATGGATGGCAACTCGAAATTGACGTATTCGGCATTGATGCCTTCTGCCTCGAATTTTTTGTTGAAATAATCGCGTGAAAATGAGTGTCCCAACGGATAGCCGATTAGTCCGTAGATCTTGCTGTGCAATCTTTCCATACCTTAGAGTTTTTAAGAATACAAAGATACAACAAAACCCCAACTCTCGCAAGCGAAAATTGGGGTTTGTGGTTCAATTATTTCAGATCCGCCCTCTCAAGCTTCAGTACTGTCTTTCCAGCCTGATTCTTAAATTCTAGGGTGTCGCCGAAATGCGAATACGAAATTGTCTCCTCCAATGCCACGAGCATCTTGCGCTCCAGTTCGGAGTTGTCGCACATCCTCATCGTCACACCCATCTGGGTGAACGCCACCGCCGACGGTTGCTCGGGATCTATCTCGATGCTTCCGTTGAAGAAATTGCAGCCGGTGTTGCCGTGGATCTTCAGCTCCGGGATGTCGAGGAATATGTTGAGCTCGTTAGAGTCGATGTCCTCTCCATCGATGCTGATGACATCCCACTGTCCGTTGAGCATCTCGAGATTGTGGCGCCGGAGAGTCATCAGCTTGTCGCCTGAATTCGACGAGAAAGTCATGTAGGTCTCCCGGCCCTTCTCCGTGATGTGGGTGCGCACGCTCACCCCTTCGTTCAGCACCACGCTGATACGTGTCTCGAAATCGATGTCGGGACAGTCGGCCATCGTAGATACCACGTTGGAGAATGTTATCTCGCCGTTGGTCGGATCGTAGGCGTAGTCGCCGTTGAGATAGTTGCAGCCGTTGCTTGCGTAGAACCTGTCGCCTTCGTCGGAGAAAATCAGATAAGGCATGCCTTCGTCGAGATGGATGTCCATATCGCCTGCCTTGATTATGGTCCATTCTCCGCTGATGGGTGTCGACCGCACGGGGCGCCTCAGAGAACTGTCATGGGGCTTGCGGCTGGAGGGCTGCGACGTGAGCGTGGGCGATTCTTCGTTCATCAGGTCGACGATGGTCTCCGCATCGTAGTCGTCGGCTCTCACTACGTTCTTGTTGAGCCCGCATGATGCCATCATCGCCAGCATTGCTGCCGAGAGGATGATATTGATGCCTTTAATCATTTTGCTCGAATATATGTTTCAATTTCGAGAACAGGCGGTGCTTCTCTGCCTCCGACGGCTGAACGTTGGGCGAATTTTGCAGCGATGCAATAGCGCTCTTTTCAGCTTCTGACAGTTTCTCGGGCATGTAGACCATCACGTTGACCAACTCGTCGCCTGAGCCGTAGCCCTCGTAGGATGGCAGACCCTTGCCGCGCATACGGAGCACTTTGCCCGGCTGCGTTCCGGGGGCTATCTTCAGACGGGCGCGTCCGCTGATGGTGGGCACCTCGACAGATCCGCCGAGCACGGCTGTGGGAATGTCGAGCATGAGGTTGTAGATCACATCGTTACCGTCGCGGATGAGTTCGGGATGCTTGATCTCCTCGATCACCACGAGCAGGTCGCCGTTCTCGCCGCCATGACGGGGGGCGTTGCCCTTACCGGGAACGGAGAGGGTCATGCCGTCGGATACCCCGGCGGGGATGTTGAATGTCACCTGCTGGTCCTTGCGTATCACCCCTTCGCCATTGCAGTAGGTGCAACGCTCGGAGATGGTCTTGCCCGTGCCTTCACATTCGGGACATTCCGCCTGCGACTGCATGTTTCCGAAGACGGTGTGCTGCACGCGGTTCACCGTGCCCGATCCGCCGCAAGTGTGGCAAGTGGCGAACGCTGTGCCATCCTTTGCGCCAGTGCCGTTGCAATGCTCGCATTTCACGAATGTGGGCACCTTCAGGGTCTTGCTTACGCCTTTGGCTATGTCTTCAAGCGACATCTTCACGCGTATGCGCAGGTCGCTGCCGCGGCGTGTGCGTGTGCGGTAGCGTGTGCCGCCGCTTCTTCCGGTGGCACCTCCGAATCCACCGCCAAAGCTGCCACCGAAGATGTCGCCGAACTGTGCGAAGATGTCTTCCATCGACATTCCGCCGCCGCTGTAGTAGGAACCTCCGCCTCCACCGAAGCCCTGGGGACCCATGGAATGGCCGAACTGATCGTATTTCTTACGTTTCTCCTCATTACTGAGCACGTCGTAAGCCTCGGCTGCCTCCTTGAATTTCTCCTCAGCTTCCTTGTCGCCGGGATTGACGTCGGGGTGATATTTTTTCGCCAGATTGCGATATGCTTTCTTCAATTCATCCGGTGTGGCGTTCTTACTCACGCCAAGCACTTCATAGTAGTCTCTTTTCTCCATAATCGTGTATGTTGAGATGTCGGTGCGGGGGGTTATTTACCCACTACCACTTTGGCGTGGCGAAGCACTTTGTCGTTGATCATATATCCCTTTGTGGTGGTGTCCACAACCTTGTTCTTCATAGATTCGTCGGGAGCGGGGATGGTGGTGATGGCATCGTGGAAATTGTCATCGAAATCCTTGCCGGTGGAGTCGATTGCCTTCACGCCGTTGCTCTCAAGGAATTTCACAAGCTTGTTATAGATGAGTTCCATGCCTTCGCGCACCTGCTGGCCGTCGGTGTCGTCCTTGGTGGCATCGAGAGCCCGCTCGAAATCATCCACGATGGGGAGAAGCTCCTTAAGCACACGCTCGGCGGCGTTCTTTAGAAGATCGCCTTTCTCCTTTACCATGCGCTTGCGGTAGTTGTCGAAATCAGCCATCAGGAAGAGATAATCCTTGTTTTTCTTCTCAAGTGCGGCCTCTGTGTCCTGAAGTTTCTTGAACATATCCTCTACTTCGGCCTCTTCGCTGTCGTCGGCCTCAACGTCCATCACCTCGGCCTCATCGGTTGTGGCTTCATCGATGTTCATTGCAGGATCGTTTTGCATCTCTTCTTCGTTGGTTACGCGCTCTTCGCTGTTATCAGTGTAATTTCTGTTCTTGTCCATATCTGTATATCTTTAGAATTAACCATTACAAAAACTTTGCCAAAAATGCTTAAATTATGGATTTCTGACAAAAAGATAACAATTTCAGGCGCGATATCGTTCATTCCATCCGATAAAAGTGGTTGATGCCGGTGAATGGCGTGAGTCAGGGGATATCGAAGATGAAATGTGGATATGGGGCTACCGCCGAGCGGATGGCGTCTGACATTTTGTCACTTTTGAAGATACCGTAGACACTGGCGCCTGATCCGCTCATCGAGGCATATACTGCTCCGGCTTCCATCATCAGTTGTTTCAGGGCGGCAATCTGCGGAGCCTTCGCCATAACGCTCTCCTCGAAATCGTTGACAAGCAGGCCCTGCCACCGGTCGACGGGCATGCGCAATATCTCGGCAATTGGCGTAAGGGGCTGTCGCGGAGTGACACCGGCGTATGCCTCGCGGGTGGAAATATTCACTCCCCTGGGTTTGGCTATCACTATGGAGTGTCCACACAGGTCGATGTCAATCGGCGTGAGCTTCTCTCCAATTCCCTCGGCAATCATCGGCCGGTCGAAGGCGAAGAATGCGCAGTCAGCTCCCAAAGTTGCTGCCCTCCGGGCTATCTGCTCCCCGCTGAGCCCGAGCCCCATCATGTCGTTGAGCAGACGCAGGGTGTGAGTGGCGTCCGAAGAGCCTCCTCCGAGTCCGGCACCGTCGGGCACGATCTTCTGTAGCACGATATCCACTGGGGGGAGGCTGAATTCCTTTTCGAGCAGGCGGTAGGCTTTCATCACTAAGTTCTTCTCCACAGGACAATCAACAGGGTTGCCAAGCACGGTGAGCGATGATGCGGACGCATCGGTGAGGATCACCTCGACAATGTCGTGCCATGGCACGGGCAGCATGCAGGTGGAAATATCATGGTAGCCGTCGGTGCGGCGTGCCGTCACGTAGAGACCGAGGTTGATCTTGCAGTTGGTGAAAGTTATCATCGGGAGATTCAATTTTTCTGCAAATTTAAGCATTTTCTGTAAAAGATAAAAGGCCGGACCGAGGTCCGACCTTCGAAATGAATATGTCGCGCTATGATAGCGTGATCAGGCAAGGAAGCCCAGCAGCACACCGGCAGCCACAGCCGAACCGATCACACCGGCAACGTTCGGACCCATGGCGTGCATGAGCAGATAGTTGCTGGGATCGTATTTCAGACCCATGTTATTGGATATACGGGCCGACATAGGCACAGCCGACACACCGGCGTTGCCGATGAGCGGGTTGATCTTCTTGTCCTTCGGAAGCA
>CAYZPI010000124.1:0-8004 GCA_964480085.1 uncultured Bacteroides sp. | reverse complement strand
CATCCGTGGCGATGATCACCTTGTTGTAGCGCAGCCCCTCGATGCCGTCCTCCAGGTTGAGGGCAGCCTGAAGCAGACTGAATTCTTCGTTCACGATAAGCTCCTTCTGAGTGAGGCCGTAGGCGTTGAGCGGCTTGCCGCGCAGCGAGAAGACTGCCTGTGTTCGCACGTCGCGTATCTTGGTGATCGACCCGGCGGCCGAGTCGCCCTCGGTGATGAATATTGATGACGCCTCACGCACGTCCTCGGCTCCCTTGGGGTCGTTGAGGTGTACGGTGCAGTCGAGCAGCTTCTTGTTGTGGAGGCTTATTTTCTTGGATTTCTCCCTTGCTAATTTGGCCACACCCGACATGGCCTTGCGGGCCTTCTCGCTCTCCTGCACCTTGTGGAGTATTACGTCGGCCACATCGAGATTGCGGTGGAGATAGTTGTCGAGTTCTTTCTTGAGGAAATCGCCGATGAATTTGGCTATCGACACGCCGTCGCCCATCTCTCGGGAGTTGAGCTTCACCTTGGTCTGTGACTCGAACACGGGCTCCTGCACCTTGATGGCTATGGCCGCCACCATGCCCGAACGTATGTCGGAATATTCGAAATTCTTGCCAAAGTATTCCTTGATGGTGCGCGACACCGATTCCTTGAATGCAGCAAGGTGTGTACCGCCCTGCACGGTGTTCTGTCCGTTGACGAACGAATAGAATTCCTCGCCGTACTGACGCACATGGGTGATGGCCACCTCGATGTCGTCGCCCGTGAGGTGGATGATGGGATATAGCGGATCCTTGTCCATGTTCTCCGTGAGAAGGTCGAGCAGACCATGGCGGGATATGAACCGGGTGCCGTTGTACACCAGTGCCAGGCCGGTGTTGAGGAAAGAGTAGTTCTTCAGAAGAGCCACCACGAAATCGTCGCGGAATTTGAACCCCTTGAATATCTCATTGTCAGGCAGGAAACGCACCATGGTGCCATTAGGTTCGTCGGTCTCTTCTATCTGGCTTTCGCTGATGAGTTCGCCACGGCTGAAGCATACGGTGCGTTTCTGGCCGTCCCTCACTGCCGTGATGTCGAATGTCACCGACAGGGCGTTGACGGCCTTCAATCCTACACCGTTGAGACCCACGGATTTCTTGAATGCCGATGAGTCGAATTTTCCGCTGGTGTTCATCGTCGAGACAGCTTTCAGCAGGCTACCTAAGGGAATGCCGCGCCCGTAGTCGCGCACGGTCACGGCGCCTTCGGGCGTGATGTCCACTGTGATCTGCTTGCCGTGGCCCATGGCGTACTCATCTATGGAGTTGTCGATCACCTCTTTTAGCAGCACATAGATGCCGTCGCCGGCATGGCTGCCGTCGCCTACATTGCCGATGTACATGCCCGGACGACGGCGTATGTGTGTGCGCCAGTCGAGGGTGGTGATATTGTTCTCGTCGTAATGGGTTTCGTCTTCTTTCCCGTCGAAAAGTGGTGCTATATCTTCTGCCATATATGGTTGTCGTTCGTTGGAATGCAAAGGTACGAAAAATTTATCAATGAGAGGTGGGTTAAATCCAAAAAAATGCCTTAACTTTGCGCTTTAATGGATAAGAAGACAACATATAGGGGGCTGTTGGCCCTGAGCCCGCTGGCCGTGTTCCTGTGTCTGTATCTTGTGACGTCGCTTGTGATGGGCGATTTCTATAAGATGCCGATTACGGTGGCTTTCGCCGTGTCGGCTGTCTACGGGGTGTGCATCACCACTGGCCTGACGCTCAAGGAGCGCATCGCCAGCTTCTCCGCCGGGGCTTCCGACAGCAACATCATGCTGATGATATGGATATTCATCCTCGCCGGGGCTTTCGCCACCACGGCGCGCGACATGGGAGCAATCGACTCCACTGTGGCGTTGCTGCTCAGACTGTTGCCCGACGGACTCATCCCAGCCGGACTTTTCCTTGCGGCTTGCTTCATATCGCTGTCGGTAGGCACATCGGTGGGCACCATCGTGGCTCTCGTGCCGGTAGCTGCCGGCATAGCCGATGCCACATCGTCGAACATGGCGATGGTCGTGGCGATAGTGGTAGGGGGAGCCTTCTTCGGCGACAACCTGTCGTTCATTTCCGACACCACGATTGCCGCCACGCGCACCCAGGGATGCGGGATGCTCGACAAGTTCCGCGCCAACCTTCGCATCGTGCTCCCTGCCGCCATAGTGGTGTTCGGCTTCTATCTGTTCTATGGTCTGGAATTTCCCTCCGAACGGATAGTCTATGGCGAGGTCGATTATCTGAAGATAGTGCCTTATATCGTGGTGCTCGTCACGGCCCTGTCGGGAATGAATGTGGCATTGGTGCTTGTGCTCGGCATCCTCTGTGCCGGTATAATAGGGTTGGCAACGGGAAGCGTGGCGGGAGTGTTTGGTCTGGCGGCCTCTATGGGCGCAGGAATCGACGGCATGAGCGAGCTTATCATCATTACTCTCCTTGCCGGAGGCATGATGGAGCTGATACGCTACAACGGTGGAATCGATTACATCATCAGCAATCTCACCCGACGCGTGTCGGGCCGTAGGGGAGGGGAGTTTTGTATCGCAGCCCTGGTGAGCCTCGCCAATGTATGCACCGCCAACAACACGATCGCCATAATCACCGTCGGCCCCTTGGCGGCCGACATCTCGCGCCGCTACGGCATCGATCCGCGGAAAAGCGCCAGCATCCTCGACACATTCTCATGTGTGGTGCAGGGAGTGCTCCCCTACGGTGCCCAGTTGCTCATGGCTGCGAGTCTGTCGGGAGTGTCGCCGCTGTCCATAATCGGCTATCTTTATTATCCGATGGCAGTGTTCGTATGCGCCGTGCTCGGCATCCTGATCAAGAACCGCAGGCGACGCCCGGCATCGGAAGTAGGCAAATAACATGAATCTCTAAAATATAGCCTTATGAATATCAAAACCTTCTTGTTGAAGCTGTCGGTGGTGGTCGTAATGGCCGTTTCCTTCTTTGCCTGTTCAAAATTGGAATATGTCGGACCTCTGAAATATGCAAGTGCCGACCACAAGGTTGTGGCGTCTCTGAATCTCAAAAAAGTGTACGAGAATGCCGGTTTCGATATCACTTCCGATGGAGTGCTTCCTTCCGAGGCATTCAAGAAAATCCTGACATCCTACAGTGAAGAGGATGTTGCTGAATTGATGAGGATGCCCGGTATACATCTCGAACGTGTCGTTGTCATGGCTGATGAAGGGGAGGATGCCACTGTGGCGTTCGATGTGGACGACTTTGACAAGTTCAATTCCTGGCTCGAGGCCAATGGATTCAAGTCCCACGATGGGCCGATGTCGGCATATTCCCGGGATGATTCGTTATCAATAGTGTTCGTTGATGGCGATGGCTTTATATTTAGATGCGCCCCGAAGGATGCATATACCAAATTTGAGTCTCTTTGGAGTGCTGCCAAGGAAAAGCCGCTCGCTTCATGGCAGAAGGAAGTTTTGTCGGAGGATAATCCCGTCACTATGATAGCCGACCTAACCTCGCTCTATCGGAGAGCCCGGGGTGAGTCGCAGCCTGCTTCAGCAGAAGAAGGAAAATCGAAATCTTATATGGTGTTAACCTCGTCGCTTTCAGGACTGGAATTGAAAGGGGAGGCGCATCTTTGTGATGCTGATGGAAAGATGGTGAAACTCGAAATCGATGCATATCCTCTGGCTTCATTCCTTCTTAGATATGTCAATGACAGCGACTGTGCGGTGGCGCTCATGGCTATGCCTAAGGGTTTGGATTTTGCGGATATTGCACGAATGTCGGGTCTTTCAGGTATTTTCGCGGAGGTGGCGAGTGTGTTCAATGGCACTCATTCTTTGCTGGCTGCAGGGAGTGTATCGGATATCGACATTGACCACCACACCGCCGCATGGAACGGTGTGCTTGCTTTGGAGATGGAATCTGGAGCGGCTGAGAAATTGTTCCGCATGGCCAGGATGTTCGGCTCTCAAGCCGGAGCCGTGGCATCGCCCGATGGCAGTGAGGTGAAGGCGAGTTTCATGGACATGGATTTATCTTTGAAGGCCGACGGCGATAATCTTGTGCTCAGATTGAATGGCCATTATGATACAGACGGCATCCCTTCCATCAAGGCCTCTGATTTCGGAGATTCATACGGTGGAATAGTGGTCGGCATGCCGGCAGAATCTTCCGCCGCTAAATCCTTTGGAATGCCGTTCGGCGTTGATTTCAAGTCGATGTTGGCCACCGACGGAGCTGATATCTCTCTTTCGCTCACTGGTACCAGTGGCAATCTTTTGGAAAATGTAATCGAATTTATTGCTTCGAAACAGTGACTATCAATACCATCTCATTGACCTACACACTGCCGAGGGTATTCGCAGGAGCCGAGAACGAGGCTCCTGTGAATCGCTCGCAGGTGTGGCTGCGTAATCTTTCTTTCCACCGGGGGGATGTGTATCTGGTGGAAGCTGAGTCGGGCACCGGCAAATCATCGCTGTGCAGTTTCATTTACGGCAACCGCAGCGATTATTCAGGCACCATCGCCTTCGACGGAACCGACATCCGCTCGCTTTCAGTGAAGCAGTGGTGTGACGTGCGTCGTACAGCCATCGCCTTGCTGCCGCAGGAGATACGCCTTTTCCCTGAGCTCACGGCTATGGAGAATGTGCAGATCAAGAACCGGCTCACAGGCTATCTGTCATCGGAGCGGATCTCCGGGATGTTCGAGCGGTTGGAGATTGGGGCGAAGATGAATCAGCCGGTGGCGAAGCTCTCGATCGGGCAGCAGCAGCGCGTGGCGATAATACGTGCGCTCGCCCAGCCTTTCTCCTTCATCCTCCTCGACGAACCGGTAAGCCACCTTGACGAGCGCAACAACCGCATCGTGGCGTCGATGATCCTCGAACACGCCCGCGAGCAAGGTGCGGCGGTGATCACTACCTCCGTGGGCAATCCCCTTCTGCTGGAATGTCCGCTCAACCATATCAGCTTGTAGCCATGATCTGGAAATTACTAAAGAAGAATATCAGCCCATGGCAGATGGCCGGCTATGCCATTGCCAATTTCATCGGACTTGCCATTGTCCTCTCTGCCTTGCGTTTTTACGGTGATGTGTCGGTGCTGTTCGACACCGGATCGGATGAAAGTGTGATGTCGGAGGATTATCTCGTGATATCCAAACCTGTGTCGCTGCTCAACACCATCACGGGGGCAGCCTCGGGATTTACCCCGGCGGATACCGCCGAAATCTTGGCTCAGCCGTGGGCTTCATCCGTGGGACAATTCACATCGGCGGACTTTAACGTGGCTGCATCGCTCGATCTGGGGGGAAGGGGATTCAGTTCGTTCCTTTTTCTCGAATCTGTCCCCGACGAATTTATCGACATAAAGCCGAAAGGCTGGAAATTCAAGGCGTCGGAAGGCATTGCTGCTGAGGTGCCTGTGATCATATCCAAGGATTATCTGGCACTTTATAATTTCGGTTTCGCCGCCAGTCGTGGTCTTCCGCAGCTTACCGAAGGCCTTATTTCAGATGTGCCGATCGTTCTGCGTTTCAGCGGAAATGGACACAACGACTACATGCGTGCCCGTATTGTGGGCTTCTCATCGCGTCTCAACACCATCGCCGTTCCCGAGGATTTCATGGCGTGGGCCAACGACAGGTATTCATCCTCTGATGCCGAAAATCCGTCGCGTCTGATCGTGAGGGTCAACCGTCCCGGTGACCCTGCAATCAATGAGTATTTTAAGTCGAAAGGTTATGAGGTGGCGGGCGACAAGGTGGATTCGGGGCGTGCCACTTATTTCCTCACTGTCCTCACCTCGGTGGTGATAGCTGTGGGTGCCGTGATTTCGCTGCTCGCCCTGTTCATCCTCATGCTCAGTATTTTCCTTCTCATGCAGAAGAACCGCGAGAAGATTCGCGACCTGCTGCTTCTTGGCTATTCCCCTTCGCAGGTGGCTGCCGGATATTACAGGCTTATCGGTGTGATCAATGCATTGGTGCTGGTGCTTGCCATGGTTGCCATGTTCGTGGCGTCGTCTATGTGGGAGAGTCGTCTTGAGTCGCTGTCGGTTCAGCCTTCTTCTCCCCTTCCCGCAATCCTGTCGGGTATTGCCATAATGGCAATGGTCACAGCCATCAATTTCGCCGCCATCTACCGCTCAGTGGTGCGAAATTTCCGTTCATGAGAAAATTTTTATTATTTTCTGTTTAAAAAATCCCGTTTTTGGTGTAATAAATATAGAGACCAAAAATAAAAATACATGTTTGAAAAAAAGAATCTGATCCTTGGGCTGCTTGCCATCTCCTGCATCCTTCCCACTCGGGCTCTGGTGCCGGAAGTGGATTATTCATCGAGATTTATGTCCATTGACAATGTGGAGCGTACTCCCGAAGGGACACGCGTAGACGTTACGCTGAATCATCGCCCTCATTACTGGGTGAAGGTTGACTCCACCGTGGTGTTGACCGATGTGTCCACCGGACGCACTTTCCGTATCACCGGTGAGGAGAATCTGCCCCTCTCCACAAAAATATGGATGCCCGAATCCGGCCATCATCAAGGTACGGTCATATTTGAAAGAATCCCGGAGGATGTGAAGGTGGTGGACATGGTCAATCCTGCTGATCCCGAGGATGTGTTTGCCTACGGCATTCATCTCGATATGCCGAGGATTCCCATAACTCCCTCCGGATTGTCGAAAGAAGATATCCTCGCCCGCTCCCCGCATCCGGAGAAATGGGAGGGACTGTCGCCATCAAAATACCGTGATATGGATTTTGTGCGCCCGGGTGGAACGGCTTTGGTGAGAGGCCATATCGACCATTATCTACCGAAGATTAAATTCCGAACCCTCTCGGTCACAACGGATAATGAGCTTGTCGACAATGATTACAAGACTGTGGGTGAAATTGATTCCCTCGGAAATTTTTCTCTTGTCGTGCCTGTCGATTATTCCCAGAGAGCAACCATAAAGATAGGAGATTTCTACGAGAATATATTCCTTACTCCCGGCGACACCTTTGATATTCATACCACTACATATAGTGTCATGGAGCTGGAGCCTTATCCGAAGAGAGTGCCGGAATATTTCAATATAAGTGGCACCAATCAAGATGCGGTGGATATATCCCTGTTGTTCAAGGATATTGATTCTAAGCTCATAACCGATGATTACGATCATACAAGAATAATGAAAGCGGTCGATGGCGGTATCGACAGTGTTATGGTTGCCAACGCGGATATAAAGGATATTATGTCGCGGTTCGTAAGTACCGCTCCGGGCGAGATCGACCGTTATCCGGTATCGCCTTACGCCAAGGATGTGCTATATACCTACGCGCTTGTCAACAAATATCTTCCGATGGAGGATATCGTCATGTATTGGCGCATGAAAAGAGTCTTGACGGAGGGTGAAGGTTCTGAAATGCGCCGTGTTTCCAATCCTGATTATGTGGAGATAGATCCTGGAATATATTATGGAGGTCAGCGGGAATATGCTTCTTTGCTATATGACAATCCTTTGGTGTTGAGTGAAAACGGCGTGTTGATCAACCGCTGCAAGTACAATCCGTTGTTGTGTCCGTTCATGGTCATGGCTTCGGGATCCCTGTACGTCGAACCTATTGATGGCGGATTGGTGGTGGATTCGCTGTCGGTGTTCGAGGATGGTGAGAGCCGTTATGGACGCATCAAGGCATACGAAAAGGATATGCTCGGAAAAATGGACCTGTCGGGCTGTTTCATGGAGCAGCTCTTGATAGCGGATGAATTATCCGAAAGGAGTTCCGGATATATGGAGCTGACACCTGAGTGGCTTGCCACGACATCAGTGTATGTGAGTGAGTTGTTGCCGCTTGTCGACCATAAGATGCTCGTAAGCAGTGTCCTTGATTCTTGGGGAAAGACCAACAGGGAAGCCGGACGAATGGAATCCGGTGTTTCTGAGGGTGATTTCCGTAGGGTGGATACTCAAAGCGATATCCTCGCGGAGGTGATCAAGCCTTATCCGGGCAATG
>CAYZPI010000123.1:0-8205 GCA_964480085.1 uncultured Bacteroides sp. | reverse complement strand
TATCTCTTAACAAGAGATTTAAGGGATAAGCACGTTCTGCATACCCAAAATTGACGGTGAAAACCGCATTCTCACATACCGGATTCTTACTCCTGCCGGGCTGGAAGGCTATGGGACAGGAGGAAGAGAAGCTATATCCGGATTTTTTGATTTCATCTATCGTATTATGATAATTGAATCTGCTGATATGATGGATGATACGGTGCTAAATCCTATCGAATATTTTCGCATCAAATCCACCCGGACGGATAGCCGTGCGAGCATCGGGAATATGACCCGGGCTATAGATTCGCTCTCACGGTTTGCCGCAGGTACGGATGTCACTTTCGACAGCTTCGACACAGCTTTCCTTGGCGAATGGGCGGCACATCAGTTCTTCGAGGGTTATTATGCCAATACTGTGGCCTATAACATCAGCAAGATTTCCGCGCTCTACAACAAGGCAGTGGCTGAAGGACTGGCCTCGCCCACGGATGCATTCGCATCGGTGCTCATGAAGATCAGCAAAGTCTCGTCCCGTTTCGACGGAATCGGACATTCGGAGACATCACGACAGCTCCGGACCCTCTACCGCAAGGATTGTCCCGTCGACTCCGGTCTCCGGCTTGCCAAAGATATCGTGATGTTCGGGATTTTCAGCGGAGGGCTGACACTCTCGCAGATAGCCGCATATAGGAAAGACGAATACACAGGCGATGATGTCCACGTAAGAAGTATCGTTGAGAAATATTCAAAGCCTAAGAACAAATATCTCTTTCCGCTTGGACAGAGCCGTACCACCCCCAACAGGGTCTTGCAACCGGTGGAGGCGGCCGTGGGTTCATTGCTTAATACGGTTGGGATACGGCATTCAAGGGTGCCCGACTCCATTCTGGTGGACATGTGGTGCGACATTGCCATGGACTGCGGCTTCTCCGCTGCGGAGATAGCCGGATGCATCGCCGGAATGAGGGTAAGCAATGCGTTGACCTTCTGCGTGCAGCCATCGCCGGTGAGCGATGCGCGGAAAGCTGAGATCAGGGCGCAGGTCACGGAGGTCCTCACCGACAATCCCGTGCGCTGGTATGCCATGCACCTTCGTCGCCATATCGAGTTCAAGGAACTCACCGACAGGCTCATGGAAAAGGACATAACCCTCGACGAGATATTCTATCCCATGGAAGAGATCTTCCGCAAGGTGGGCAAGAAAAAGGTGTTCGAGAGCCGTCCGGTCATATCCTGGCTGATATTCTACCGCGCCCGCATCACCCAGCTCAACAAGATGTTCCATGAGATCGGCGATCTCGCATGGGGCTACCGTTATCTCAAGGATGTAAGGAGTCCGTATGCAGTGATAAGCGACAGGGAGGTGCGAGATTACCAGCAGGCCATCGGCACCCTCAGCCCCTCGACCCGCATGCTCGGCGAAGAAGAGGTGACATTCAACAAAGGCGATTATCTTGTGCTGCTCGGCGGTCCCATGAACGGCAGGCACGGAATTTTCATCGCGGAGAAAAAGGAACGTGGCGACACATCGGGCAGGGTAGTGTTCAGGATCAGCCTCGCCGGAGGAAACAACGCCAGTTGGGAGGTCAACTGGGATCCCCGTCTCGTTAAGAAAATCACGGAAGAGCAATACCACGAACTCGACCGTCAACTGCCGGGTTGACTGCCTTCCGGATGCAATTTTTCCCTCTTCACCCTTACTTATTCACTATACACTATCACCTATAACCTAAAAAACCTTCTCCCCTCTGCCGCAGATGTCGATTATTCCGATGTCGGGGCGGTCTGCGCCTACCGGCATCTGCTTTTCAGGTTGTTCGCCATGCAGGGCGGTCTCGACTATCCGCCTGCCGACAATGCCGCTGTCCGCGACATCCGAAGGCAAGCACTGATATGGCTCCGGGAAGTAAAGACACTTTTTGAGGCGATACTCACTCCGCCGGATGTTGTCGCCGGATGCGCTCCCGGTCTGTGGGCAGTCCCTGACCTGATAGAAGCCTACGACATCATGCACCGTATGGCGTGCGGCACACCCTGCCATGAATACCTGAGAAAACTGAAACTGGCGACTGCCGACCGTTGGACCCGTGGCGACAGGACGATATCTGCTACCGATGTCGCGCTGCTGCTCCTGACGGAGACCGACCGCGACATACGGAGCATCCCCCAGCGTTATTCCGGCTTTGCACTGGACGAATGTGCCTCATGGGTAGAGGAGCTTATCGGACGAGGACGATTCACCGGCATTCCCTTGCAGGAAGTATACGCCAGGCTCACGTATCTCATTGACGCTGATCTCTGCATCTATTTCGGAGACAAGGAGAAGCAGGACAAGGCGAAGGCACGCTGGGTGAAGGATTATTTCCTGGAGGATCACTCCGGACTCGACACCCCGACCCTGATGAGATATGTCACGTTCATTCTCACTGCAAGCCGTCGAGGCCTCTGCGTTGCAGGACCGGAGGACGGGCTTTACCGCAGGATGTGGACCGACTATATTTCCCGTCCAGATGTCCACCCAATGTTCCGGCAGGCAATGCAGCTTGCGCTTGCTCAGGAATAAGCTGTTGAGACACACATAGACATAATGCCAATGTCAAACCACGATATTGCTCAATCTTCATTGCTACGTGCGCTCGAAATGTCGGATCCGGCAAAACTCCCGACAGAGAGACTTGCCGGTTACGCTTATGCTCTTGATTGCTGCCGGTACGCCGCCACGATGAGTGGGGATGCTTTCCATTGTAGAATCGCCACGCTTTGCGATCAGAAATCGGCGAAATTGAGAAAGCTAACAAAGGGTGCGGGAGGAAATAAGGAAAAATTGGTAGATCCTGATGCCGCGGCATTTCCTGGATCTGATTACTCACAACTGACCGAGACACAACTCATCGCACTCCACTCCATGGTGCGTAGGATCAGCGATTCACGCCACAGGAAGAAGATGGAGACATCCACACGTATCCATCAGTGGCGCATCGTAGATGCTCTTTTCCGGCACGACGAAACATCCCCCATCGCGCATCTGCTGCTGCTGGCTGAATGTCTCGAAGTAGCCAACCACTCCGTCATCCTCGGGCTGCCTTACAAGATAGGTGAGCGCCTAAAGCCGTTCGTTCCGTCGAATTACTCCAGCGATGAGGCATTGGTGAAACACATCAGGCAACTCTCGAAGCAGAGGACATATCTGTCACGCGAAGCCCTGATAGATATCGCCGACTATGTGCAGACCGAAATTGTCGAGCCGGGCCACACCGCCGATCACCTGACTGTGGTCGCTGCCATCCTCTCCACCGGCATGCCCTCCTTCAGCTACCCCGGCATGACGAAGGCACTCGAAAAGGCCACCGCACAGCTCGAAAAGGCCGGAACGAAGACACGCATGGAACTGGCCTCCACCTACTACATCCTCTGGACCAAGACCCTGAAGCAATCCTACCTCAACCGCTTCCAGACCACCCTACGCCACTGCTACCGCACGTTGGCCGACGGCAGACAATACCCGGGCCTGGGCATCGACTCCCGCGACCCCCGCTCGCTCTCCGCCGCCCTGAGCTTCCTCGACGGTCACCGCTCCTCCCTGTGGACACTCGACACCCACTACGACCTCGACAAAGTGGTTCACAAATACGATGACATTCTGACTAATGTATATCATGACTGATCTATTCACAGCATACCGGACATTTTTCGGTAAGGGCGATGCCCTGTACCAGATTTTTTCCCCTTACCGCATTTGTCCCCTCGGTGCCCATGTCGACCACCAGCACGGACTGGTCACTGGCTTCGCCTTCGATTCAGGCATAAATTTCCTGTTCTCCGCCACTGATACGGGAAAGGTTGAGATGGCTTCCCTCTCGTTCGAGGGTCTGATGACCTTCAACGTGCAACGCCCCGTCGACGAGAAACAGGGCAACTGGGGCGATTACCTTCGCGGTGCGGTATGGGCGCTCCAGCAGGATTTCCGCCTCGGGAAGGGTGTGCGTGGCATTGTCCGCGGCTCGATGCCCATTGGCGGACTGTCGTCATCGGCCGCGCTGCTCTGCGGTTTCGTCATGGCCCTTGACAAGGTAAACAGCCTCGGTCTCTCTCGCCAGCAGGTCATCGAATACGCCTCGCGTGCAGAGCGCGACTACGTAGGCCTCAACAACGGCATCCTCGACCAGGCATGTGTGGTGCTGTGCGAGGCCGACAAGCTCCTTTTCCTCGACACCCGCACTGGCGACCACCGTCTGATACCTTTCGGTGGCGACAACCCGAGACCACTTCCGTTCCGGCTCGGCATATTCTTCTCGGGGGTCACGCGCAAGCTCACCGGGACCGACTACAACCTGCGCGTGTCTGAATGCAAGACCGCCGCATGGATCATGCAGGCGTACGAGGATGAGAAACTCCGGGAACTTAACGAGACTCGTCTCCGCGATGTCCCGGAAGCCGTGTTCGGGAAATATGAGGACCGCATGCCGGCGCGCTTCGCACGCCGCGCACGCCATTTCTACTCGGAATGCGACCGTGTGACGGAAGGAGTGAAGGCATGGGAGGATGGCGACATCGAGAAGTTCGGGCAATTGGTTTTCGAAAGCTGCGAGAGCTCGATGAACAACTACGAGTGCGGATCCCCCGAGCTGATAGCCATCTACGAGATAATGAGGGAGACGGACGGCATATATGGCGGGCGGTTCTCCGGAGCCGGGTTCAAGGGCGCCTGCATCGCGCTTGTTGATCCGGCCAAGGAGGAGTCCATCCGCGATGAGGTCACGCGGAAATACCTGGCGCGTTATCCGCAGTACAGTGACACCTTCGAGATTTTTTTCCGCGACCCCGCCAACGGGGTGGATTTCCTATAACGGCAACCGGCAAAGCGAAATATGAAGACAGTATTCATAGCCGCGGGCTACGCCACGAGGCTGTACCCGCTTACAGAGAATTTTCCCAAGCCGCTACTGAAGGTGGGGGAGCGGAGCATACTCGGGCGTCTGCTTGACGATGTTGACAGGCTTCCCGAGATCGACGGGCACGTCATCGTGACCAACCACCGGTTCGCCCATATCTTCAGGGACTGGCTATCCGGAACGCGCTACACGAAGTCTGTGACGGTCATCGACGACGGAACCGAGACGAACGAGACGCGCCTGGGAGCGGTGCGTGACCTGCTGCTCGCCATCAGCGAGCTGGGCATCGACGACGATGTCATGGTGCTTGCCGCCGACAATATCCTGGATTTCTCGCTGGGTGGTTTCATCGACTTTTTCAGGGAGAAGGGCACGTCAGTGATAATGTGCCACAGGGAGCCCGATCTTCGGAAGCTCCAGCGCACGGGTGTGATAGCGGTTGACGGTCAGATGCGGGTACTGGAGATGCAGGAGAAGCCCGAGAAGCCGATGTCGGACTGGGCGGTCCCCCCGTTCTACATCTATTCACGCCGCGACCTTCCGCTGATACGCGAATGCCTCGCCCACGGCTGCGGGGCCGACGCCCCAGGCAACCTGGCGCATTATCTGGCCGAGGCCTCCACGCTGCATGCGTGGCGCATGCCCGGCCGTCGGCTCGACATCGGCTCCCTGGATTCACTACGCGAAGCCGTCTCCCTGTCAACCGAATGAAAATAGATAATTACATACGAAATATTTGGTTCGTGTTGAATATTTCCTTACCTTTGCATTGAAATGGTTCAGATTTTTAATAAGATAGTTGCATGGACTTACGAGACAGTGTTCGGAGAATCTGCTCGTACAGGTTATGATGGATCGCTTGAACTGCAGGGAATCCTGCGGGTGGCAGCTGGTGATCCGTCAAAGTCAGTGTCCTATGTAAGCAATAACTTTCTCAATTTGCCCGAAATGATATGTATTGGCAATGAAAGATTGAGATTATCTGACTATACGAAATTCCTTGTGGAAGGATCTTCGATGGTTCCTCGCGGCGTTTTGTCGGGAGACCTGTTGCTCTGCAAATCCGGATCTGAGACAGTGAGTCAATACTCCATAGTGTCTGTTGACAGGGAATACTATGACAAAAAAAATAAGGATCTGAAATTCGATTTTAAGCTGCGACATACGCTTACACAAGTCAATACGGCGGAGACGGAAGAGTCCTTGATCGAAAGACTTGAAAAAATCAATCCTGATATTCTATTGGATGAGAATAAGGACCATTTCCGAAAGAAATACAGAGAGGCTGGTAAATATTTAAGAGATTCAAAGCGACAGGTAGTTTTGTCAGAGACCTTCCATAACGGACGTTTACGCTACTCTTTTTTTCCTGCTGATTTGATCCGTTATGATGCTTTATATGCGTTACGACGATTGGGCGGCCATTGGAAAGTGATAAATCTAAAGGAAGAATGTCCGGCATAGAATGTGTTAATCTGCTTGCCTTTATCCAGCTTCTCGTCACAGCCGATTTCACTCTCTTTTTTCTTGACGAAAACGGTTATTTGGCAGGGCTATATGAAAAATTTATAGAAGAACTAACTACGAAGGCCTCGAAGACTCTGAAAGAGGCTTCTCGTGCGGAGAACAGGGCACTCAAGGATCTTGTTCAGCCGGCAGAAAGAAAAATTATCGCCAGAATGAGGTCCTTTATCGACCGGATAAAGTATCTGACCGGACGCGCACCCGATTATGACGGATGGTCGATGCTCGGATTATATGGTGGCATATATGGTGTCACATGTCTTGTCATGCTCGGTATTGCTCATTCACGATTGGATTCTTATCAGAAAGAATTTATTCTGGTATTTGCGCAGATCACCCTTTTTTTACAGTGCATTATAATATTTCGTCTGATGGCAATTAAAAATGCTTATCAGCGTAATGTCGTGCGGATTGTCTCGCTGGTAGTAACAGCCCTGATAATGGTTGCAGTTATTGTTTACTTTGACTTGAAATTTGATTTCTTTCTTACATTTGAGAACCCATTCGTGATTTTCAGCCTGTTGATTCTGTTTATGCCTTATATTGTAGCTATCATTCATATCGCAATCTCATTGCTGCAGCTCTACTATTATATTTACAGGTGCAGAAACCTATATGCTCGACTTGATAAAGGAAAGGCTGCAATCTAAAATACAATTTACAATGATGAAAGAACTTATTATCACAATATTATCAGCTCATCCCGAGGGACTGTTAGGATCGGTGATTGCAGCGATGGTTTCTGCAAGAATGAATACCTCAGCCGCAACTGTAATGGAAGTCCTTATGGATATGTTCCGTGATGGCGAAATTGTTTCCAAGCCTCGTATATTCCGTCCGGGAGAACCAATCGACAACGACATGCTATTTGCCCTCCCCTCGCGCGAGGCAGTCAAAATCGCACCAAACTCAAATCAATAGTGATTTCATGCGTAATGAATAAGGCTTCGAATCGAATCTTACGCGCACCTGATGATTTGTAAGCGTCCAATTTTGACGTCTAAGAGCGCACTGAAATAAGAACTACTTTTGTCGCTGATAACTTAAATCCGAAAAAATAGGGTATACAGCGACAGTGATTTTATGTAGGATAGTCAAAAAGCGTAGAGCTAAAGTGATTCTATGAATCGATGAGAAAGACTTTATCTCGGCTATATGGCGGAGGTCATGCCCAGGGGAGAATCGATACAGGCGTTCTGCTCCCGCAACAAGGTTCCATATAATCTGTATGATAATTGCGAAGCAATCGGTGAATAACTATTGAATCAGTCGTTCTAATGAGTCAAATGGAACACGGATACGTGCCACAATGTTTTGCCGGTGAGCATCACCGGGAAGTCTCCGTCGACCACTTTATTTGAAAGATTGTTCACTATTCACTGTTCATTTTTCATTGATTCAGTGACCAGCGAAGAGAAATCCAAACTTCTGATCATGCAGCGCCTGTGCGAGGATGCCATTTACCGTGCCGAGTAGGCGGAGCGTGCCCTGAGCAACCGTGATGCTTCGGCAGCAAAATCCAAAAGGACTCCAAGAAAAAGGGCAATGAAGACATGTCTCAGCATGAGAAGGGCAAGTATTATTTATACCGCATAGCACTGCTGTGCTGCTACTGAGCTACCGACTCTGCTACTGCGGCATAGCTGCCGATACTTGCGCGAAGCACCCTTCTTTCGCCTCTAAGGATATTAACAATCTTACCAGTTGGTTGAATTAAATTTCTAAAACATTTATAATGAAAAAGTTGCGCATATTGCAGATAATTAGTAAATTAGTGGTGACCAAACCATTGATTACTATCATC
>CAYZPI010000122.1:0-8330 GCA_964480085.1 uncultured Bacteroides sp. | reverse complement strand
TCAAGTTTTGCAGACTTATCGGTCTCTCTGAATGAGGCTTGAATTTGGTGGTCAGATTGTTTGGAACTGTTTTATGATTGTAAATCAATATGTTATTCTCGGGGAACTGATAAGGGTTGGAAAATGTAAAAAATCAGGGATGGGGAAGGACATTTTGCCCTGTGGTTTGTTATTTCATTAGAATATACGAGTTAGCTTAAGCTAACACCTTAAACAAAACTTATCCACTATTCACTATTACTTACCACTTAGCTTATGGATTATTCAAAAATAGTATCTGACACTGTAGATAAGCTCGCAAAGGAGGAATCGTACCGCTTCATGTTCCACCATAATCCCGATGGGTCACCGTTGCCGTCGATGGATGCCATACGCCGCATCATCGACCTGTGCCGAGCCATCCTCTTCCCCGGATTCTACGGCACTACCAACACCGACAACCATCTGCTGAAATATCACATAGGGATGTACACCGAGCAACTCTTCGAACTTCTCCAGCAGCAGATACGCGCCGGCATGTGTTTCAACGACAATCTGGAATGTGAGCGCTCAGCCCCGCTGTGGAGCGAACGCCGCCGCCCTTCGGCCGACATGGCTGCCGAATTCATACAGTGGCTTCCCGAACTCCGCGCTATCCTTGGCACCGATATCGACGCGATGTACAACGGTGACCCTGCCGCATCAAGCCGTGGTGAGGTCATCAGCTGCTATCCCACCGTGAGGGCCGTGGGCAACCACCGCATTGCCCACAAGTTGCTTGAACTCGGTGTCCCTATCATCCCGCGCATCATCTCCGAACTCGCCCACGGCGAGACAGGCATCGACATCCATCCTGGGGCTACGATCGGCCATCATTTCTCCATCGACCATGGTACGGGAGTGGTGATCGGCGAGACATGCGTGATCGGCGACAATGTGAAGATCTATCAGGGCGTGACGCTCGGCGCACGCAGCTTCCCCCTCGACGACGATGGCAATCCCATAAAAGGAATACCACGCCATCCTATCCTTGAGGACGACGTGGTGGTATATGCCAACGCCACTATCTTAGGGCGTATCACTATCGGCAAGGGAGCCGTGATAGGCGGCAACATGTGGGTGACGAAACCCGTGCCCGCAGGCGAAATCTTAGTCCACCGTAATTAGGTTATAAGTGATAGTGAATAGTGAATAAGTAATAGTGAATAAGTCCCATCCGGATGGAACTTATTCACTATTCACTATTACTTATTTCTTATATTTTGGTAGGGAGAAATTGAATTCCAGACCGGTCGGGAAATGGTTGAGCGCTTCGATGAAGCCCCCGTGGGCCTTGACTGAGGATTCAACGATGGGAAGGCCCAGACCGGTGCCGCCGAGATTGCGCGAGCGTCCGGCATTCACGCGGTAGAATCTCTCGAACAAGTGTGGCAGATGTTCCGGTGGTACGCCTATGCCATTGTCATAGTAGGCAAAATAATAGAAATTATCATCCTCCTTGGTGAGAATGAGGCGGCACATCGAGCCTTCGGAATATGCCACTGAATTCTTCACGAAATTGAGCAGCACGGTGTGCAGCAGTGATTCGTTGGCCTCAATTATGCAGTTGTCAGGCAGGTCGTAGGTGAATGTCATCTTATCCTGGAGCACTTTGCTCTGTTCAAGATATTCCGTGAAGGCTTCGGCAAACTCGCGGAAATTGATTTCATTGGTGAGCGGCAGCTTGGCGCCCGATTCAAGTTTGGTGATCGCGGTGATGTCCTCGATGAGGTTGGTCAGACGCGTCACATTGTTCTGGATGTCGACCATGAATTTCCTGCGTATTGGCTCGGGCATTTCAGGACTGTTGACGATCGTGTCCACCAGGCCCTTGATCACGCCTATGGGAGTCTTGAGCTCATGGTTGATATTGCCGGTGAGGTCGCGCTTGAGACGCTCTTTTTCCTCCAGGGCATTCTGGGCTATTCTGTGCTCTTCCTCTCTGCGCTCCGACTCACGGGTACGCTGGGTGTAGATGTTGATTATCTGTTTCGTGATGTCGCCCAATTCGTTGTGTGGAAGCTCCACCTCATCGGTGAGGATGAAATTGGGGTCGTTGGAAGCCTGGTATGCGAAATTGCGCAGCAGCTTGAGGCTCTTTCCGAAATAAGAGGTGGTGACGTACGCCACAATAGTGGCAAGAATGCCTATTGCGAGGAACACCAGCCAGAAATTGGTGAAACGCGCCTCCATCATGGCCTGCATGCCCTGGGTGTAGTTGAGGATCACGTAGATTTTCTTGTCGCTGAACGGTGCGGCGTGCATCGTGTAGATGAATTGTCCGTCGTCATCAAAATCAGGATTCAGCTGTTCGGGTGGAATTGTCAGTGTTCCCTGTTTCTCTTTCGGCATCTTGAATCCGGGACGTATCGTGGAGCCGTAGCTTCTCACCAGAGTGTCGGTGGTCATGTCCACGACCCACACGTTCATGGGGTCATAGTGCTCATCCTGGCTGTAGTATTTGCTGATGAAATGCGCCATGCGGTCGAAGCCCGTGGTGTCCTGTTCCTCGGTGAGCTCCACCAAGGCAGTGCCGAGCACCGAGAGCTGTTCGTACATCATCTCGTCGCGCACGCTGCGCACACGGTCGATCTGCCAGATGAGTGTGCCGATGATCACCACCCACATGCACACCGTGATAGGTACAAACACTTTCCACTGAAAGCTAATATGTCTCTTTGAATCCATATCCGAAACCTTGACGTGTGATAATATTATTGCCGTATTCACCGAGTTTCTTGCGCAGACGGGTGAGGTTTGTGTCTATGGCACGCGGACTCACCAGCACGTTGGGTCCCCACACCTCGTGAATTATCTCCTCGCGCGAGTAGATGCGGTTGCGGTGGGTGAGGAAGAAAAGCAGGATATCGTATTCTGTGCGTGTGAGTGGCATCTCGAATCCGTCGATGTAGCACACTTTCTCGTTCTGGTCGATCTTTATGGTCTTGTACACCACGTCGGTGCGGTAGTCGGGCGAGGCGGCGGCGTTCTGGGCGGCGTTCTCCAGCACGGGAGCCGAGCGCCGCAGCACGGCGCGCACACGCGCCACCATCTCGGGGATGGTGAATGGTTTGGCGATATAGTCGTCGGCCCCGATGTTCAGTCCGGTCACTTTGTCGTCCTCATCATCGAGAGCGCTGCACATTATCACGGGCAGCTTCTCTGTGGACATATTGCTGCGCAGACGCTGTATGAAATCATATCCGGTGAGACGTTCCATCATGATATCCACGATAAAAAGCGAGTATCTTGTGAGGTCGGTTTCAAGGGCTTCCACTGCGCTGTAGCAGCAGTCGACCTGATAGCCTTCCTTCTCAAGATTGTACCTTATAATGTCGCAGATCGATTCTTCGTCGTCAATCACAAGTATTCGGTAATCTCCCGGAGTGAATTTTTTCATCGAGTCAGTTTGATTTGTTATAGGTCGGGGTAGCACCGTCGTAGCACCGTGCGCACTTTCATCAGAAGTTTGGTCAAGTTGAGGGGCTTGGTCACGTAGTCGTCGGCTCCGAGGTCAAGTCCGTTGACAATGAAGTCTTCCCCGTCGTTGCATGAGCAGAATATCACAGGAATCATGTGGGTGTCGCGCTTGCTGCGTATGCGGCGCACCAGCTCGAAGCCATCCATGTCGTCCATGTTGATATCCACGATCAACAGGCCATAGCTTGGCAGGTCCATCTGCAGGGCTTCCTCTCCGCTATGTGCACAATCGACCTGGAAGCCTGCCTGCTCCAGATTGTATTTGATGATGTCGCAGAACGATGGCTCGTCATCGACGGATAAAATGCGGTGTATCATATAAATAAGTCTCCGTTTTCGTGGATAAAATTATGTCAGCGCAAAGCGCTATTGTGCAAAATTAGGGAAAAACAGCGACATAACAGCTTAAAATATGTTAAATAATGTGATTTTGCGAACCTTTCGCCTTGTGGGGAGTTTATTATTGTGTAAGTACAATATGTACTGATTTTTCATGGTATTAGATTTAAGGTTAAAGAATTATCCGGCTGTCGGGAGACAGCCGGCTTTTTTGTTACAATCGGGTTAAGAAAATTGCAAGGATTTTGTGGAGTGACTATTTTTGCAGCAGGATTTCTAAAGCAAACCATAACGACTGCCATGTCAACGGAATTCATCACATATTCAGCCTCCAGGATTCTGCTATGCCTGCGGCTGCTGTGCCTGTCGCTATGCACTCTCACAGCTGTCGCACAAGAGCCTCGTTCCCTGATAATAATCAATTCTATCGACGATAAGGAGCAATGGGTCGACGACTTGTCGGAGGCCATCATCCTCCATGCCGCCGCTATTCCCGGGATAGAGTGCAGCATCGTGGACTTCAACAGCTCGTATGCTACCGACAGCGTGGCGTTCGGAGTCCTTACCGACGATATCATAGATAATGTAGGCGACAGAAAGCCTTCATACGTGGTGATGATAGGCAACCTGGCATTCAATATGTGTCCTGCGATCAAAAAGGCCTGGGGCGATGTGCCCATCCTGCTGGTGTCGAGGATGAAGGGGGTAGCGCCCATAGGCGATTATTACGGAGAGTCGAACCCATTGCAGCCTTTGGGCGAGTTCCGCCTTAATTCAAGGATGGGGGGAGATTACAATTTCACTGCCATCGTAGTGCCATGTCTCTATGGCCCCACAGTGGACATGATCCACGGACTGCTGCCCGGATTGAAGGAACTGGTGTTCGTCTCGGACGGAATGTCGTACAACCGCCATACAGCCGAGGGAATCTCCGACTATGTGCAGCGTAGCTATCCTGAGGTGACGTTCAAGTGGGTGAACACGTATGATGACGGATCGGCCGAAAGGTATTTCGGGGACAAAAGCGAGCATACTGCCGTGCTCATCTCCACGATGGGGCGTAACGACAGGGTGACGCACATCTCGGTGAACACCCGCACCAGTGATATCCGCCTGGTGTCATTCTCGGAGAATCCGGTGTTCTCGCTTAGCCGCACGAGTCTCGGCTACGGAGCCGTGGGCGGCGTATATCCTCTCATAGCCGACATCAATGCCAGGGCGGTAGAGGTGCTCGACGCCATGTTCGCCGGCAGGGACATGCGCACCATCCCCATGCGCACCATCGACAGATATGAGACGATGGTGAATTATCTCTCGCTGGAGAAATATCATCTCGATGCCGACAGATGTCCCGGCGGCACTGTTTTCATCGACCGTCCAATGCCTTTCGTGGAGAGATACATCTGGCCGTTGGCGATTGGGCTGTCGTTGATTTTGCTGGGTCTTGTAATTTTCGTCTGGCAGATGCGCGACAGGCGCAAGGCTATCCGCATCCACAACCGCAGCATAGCTTTTCTGCGCTACATGCCTGTGCCGTACGCTGCCACTAAGATACGTTTCGACCGCGAAGGAAATATGGTGGAATTTGAATACAAAATGAAGAATGACGCCTACGACCTCATTGTCGAGTCCAACAGGATAGAAGGCAGTCCGTCGCTTCTTTTTCCGGCCGATTTCATTCTGCCGAAGGTGAAGGAGCTGCTCCAGACGGGCGAACCGGTGACATTCCAGTATCATTTCACTGCCACCGACACCTTCTTTACGTTCATCCTGCGCCTTGCCGTCGACTCCAATCTCGACTCCTCACGGGGGGCTAAGATAATAGATGTGTTCGCTCTTGACTACACCAATCTCCATCATATAGAGAGGATGCAGCGTTCGCTCGCCCGGCGTCTGGATGTGACGCTGGAGTCGGCGAGAAGGGATCCCTTCACGTTCGACATCTCTGCAGGGAAAGTGGTCTACGACCGCTATGTGCGTGTGGGCGACACCGACACTCGGCGCCATGAGATCCTGGATTTCAACTCACGTCTGGAACTGGTGCATCCCGACGACCGCCATCTATTCACCGAACTCATCTACGACCGCACTCCGCAGGACGGAGCCCGCTTCGAATTCGAGTACCGCCAAAAGAAGCGCCAGGATTCCGTTGACTATGACGTATGGATGGAGATATCAGGCTCGATAGAGAAATTCGACAAATACGGGCGTCCGGTGAAGCTGATTGGCTCGCTGCATGATATAACCAAGCGCAAGCGGCGTGAGATGCAGATGGCTGAGGCGCTTGAGCGGGCTGAGGAGTCGGATGCCCTGAAATCGAGTTTTCTGTCCAATATAAGTCATGAGATACGCACACCGCTCAATGCAATCCTGGGATTCTCAGATGTGTTGACGCAGGCTGAGGACAAGGAAGAACGGGTGAAATTCTGCAACATCATCAAACGCAACTCCCGTCAATTGCTGGCTCTGATCGATGATGTGATGGACATGGCGAAGATTGAGGCCAACATGGTGGATCTCAATTATGCCTACACGGATATCAACGCCCTGATGCGCGATATGAGGGACGAGTATGCCGGAAAGGTTGCCAAAGGTGTGACACTCAGTTTCGATCCGGGTGCCTCCGATTGTGTGGTGAGCGTTGATCCGGTGCGTCTTAGGCAGGTGTTCGGCCAACTGGTGGATAATGCCTGCAAGTTCACGTCGAAAGGCACGATAATCATGGGCTATGATCTTCTCAAATCCGGAGGCCTTTATTTCTATGTAAAGGACTCGGGCAAGGGCATTTCGGCAGATATCATCGGCAAGGTGTTCGACCGCTTTTTCAAGGACGATCCCTTTGTGCCCGGCACAGGCTTAGGATTGCCCATCTGCAAGAAAATCATCGAAAAGATGGGAGGCTCCATCGGTGTCAACTCCGACGGCCCGGGCAAGGGTGCCACCTTCTGGTTCACACTGAACAATGAATAACGGATTGTGAATGCAGCCAGGCGCATGGATGTTTTCGCCGGCCCAACCAATTATATTTATATTCATTCGATAATGATTCTTCAAAGCGGGGATACTTTCTGGAGCGCGTACCTCCAGCGGAGTTAACTCAAATTTGGTCTGATTTCATGCGCTGATCCGGGATTTTTCATTATTCATTATTCTTTTTTCATCGTTTTTTCGTACTTTTGCGGTTTGGAAACAATATAAAGCACAACAATATGGATTTTTTTGAAACTGTCAACGAGGCGATGAAACAGGCCATGAAGGCCCGTGACAAAGAGCGTCTCGAAGCACTGAAAGGCATCAAGAAGGAGTTCCTGGAGGCAAAGACCGCTCCGGGGGCCAACAATGAGCTGCCCGAGGACAAGGCTCTCGCTATTCTGGTGAGGATGGCCAAGCAGCGCAAGGATAGCGCTCAGATCTACAAGGACAATGGTCGCGATGACCTCGCCGCAGGCGAACTTGCCGAACTGACCGTGATCGAGGAATTCCTGCCCAAGACCCTGACGCCTGAGGAGCTGGGGGCCGAGTTGAAGGCCATAATCGCAGAGGTAGGTGCCTCTTCGCCCAAGGAGATGGGCAAGGTGATGGGTGTGGCTACAAAGCGTCTTGCCGGACGCGCCGACGGAAAGGCCATCTCCGCCAAAGTAAAGGAACTTCTGAACTAATTCATACCACTCAGCAATGCTTACAATACAGCAGATAAAGGAAAATCCCGAGAGAATCATAGCACGCCTCGCAGTGAAGCTGTTCGATGGCCGCGAGGCTATCGGGAAGGTGCTGGAGCTTGACGCAAAGCGCCGTCAGCTGCAGCTTGAGAACGACAACCGCCGCGCCGAGCTCAACAAGCTTGCCGCCGAGATCGGCAAACTGATGAAGGCTGGCGAGAAGGACAAGGCACAGGAGATAAAGGACCGTGTGGCAGAATTGAAGCAGAGTGAGAAGGACACCGAGATCAATCTCTCAAGCATTGAGGACGAGATACGCGACATCCTGCTCACCGTGCCCAACATTCCATGCGACCAGGTGCCCGAAGGCCGCTCCGCAGAGGATAATGTGGTGGAGAAGACCGGAGGAGTGATGCCGGACCTCCCCGCCGACGCACTGCCTCACTGGGACCTTGCCAAGAAATACAACCTGATCGATTTCGACCTTGGCGTGAAGATCACCGGTGCCGGATTCCCGGTGTACACAGGCAAGGGCGCCAAGCTGCAGCGCGCCCTCATCCAGTTCTTCCTCGACGAGGCATCAGCCGCGGGCTATACCGAGATCCAGCCGCCATACGTAGTGAACGAGGCATCGGGCTACGGCACGGGCCAGCTTCCCGACAAGGAGGGCCAGATGTATCATTGCAACCTCGACAACCTCTACCTTATCCCCACGGCCGAGGTGCCTGTGACCAACCTTTACCGCGACGTGATCATCCCCGGTGATAAATTGCCCATAAAGAACTGCGCCTACTCCGCATGCTTCCGCCGCGAGGCCGGCAGCTACGGCAAGGA
>CAYZPI010000121.1:0-8375 GCA_964480085.1 uncultured Bacteroides sp. | reverse complement strand
CCACCCCAACCGGAGAAAGTATGGTGGATGCTTCCATCGGGATTGACCACCACCCACAGGGGCACGCCATTGGTGTCGCACGGGAGCTGACTGTGGAGAGCCTGAAGCTGCTCTTTTGTCAGCCGATAATGGTCGCCTATGAAATTAGATGCGAGACGCTCCCATGTGGAGAGGTCGGAGTCCTCGCTGGCGATGTTCACGAAATGTATCTTGCCGGAAAGCTCTTTCTTCTTTTCATGCAACTCCTTGAACGCCATCCGGCATGGACCGCAGGTAGTCTCCCACAGGTCAACCAATACGGGTTGGCCGCGGTATGGCTCAAGTATAGCTGAAAGGACATCCCCGGAATGAATTTTTTCGTCGGGCAAACTGCATATCCTTGAAAGCCCTTCCTCGCTGATAAATTCCAGTTGCTTCTCAAGCTGGGCGTTGTAGTCGAGCACATCCTGTCCGAGTTCGGGCAGAAAGACCTTCACGCTGTCGATCTGCTCAGCGGAGAGCAACTGCGAATCCTTGCCTATCTGCACCATATACTTCGTAGCCAGATAACACTGCTTGTAATCATCAGGCAGCTTCACAAGAGGCGCAACAGCATCGGGAACCGAAAGATCCGGCTTGTGCCACATTACATAACTCAGCACAGGCGAATCCCAGTTTTCCTCCTTAATGAGACCCTCAACACGCCGGCCAAGACGTTCATAGTGTGCCGCGAAATCCTCTTCAGTTTTAATACCCGCATACCGTATTGAATAGGCACAATAATCCATGGCTGACACATACTTATAATGATTGACAGCCTTTGCATATTCCCGGTATGCATTGCCGATCACAGTATCGGAGTCAATCATATCATTGATATGGCGGTAGGTGGAATCAAGATATTGGAAATATCCGTTTTCGCTGACCTCCGGCAGCTCCGGGGCAAGATCTCCGGCATTTGCCTTCATATTTATGCCGCGGTATATGGCTTGTGGGTCGAATCCTTTTTCGCAGGCATACACCAGATCATGATTGAAATCAGCCAACGGTCCGTCGAAGGTCAAGGCCGCCGCCATGCCATGAGTCCTCAGCTTACCGAAATCGAGCGTGAATGATGTCACATCCCCGGGCACTACATAGCAGGTAAAATCACGGTCTTTGGTAACCATAACCCTGCAATCCACCGTCGTGCCTGTCGGGAGACTCCTGCTACAGCATCCATTGTCATCCAACACCGCTTTTTCCACAATTCTGGCATCGCCCGTACCGGAGTGATATTTCTTACTAAATACCACCTTAAAATACTCAGCCTTTTGATCACCCTCGTTGATCACACACCCCTGCAGCACGGCAGGCTCCTTCGAGTATTTAAGGCTTGGCAGATGCTCCTGGGCTTGCCCGGTTATTACGGCACCGCCAAGGATCGCAGTAATGATTAGTCTCTTCATATTCTTATTCTCTATATTATTAAAGTTCTACCTCTGATGTAGGGACGTGCCTTTGACACGTATTCCTAACAATATTATTGCCATCTCTATATATATTACACCAAAATCAAGGTTTTTTAAACAAAGAAAGAGATTTTTTTTGAATTGACCGTAAAAAAATAATATTTTTGCAGAATGATAGAATCAAGACATGATATTGAGACAATTCTGGCATCCAGGATAAACATGCCGGAAATAAGCGAGGTTGTCCGGTGGGCGAGCACCTCCGAGCGAAAGATGTATCTCTACAATCTTGTGAAATCCTCGAAGGGCAGAATCGGCACCAACGCGCTATGGTGCATGACCCACATGATGGACACGGATGCGGAATGGCTGAATTCGCTACAGGACGAACTCGTGGATATGCTACTGATTGAGAACCATACCGGAAGGAAAAGGATGTTTCTACAGCTTCTAAAGGGACAAACCTACAATCCGGAGACAATCCGAACTGATTTTCTTGACTATTGCCTTTCAAAAATCAATTCGGAATGTGAGACTTATGCAATACGGTGTTTCTCGATGTACTGCGCCTGGGAGATGTGCAAGCATTATCCGGAGCTGACCGAAGAGCTGACACGCTATCTCGATATGCTGGAGACGCAAAGCCTTTCTCCGGGACTGATGAGCGGTCTGCGCACGACACGGAAGAATATAAAAAGACAATTGAGAAGATCCGGAGTCAAATATCAAACACCCGGTCAGCAGGCTTAATCAAACTGACGGACAACAAGACTATCGCGCTCAACAACGGGACTGCGAACCACCAAGGATTGGCAGGCATTATGAATACTACGACAATGAAATAAAGAGAGAAAACAAAACTCAAATTAGAAATCAGATTGTTGATGACAATTTGACTGGGCTTCTTGATCCATACCCACAGGGAGTAACTTACAAAAATAACGAACGCGATTGCAGCGCACAACAGTGGAAGAGTCAATGTCCGCGTAAATCCCACCATCGACAACGATGCAGTAATCACTATCGAAAGGGTGTTAAGCACCTTGCTTTCAAAAAAAGCATGCAATCTTCTATGTCGGATTTCCTGAGCCATAATTCATAATTTTTAGCAGCGATACATATAAAATATTAATTGAAAGTTGTGTTCCGGCTGTCACTCGGCATTCTTTTCAAGCCACTCGGTGCGGACAGCATCAGGAAGATGTGTCACCTTAAAGTCGGAGAACGTAACCTTGAATCCGTCACCGTCGGGACAAGCGGCAAACATGCCGATCCTCACAGGATGGTTTGCCTCAAGCCATGCATTACGCATCATCACATATTCCTTGTCGTCGAAGGAATAGAAGATCTCCACGGCATCGCGACGGCGCACCGCCTTGATCCAGATGGATTCCACGGGGCGGTCGAGGGCTATCACGCTCCAATCTGAGGTTTTGTGTGTCACCACAGTGCTGAGGTTATACTTGCCGTCGACAAATTCTATTCCCGTCTTGATATAGTTCTCATGATCAATACGGATCATCATTCCGGCTTGGTCGAACCTCACCTTATAATCGCCGGATATTTTTACTTTAGCTTCAAATTCCCCGCCATATTCAGCATAATAGAAAGGTGCATCGTCAACCGTGAATCCATAATGCGATATACGCCAATAGTCGCTTTTAGGCGTGACATCCATAACGAGGCTTTTTCCCTTGATCTCCCAATTGTCCGGTTCGTTGAACCAGTTCATTTTCTCCAATGATTGTCCCATGGCAAGATGACAGCTTAATGCCGCTGATATTATTAACAGATATTTTTTCATTTAATAAAATGTTTACTTTGCAAAGATAATGATTTTTCCGATAACACCCAATGACAAATTTATGATCAGGCGTTGTCGTCGATCCGACGGACCTCGTCGACACCGCTAATGGTGGATATATGGTTGATGATTGTACGAAGCTCGGTGAAGGAATGGACACCGAACCGAATGATGCAGACCACAATATTATGGTCGGTCTTGGTGTTGAACGACTCCATTGAGAGATGGAACGTGTTGGTGATACAGTCGACAAGATCTACGAAGAGATGGCTGCGGTCGATGCACCGTATCCACAGCGTGACGGGATACAAGGTGTCGTCGGACTCGAAATTCACCGGCACTACATCATCGCCGTATGATGATGCCAGGCTGATGGCCTTGCGGCAATCGCGCTTATGCACTGTGATGAATTTCGGATCGGAATGTTTACTGATTCCAATGACTTCCTCACCCGGAATAGGCTGACATTCTGGACATCGGCAGTATTTAGGTTTCGGGACCGACTCAAGATAGCGTCTGATCGATTTCCTGGCCTTGAACGTGTGGGCGAAATCCATCCAGTCCGGCTCGGGATGAGATTGAGGATCAGTAAACACCTCTATGACATCGCCACGGCGGAGCGTGGTGTCGATCGGTTCGAGCCAATTGTTGATTCGGGCGTACTTGGCGTGGTCGCCGAGATGTGTATGCACCTCGTAAGCGAAATCAATCACGGTGGCTTTCTGTGGCAGGATCACCTTCATGCCTTTGGGAGTGAAGACCTGAATGTCATCGTTGTAGAAAGTGGTGACGATGTCCTCCATGTAGCGTTCGTTGCGTTTCTTGCTTCCAAGAGTGTCGCGGAGTACATTCCTGAATTTCTCTATCCACTGACGGACACCGTCTTCATCACGGTCGACCATACATCCGAGCTGCGACTGACGTATCATGGCCTCGCTGCTGATATGCACCTCCTGCCACCTGCCGAAATCAGGCAGAAGCTTCACGTGGATACTCTGATACCCGTTCTCCTTCGGCGAGTCGATGTAGTTGGTCATGCTGCAGTGTTTCTCACGGAAGCGGTCAGTGAGGATACAGTAGATTTTCATTGCCATCGCCTTCTCGCTCAACGACGATTGCTTCTCGTCGAACACAACCTCCACGAAATGACGGTATTTCAAGTGGTTGAAATCATCGCCAAACTTATGCATCTTGCGCCAGAGGCTATACGGGTGGCGATAGTCAACATAGACACGCGCCTTTATTCCGGCATCAAGGAGGGTTTGCTCGATCTGGCTACGGAATGTCTCAAGATTTTCCTTATTGGCCTCAATATGCTGCCGGAGCAACTCTGAGATCTCCTTGAACTCCTCGGGGCAGCGGAATTTGAACGACAGGTTCTCGAGCTCGGTCTTTACGTTATAAAGTCCGAGACGGTTGGCGAGCGGAGCGTAGAAATAATCAGTCTCTCCGGCAATCTTCATCTGTTTTTCCGGCTTCATGGAGGCAAGAGTGCGCATATTGTGAAGGCGGTCGGCAAGCTTCACGAGCACAGCCCGGATATCGTACTCCATGGATCCAAGCAACTGCCTGTAGTTGTCAAGTTGCTTGGAGAGCTCGTAATTATGAGATGGCTTTTTGGTGACAATATTCACCAGATACGCCACATCTTCCCCGAAGCGGGAGCGGATATCCTCAAGGGTGTAGTCCGTATCCTCCACCACATCGTGCAGAAAGCAGGCTATCACAGAATTTGCATCGAGCATAAGTTCCTGTGCTGCAATGTTTGCCACTGCTATAGGATGAAGGATATAAGGTTCGCCCGTCTTACGTTTCTGGGAGGCATGGGCCTGACGTGCCAACTCGAAAGCAGCATGGATTCGTGCCATATCCTCGGATGAAACACGCTTTGCCATTACATCGAATACATGGTCGGCACGCTGCTGGATGATTCTGTCGTAGTCGTTATGCATAATATCGCATCTTTTAGGCTTCAAAATTACTAAAAAATTTTGATATATTAATATACATCAATAATTTTTGTAACTTTGCATAAAGTAATATTTCCAAATTAGAATAATGCAAGTGAAACAGTCGACATATCTTAAAGGAGGGTTGATTTTGATTGGGGTCGCCCTCTTTATATCACTTATTTCAGTGAGTGGAATTTTCGGTTTCTGGTTGACAGTCGGAACTCTTTCGGCCGGAGGTCTCATATTGTTATTCTCACTCATTTCCCAGGTCAAGAAATCCAGGAAAAAACTATACGCCAAAGATTTTTCATTGAGATTTATGGCTACCTTTATGGGCTTCTTGCTTATATTGGGCACTTTGTTATATCTATATGTATTCTACACGATTGGACACGACCCGATGCTGACTCAAGAGCTTGGTCATCCCGTGGAATTTTCCAACCCTGAATATCTATTCCGTTCCTTTATATGCTCGCTCGACCTATTCATGCTTGATGTGGATACAAATATTCTCGACAGGCTCGACGGTCATGCCGGGTTGAAAGGATGGCTGGCGATTGAGGCTATAATTTCTTTTGCCTGCACGGTCTCAGTGCTCGCAGGAATGGTGTATTCCCGCCTCCATGCCTATTACCGACTTAACTATGCAACAAAAATCGACAACAACAGAAATCATCTATACCTCTTTTTCGGCAACAGCGAGCCATCGGAGATTTTGATAAAGGACATCGTAAAGAACGACCCTATGGCTGTCGCGATAATCATCGATGAGGCCAATATCGAGGAAGACGACGATGACGGGATGGAAGGAATCATCGGGCTTATAACCCACAAACAGAAAGTGTTCAGGACAGCAGAGAAAATTGGCGCACATGTAGCGGTGGCAAGTCAACGACTTGATGAAATTGACGAAGAGGTGACTTCCAGAGAAGATTTTGATGCGTTCGAATACCTCGGTTTATCCAAGATAAAAAAATTCATCCGTCGACTTTATGCTACCGACAGTCCACAGCTGCATATTTTCTTTATGGGTGAGGACGAAGAACTGAACATCCGCAATATCATCACCTTAGCCAAGGACACTACAATAATGTCGGCTGCCAGGAACAAATATCTCTACCACAGAATATATTGTCATGCCAGATACAACGGGCCGAACCGCGTTGTGGAAAATGTAGCATTGAAGAAGCACCTGAATATCAATATTGTCGATTCATCACATATAGCGGTAGAATGGCTGAAAATCGACCCGCAATGTCATCCGGTCAATGTAGTCAAGACTTCTAAGAAAGACCTTGCTACAGTTGAATCTCCGCTTAAGGCCCTGATTGTGGGGTTTGGCGAGATAGGACGCGATGCCTTCAAATTCTTATATGAGTTCGGCGCTTTCGTCGACGCCAAGGATCCCAATAGGCGGAGTCCATTCGAATGTGTTATAGTAGATAAGTACCTTGATGATATAAAAGGCACTTTTATGTCAGCTATGCCTGGGATTTTCAAATATGATAACGATGCTGGGAAATATGAGGAAAACACGATAAGATTTGAGGCGGTTGATTACCACAGTCAGGAATTTTACACCTCCGTAATCTTAAAGGACAATTTTCTTCAGACAGTCAATTACATCATTATCTCCATTGGGAATAACGATGAGGCTATTTCCTTAGCCACGAGACTGTTCAGTCTTATCCGAAGAAAGCGTGAGGATGTTTCAGATCTGCGCATATTCGTGCGCTGCACCGACAGTAATAAAGTAGAGGGTATCCAGAAGATTGCCGACCACTACAACTATGGATATGGCGAAGGTGAAAAGAATGTCCCTGTGATACAGATCTTCGGTCAGCCTGAGAAAACGTACACATACAATATGGTGGTGAGCGACCGTCTGATTGAGGAAGGGAAGCTATTCCATGAGAAAAACCGCATGCTCACGGGTGAAGGAAACACCTGGGACGAACGGCATAAGCAACTTACAGAAACGGGAACTCCCAACATTGAAAAACTTCGAAAGCTGCGCCGACAGGAGTCACAGGATAGAGCCAATGCACTCCATGCCGGAACAAAAATGATTCTTCTCCAAAAAGCAATGGAGGATCTGGCCATGGAAGAGGCCACGCCAATCGATTGGAGCAAATTCTATCAAAGATATTTCAACGCAGACGGCTCAGTGAATGTGACCGGAGCACAGACACAGATATATTATCCGGGACTGTCCACCAGAGAAAATGAAATCATATTTCATCTCGCCCAACTTGAGCATCTCCGCTGGAATGCGGCGCACGAACTCATGGGGTATGAATTCAATGATAGTGGCACAAGCTGTGATGAACGTACGATGAGACACAATTGCTTATGTCCGTGGAATAAATTGGACGAACAGAGCGATATGCAAAAAGGATGGGCATGCGACTACAAAAAATATGATTTTTGTGTAGTCGACACCACAATTGCCCTCTACAAGGATAAGGCCGATAGGACATCTGGTGATGAGGATTGACTTTCACAGACCAAGCTTGAGACTACAGCCATTTATCCGCTACTATTGGATTCTAAATACTAATGAAAATATTGATGCCCTTTCCTTTCCAATCGGGTGTCCGCAATTGATTTTTCATCGTCGCAGTCGGTTTTATATTCCGGAATTGGTGGCTGAACAAGCAATATTCTCCATAAGCGGTCAGGTCAATTTCCCGGCAAGGATTCAATGTTCGGGTGATGTTGAAACCATTGTCGTAGTGTTCTATCCTCATGCAATCGGTACTATGTTCAATATTCCGGTATCGACATTCTACAATCAGGAGATTGACGGTTATTCACTTGGTGACAATAGGCTGAATATCCTTGCCGATGAGGTGCTTAATGCTGAAGATTCGATTGAGGCTATCAAACTAATTGAGAAGGGCCTATTGTTAAGATTGGCGGAGTCTGGGATTTTTAATTTCAAAAGAGTGGGTATTTCACTGAAACATTTATTCCTTGATAATGCCATCAGTGTGGAGAATATGGCACAACTCGCTTGCCTCAGCCGGAAACAGTTTGAGCGGGTGTTTTTCAATGCTGTAGGAATGAAGCCAAAGGAATATTCTTCCGTGGCTCGTTTTCAAAAATCGCTATGGCTCATGCAGAATGGCAACAACGATTTTGCTGACATAGCCTATTCATGCGGATACGCCGACCAGTCACATTTTA